>JANXBO010000032.1 GCA_025057575.1 Candidatus Caldisaccharidevorator malaysiensis
CAACGACGATGGCTTTGGCTTTCCTCTTTCCCGGGCAGGGAGTCCAGAAAGTCGGAATGGGGCGCAGCCTGGTCAAGTTCTTTCCCCAAGTCAAAGATTTTTTTGACCTGACCGACCGTCTTTCCGGTCGCCCCATCAGCCGCATCTGCTTTGAAGGACCCGAAGAAGAACTGTCACGGACCAGCAATGCGCAACCGGCGATCCTGACCGTTTCCTTTGCGACCTATGTCCTGTTGACGGAGAGGGGGATTACCCCAAACTGGGTCGCCGGTCACAGTTTAGGGGAGTGGACCGCCGTCACCAGTGCGGACGTTGTGGAATTTGAGAAGGCACTGGAACTGGTCCTGCTGCGGGGTCAACTGATGGAGCAAGCACCCGAGGGGTCAATGGTCGCCGCCATCGGGATGAAAAAGGAACAGGCGCTCAAACTCTGTGAAGAAGCCCAGAAAATCGGTCAGGTCGTCATCGCCAACTTTAACGCCCCCGATCAGTTCGTCTTTTCTGGTGAGAAAAAACCCCTTGACTTCATCCTTCAGGTCGCCCGCCAGTTCGGTGCCATAAAGACCGTCCCCTTGAAAGTCAGCGGTGCTTTTCACTCACCCCTGATGGAGCAAGCCCGTGAACAGTTCCGAACAGCAGTGGAGGCAACCCCCTTTCATCCCCCTCGGATCCCGATCGTTGCCAATGTGACGGGAAAAGCCGAGACCGATCCCAAGGTCATTCAGCGACTGCTCGTGGATCAGTTAACCTCCCCCGTCCTTTGGACGGACTGTCTCAACACCCTTTACCAATTGGGTGCCCGCATCTTTGTGGAAGTCGGTTTCGGTCGGGTCCTTTCTGGGCTGGTCAGAAGAACCCTCCCCGACGTCCAGACTTTTTCTGTAGAAGACCCCAAATCGCTGGATGAGACCGTTAATGCCTTGGAAAGCCTCTAACGGAGGCAAAGGGAGGAGCCGATGAGCAGCGGAATGAGCCCCTATGAATCCCTCTCCTTATCCGGAAAAGTTGCCGTTGTCACAGGGGGCAGTCGGGGGATCGGAGAAGCCATCGTCCGGCTCCTATCCCATCGGGGCGCTCAGGTCGTCTTCTGCTACCGGCAGCGGGCAGAGACCGCCCATCACGTGGCAAACGCCGTAGAGGCGGCAACAGGCAAAAGACCCCTACCCTTTCAGGCGGATGTCCGTGACGTCCAGCAGGTAGAAGCGCTCGCTCAGTTCGTCCGATCCCAAATCGGCACCACCCACATTTTGGTCAATAACGCCGGCATCACGCGCATCGCCCTCTTGCCCAGGATGACAGAAGACAAATGGGATGAGGTCCTTGATACGAACTTGAAAGGGGCTTACCTGTTGAGCCGATCCTTTCTCCCAATGATGCTGGAGCAACGGTGGGGAAGAATAGTTAATATTTCCTCTATCGTTGGTCTTTGGGGCGATGTGGGGCAGGTCAACTATGCGGCAGCAAAGGCAGGGCTCATCGGCTTTACCAAAGCCCTGGCAAGAGAAGTGGGCAAAAGGAACATCACGGTTAATGCGGTCGCTCCTGGGTTCATTGAGACCGAGATGACTCAGTCCATTCCTGACGAAAGAAAGGAATGGCTCCTTCGGCAAGCGGCTTTGGGGCGAATGGGCAAACCGGAGGAGGTCGCCGAGGTGGTCGCTTTTTTGGTCAGCCCAGCAGCCAGTTACGTGACCGGGCAGGTCTTTGTGGTGGACGGGGGCTGGGTTTAGGAGTTGAGAAGGCAAGACTTTACGCGTCAGCAGGGGCTGGTTATGATTGTTCGGGTCCTTATGAGTGGTCTTGGAAGGAAGGAGGTTGAGTGCCATGGCGGATGTGATGGAGAAGATTCGGGATATCATCGTGGACCGGCTCAAGGTGGATCCTTCAGAGGTGACACCCGATGCCAGTTTCGTTGAGGACCTACGAGCCGACTCGTTGGACGTCGTGGAGATGGTGATGCGGCTGGAAGAAACCTTTGACATCACCATACCCGATGACGATGTAGAAAAACTGAGGACCGTCGGTGATGCCGTCGCTTACGTTGAGAGGCGCTTGAAAGAGAAAGCGGGGGTATGACCTCTTGGGGCTGTGGGATGAGACCGAACCGGTCGTCGTTACAGGGATCGGTTTGTTAACTTGCCTTGGGATCGGTGTGGAAAAGACGTGGCAGGGGATCCTGGAAGGACGGTCGGGGATCGGAAGGATTCAGTCCTTTGATCCGTCTCCCTTTCCGACCCAGATCGCCGGGGAGATTCGGGACTTAGATCCCGAAACGTATTTAGACCCGAAAGAGAGCCGCAAGATGGACCGGTTCGTCCAACTGGGTGCCATTGCCACTTTGATGGCAATGGAAGATGCCAGACTGAAAGTGACAGCGGCGAATGCCGAGCGGATTGGTCTGTGCATCGGCTCGGGCATCGGCGGCGCCTTTACCTGGGAAGAGAACCACACGAACCTCCTCAACAAAGGACAGCGAGGCGTGAGCCCCCGCTTCATCCCAATGATGATCGCCAACATTGCGGCGGGGCACATCGCCATCTTGATTGGCGCAAAGGGTCCGAACCTGGCAACCATCACCGCTTGCGCCACGGCCGCCCACGCCATCGGTGTCGCGGCAATGACCCTGAAAATGGGACTGGCGGATGTGATGATCGCCGGCGGGACGGAAGCCGCCATCACCCCCCTCTCGCTCGCTGGTTTCTGCTCTATGAAGGCTCTCTCGTCCCGCAACGACGAACCCGAAAAGGCGTCCCGACCCTTTGACGCCAAAAGGGACGGCTTTGTAATGGCAGAAGGGGCGGGCATTTTGATCCTGGAGACTCTCTCTCACGCCGTTAAGAGAGAGGCTCCCATTATCGGTCTTATTAAAGGCTTTGGAATGACCGGCGACGCTTATCACTTGACGGCGATGCCCCCCGATGGTGATGGACCGTCGCGGAGTATGAAGATGGCACTAAAGACCGCCCGCCTCTCCCCCAATGAACTGGACTACATCAACGCTCACGCCACCTCCACGCCTCTTGGCGACCCGACCGAGGTGAAAGCCATCAAAGCCGTTTTAGGTCCCGACGCTTACTCTACACCCGTCAGTTCCACCAAGTCCCTGCACGGGCACACGCTGGGCGCTGCCGGCGCTGTGGAGAGCATCATCTGCCTCCTCAGCATTCGGGATCAAATCCTTCCCCCAACTATCAACTTGGAAGAGCCCGACCCCGAATGCGACCTGGACTTTGTTCCTAATACCCCCAGGAAAGCCACCGTAGAAACCACCCTCTGCAATTCCTTCGGTTTCGGTGGTCAGAACGCTTCTCTGATTATCACCAAGTTTGACCGGGCACATCTGTAAAGAACCCCTAAAATAAAAATAGAGTCCAATGGGGGAAGGTGACGATCCCGGTCGCCGTCGGCGGATAGGTGTGTCAGCCAGGCGGACCTAATAGGAAGTATGAGAAAAGGTGAAAACACACCCTCACGAACAGGCAAATACGGGCGCTTGCCTGTCCGCCTTGTCAAAGTCCGAGGCAAGGTCGTCGTCCGTCTCTCAAAGGAACGCAAACAAGCCCTCACCACTTTGGCGTCCAACCTGGGTCTTTCCTTTAAGAAGTGGGACCTTTTGAACACCGCTCTCACGCATCCTTCCTTTTGTGCCGAATACAATGGAGGCGACCTCCCGTCTAACCAGCGCCTGGAATTTTTAGGAGATGCGGTTTTAGGTCTGGTGGTCAGCCAGTATCTTTATGAAACCTACCCAGAGATGGACGAGGGACAATTAACCAGGATCAAGGCAGTCTGCGTCAGCGAGCCGGTCCTCTACTCCATCGCCCGGAAAATAGGACTGGGCAACTACCTTCTGTTGGGTAGAGGCGAAGAGCGAGCGGGGGGTAGGGACCGACCGTCTCTCTTAGCCGACGCAGTAGAGGCTCTGGTCGGCGCTCTCTTTTTAGACCGAGGTCTCAAGCCGACGGCGGATTTTTTGCTCAAATATATAAAAAATCGGGTTCGGCTGATTGAGAGAGATCGGCTGATCTTAGATTTCAAAAGCCGACTTCAAGAGTTTACCCAGCGCCGCTTTCACTTGGTCCCGACCTACCACCTGATCGGGACGAAGGGACCGGAACATCGCAAGACCTTCGTCACCGAGGTGCGGCTTCAAGGCACGGTTTTGGGGCGAGGGAAGGGACACAGTAAAAAAGAAGCAGAGCAAGTCGCTGCCCGTGCTGCCTTAAAAAAACTTTTAAGCGGTCAGGTCAGTTTCCCAACGGACCGGACCGGTCCCGAAGCCTGACCCGCCCCTTGCCAAAGCCCCCTATAGACAGTAAAATTGGGAAAAAGAGGAGAGGAGGTGCCCCTTTATGGCAAAAAAGGGCGCCAGTGCGACGACGGACGAGACCGAAGCATCCCAACAGGCTGCGCCCGAGACGACGAAGAGACTTTCGGAAGAACGCTGGAAAATGCTGGAATCGGTCATCAGTCAAATTGAGCGCCGTCACGGCAAGGGCGCCATTATGAAATTAACCGAACGACCCGCCCGCCTTTTTGTAGAAGCGATCCCGACCGGAGCGATAGAATTGGACATCGCTCTAGGCATCGGGGGGATCCCAAGGGGACGGGTGACCGAAATTTTTGGTCAGGAAGGTTCGGGCAAATCCACCCTTGCCTACCACATCATCGCTGAGGCACAGAAAAGAGGAGGTGTCGCCGTTTACATTGATACGGAGCACGCTCTGGACCCGACCTACGCCCAGAATGTCGGGGTAGACCTGGATAAACTCCTTCTCGCTCAGCCCGACACAGGAGAGCAAGCCTTAGAGATTGCCGACGCCTTCGTCCGAAGTGGCGCAGTGGATGTGGTCGTCATTGACAGTGTCGCTGCTTTAGTCCCCAAGGCGGAACTGGACGGCGAGATGGGCGAATCCCACGTGGGACTTCAAGCGCGGCTAATGTCCCAGGCGATGAGAAAACTAGTCGGCTCCATCCATAAATCCCGCACGGCAGCCATCTTTATCAATCAAGTGCGGGAACGCATCGGAGTCCTCTACGGCAACCCCGAGACCACGCCGGGGGGAAGAGCCTTAAAATTCTATGCGACCCTGCGCCTCCGCCTCAGTCGGGGCGAGCCCATCAAAGTCGGCAACGAGACCATTGGTCACCGGATTGATGTGAAGGTGGTAAAGAACAAACTAGCACCTCCCTTTAAGGACGCCGTCGTGGACATTTATTTTGGCAAAGGGATTTCCCGAACCGCCAGTCTCCTGGAAGCTGCCACCCGATACGGTCTGATCACCAAATCGGGTAATTGGTATCTCTATGGGGACGAACGGATCGGACAAGGGAGAGAAAACGCTCGGGCTTTTCTGGATGCCCATCCGGAAATAGCCGACGCAATAGAACGGGAAGTCCGAAAGAAAGCCGGGATCCCACTGACCGATCCACAACAGGAGAAAACAACGCCCAGTTAAAACGAACGGACCGGTAGGGCAGGGGAGTGAGAGTCCTTCTGAGACAACGAACCAAGAAGACCTGGTCACGGGTGAAGGACGGAAAAAAGACGAACAGTCCGGAAGCCGGTTGGCGCTATGCCGTAAGGCTTCTGACCGTTAGAGCCCGAAGTGCTCGGGAACTGAAAGACCGCCTGTTAGAGCGGGGCTTTTCTCAAAGCGTCAGCGCACAGGTCGTCCGCCGCTTGAAGCGGTGTGGCTTGGTGAACGATCGGGAACTGGCTGAAAGCGTCGTCCGCTGGGCGCTGGAGGATCACCGACCGCATTCCCGACGGGAGGTAGAACAAAAACTTACGAACCTGGGCGTGGACCCGTCTCTCAGTGCCGATGTGCTCTCGGTATGGGATGAAGAGACCGAGGTCCGGATGGCGGTCGCTTACCTAACGAAGCGACTGGGTAAACGACGGGATTTCAGTTCTTCCGAGAAAGCCCGAGCCTTTCGGGCGGCACTCCAAAAGGGGTTTTCTTTCTCGTCTCTTCACGACGCCTTTCGCCGGATGGGCTGGTCCATTTTTGAAGACCAATAAATCCCCCCTTGCTCGCCCGCCGGTCAGGCGAGGTGACACGAGTGGAGTGGCTCATTTCTCTTAGTTTGGGAGTTGCTTTAGCCGTCTTGCTGACCCTTGTCGGCTGGCAATGTGTCATCGTTCCCGCTCAACGGAACTTGGATAAAGCCAGAGCCGAGTTAGAGGAACTGCGTCGGTCCGCACAAGCGCTCCGCCAACAAGCCCAAAAAGAAATGGCAGAGGCTCACGAACGCCTCCGAGAGTTGGAGCAGCGGTTGCGAAGCGATCTGCAACAGGATCGGGAGCGATGGGAAGCCGAATGGCAGCAGCGCAAAGAAGAACAAAGCCGCTGGGAACAGCGACTGATCCAAAGAGAGGAGCAATTAGATAAGAGACAGGCATTGCTGGACGAAAAAGAGAGAGCACTTGCAGCGAAGAACGAAGAATTAAAGTCCGAACGGAAACGGCTGGAGGAATTGATAGAGGCTGCCAAGGCAGAATTGGAACGAATTGCCTCGTTGACTCCGGAACAAGCCCGACAGATCGTTTTGAGCCAGGTCGAGCAGGAACTTCAGCACGAGATCGCCCGAAGAGTCTACGAGGCGGAAGAAACCATTCGCCAAGAATCGGAAGCGAGGGCAAAAAAGATCTTGGCGACCGCCATGCAGCGGTGCGCCGTGGAAGTAGCGTCCGAGATGACGGTCACTGTCGTGTCCCTTCCCAATGAAGAAATGAAGGGCCGGATCATTGGTAGGGAAGGGCGCAACATTCGCGCCTTTGAACTGCTGACGGGCGTGGACCTGATCATTGATGACACCCCTGAGGCGGTCGTCATCTCGTCCTTTGACCCCATTCGCCGAGAAACTGCCCGAATGGCTTTGGAAATGCTGGTCGCAGACGGTCGGATTCATCCCGCCCGCATTGAGGAAGCCGTTGAGAAAGCCCGACAAGAGATGGAAAACCGCATTCTTCAAGCCGGTCAAGAGGCAGCGAGAGCCGCTGCGATCAGTAACCTTCCCGAGGGTCTTTTGAAACTTTTGGGGCGCCTGAAATTTCGGTCCAGTTTCGGTCAGAATGTTTTGGACCATTCAGTGGAAGTCGCCCATTTAGCCGGTCTGTTAGCCGACGAACTGAAGGCCGACAGCCACGTCGCCCGCAGAGCCGGTCTCCTTCACGACATCGGCAAAGCCCTGGACCACCATATGGAAGGGGGTCACACACAGATCGGTGTGGAAATCCTCAGGCGATACGGTGAGAAGGAGGAAGTGATCCACGCCGTTGCCGCCCATCACGAAGACATCCCGCCCCAGACCGTGGAAGCCGTTTTGGTGTTGATGGCGGATGCCCTGTCGGCAGCCCGTCCCGGCGCCCGAAGGGAAAGTTTTGAGGCTTACATTCGGCGTCTGGAGAAACTGGAGTCCATCGCCCGCTCCTTCAGCGGCGTTGATAAAGCCTATGTGATTCAGGCAGGAAGAGAAGTGCGGGTCATTGTCAAACCCAATGAGGTGGATGATGCCCGAGCCGCCAAGTTAGCCAGAGATATCGCTCACGCCATCGCCAAGGAAACCCAGTTCCCCGGTCAGACCAAAGTCACCGTCATCAGAGAGATGAGGGCAGTGGAATATGCCCGATGAGCAGCCTCTCAACGGGATGAGCCGCCCCGATTGTTGCGTTGGTTGGGAAGGGTCAGCACCTTATAAAAGGACCAGAGAAAAAGGGAGATGATCACAGTCCAGCCGATGGACATAAACAGCCAGCCCTGCCAGTTCATTGATTCCTCCTCCGTATCGTAAAGGCATAATGAATGGCTCCCAACATTAGGAGCATCAAAGCAGCCATAAAACCCCGAGCCATCCAGACCGTCGGCTCGGCAACCATCAGCCCCGGCAGTCTCTCCTTGAACCAAACGATCAAAATGATGGCTAAAAAGAAGGTCGTGAAGTATTTACCGACATCATGAAAGATTCGGGGCACTCTTAGAGCCGCCCCCCGGTGAATCTCCTCCCAAGCCCGATCGCTCCCGAAAATCCAAAGAAAGATGAACAGTTCCAACATAGAGAACACAACAGGGGTAAAACTGCCGCCCCAAAAGTCCAACTCATCAAGGAACTTGGGGAAGAAGATGACCTGCTGGGCAGCCAGGAAAAAGAAAGCCCCTAAAACGACCGCCGCCTTCTCCCGTCGCCAGCCCAGTTCATCTTGCAGGAAAGCCATCGCTGGCTGAGCCATCGCCACAGAAGAAGTAAAAGCAGCGAAAAACAGAAGAAGGAACCAGATGCCGGCTAAATAGTCACCGAAGGGCATCAGGCGAAACAGGGCAGGAAGAACGATGAAGCCTAAGCCGAAGGTCCCGAAGGTAGCGGCGATCCGCTTGGTGAGATTGAGACCAAAAAAGGCCGTCGCAGCGGGAATGGCAATGGAACCACCCAAAACGACCTCTGCCAGTTCGTTGGCGGAACTGGTCGCCAGACCGGTGACGACGATGTCTTCGTCAGGACCTACATAACTGGCATAGGTCGGAATCGCCCCCATTCCAAGGGAAAGGGTGAAGAAGATCTGACCCGCTGCCTCCAGCCAGGTCGTCCCATCGGTCAAAACAAAGGATCGCTGATGATCGGTAATGACGTGCTTTTCCGGCTCTTTAGAGCACTCTAACCCCTTCTGTCCGGGGACCAGGATATTGCCACATTCGGGACATTTGTCAACAAAAAACTGAGGTTCCCATACATACGCCAACCCTTGAAGAGGTCCTTGACCAGGGACGACGGGATTGCCCAAAGTAAACACCCGGCCGACTAAAAGGAGAGCAAACAGAAAGAGAAGGGGCATTGCCACCTTCGCCAGCAGTTCAATCCCCTTAGCGACTCCCCTTGCCAGAACCCAGACATTTAAGATCATACAAAAGAGAAAGATGGCGACGGGGACCGGCCAGACCCAATTGCCCCCTGCCTTGACAAAATCAAAGTAAGCGTCCGCCGCTGAGGGACCCACATAGCCGCCAAAGAAGTCACTGAAGGGCTTCAGATACTGCTGGACGTCCCCCCCTAAAAGGTCAGGGGGCGGAGGATGAGGCAAGCGACCTAAGAACGCTCGGACTGAATACGCCAGCGTCCACGACTCAATGTAGGTGTAATAGATCATTATGACCGTAGGAGCAAACAACCCAAGGACCCCGATATATTTGGCAATCGGGTGCCGCCACATTTTGTCAAACATTCCGGGGGTGCTCCCGTGCCCAAACCGCCCCCCAAACCGACCAATTGCCCACTCCACCCACATTAAGGGGATCCCCATCAGGAGAAAGCAGATGAAGTAGGGGACCATAAAGGCCCCCCCGCCAAAGCGGGCGGCTCGGACAGGGAAACGGAGGAAATTGCCCAGCCCGACGGCATTACCCGCCATCGCCAAGATTAAGCCGATCTTACTCGCCCAGCGTTCGCGTTCTTGAACCCTTTCCATTCCTTCTTTCTGCCCCATCACAACTTCATCGGATTTTTCCCAAAATTATGGAGCGTCCCGTATTCTTGATCGGAAAAACTTCTTCCCTCACGATCAGGGTGGGGAGCATCAAAAACTTGGCTCAAGGAGAGTTGGCAAATTGGCAGAGCCTGTTCGGATACTGTTTGTCGGTGATGTGGTCGGCAGGACCGGTCGCCATCTCCTCAACACGCACCTTCACCGTCTCAAAAAAGAATTAGCCTGCGACTTTGCGATCGTTAACGGGGAAAATGCGGCGGGGGGACTGGGGATTACCGAACGAACGGCTCAGGAAATCTTTGAAGCGGGCGCCGACTGCATCACGACGGGCAACCATATCTGGCATCACAAGGAAGCAATTGCCCTCCTGTCTCGGGAAAACCGGATTCTCAGACCCGCCAATTTTCCCCCCGAGGTCCCCGGCAGCGGTTGGGGCGTCTATCAGACCGCGTCCCGCCGGCTGCCCATCGCCGTTTTGAATTTGATGGGACAGATCTTTATGAATCCGATCTTAGATTCCCCTTTTCACACCTTTGACCGAATTAGGACTTTTCTTCCCGAATCCCCCATCGTCACGATCGTGGATTTCCACGCAGAAGCGACCAGCGAAAAGCAAGCCTTCGCCTATTATGTAGACGGGCGGGTGACCGCCGTCATCGGCACCCACACCCACGTTCCCACCTGTGACGAACGAATTCTCTCTAAAGGAACGGCGTTTATTACCGATGTGGGGATGACGGGAGCGTTGGATAGTGTCATCGGGATGAGAGTCAACGAAGTCCTTTACCAGTTTTTGACTAAGATGCCCAGCAAGTTTGAGGTCGCCAGCGGTCCGGGGATTCTTTCCGCTGTTCTTCTTAGGGCAGACCCTGACACTGGGGAAGCCCTTTCCATTGAAAGGATTTGTGTTAAAGAGCATTCAGCGCCCACGGAAAATGGGGCATAAAAGGGACCGAGGGAGTGAACAATGGAGTCTTTTTCCAAAGTCCTTTTGCTCGTCAATCCGCTGGCGGGAGGGGGGCGCGGTCGCTACTGGGCACCCCTTCTTGAGGAAGCGCTGAAAAGGAAAGGTCTGAGCGTTCACTGCCAGTTGCTGGAACCTTATGAGGACCTGAACCGAGTCATTGAGGAATGTTCTGCGGACCTAATCTTGGTCGCCGCTGGCGACGGCACCTTTCACAAGGTGATCAATGCCTGGATCAATGGGGAGAAGAGACCACCTCTTTCCCTCATCCCCATCGGAACGGGTAATGTATTCGCTGCGAATATGGGCATCCCGATGCGTCCCTTGGAGGCTTTAGAAGCCCTTCTGAAGGGGCAAATCCGCAGGCTGGACCTGGGTTCGGTGGACGGACAGCTTTTTCACTCTACCCTGGGCGTCGGCTTTGACGCTTATGTGGTCCACAAAATTGAGGAAGGCTCTCCCAATCACCGCTTCAAGAGAATCTTCGGTGCCCTCACCTATATCTTTGAGGCGCTCCGTCATATGCGGCACTATCAGTGGTCCCAGGTTCATCTGAAAGCCCTGTTATCGGACGGGAGCAGTCAAACCTGGGATCGCAATTCTTGGTTGATTCTCATCAACAATATGGCGGCTTATGCTGGTGGCTTTCGGGTCACTCCTGACGCCCGACCGGATGATGGGCTCCTTGACCTATGCGTCTTGCCGGCTCAAAAGAAGACCGACTACCTGCTGTTTGCCTTCCTCGGTCTTCTGGGGCTGCACCTGCGGCATCCTGATGTCCTCTACGAGCAAATACGGCAAGTCTCCATAACGGCTGAAAGACCCCTTCCCAGTCAGTTGGATGGCGAACGGGGACCCCAAACACCTTTAACCGCCCAAGTGATTCCCTCCGCCCTCCCCGTCCTCCAACCCCCGAACCCCCATCGCACCCCACGCCACCCCGATCCCTGTTTCCGAATCACTCGCATAACCCCATCCGGCTGAACCGGTTCCGACGCCCTTAGAACGGTAATGGTGTGGAAAAATCGGGTCAGATTCGCGAAACCGCCTTTTGCACGGCTTGCCGATTTCCCAACTCAAAAAACAGACAGAAAAACCTTTTTTCAAGCCCCTGTTAAAAAGAAACGACGGAGACGGGCTTCCCCTCTCCACCCTTTTTGCTGATGCGGTAGAGATTCATTCGTTGCCGGTCAGAAAAAGGTTGCAAAGCGACAGCGATAAATGTGCCTTTCTTCAACTAAGACTTCGCTGTTTCGTTCCGGCTATTTCTTACCCGCAGCGACGACAGTGCGGTAAACCGGTTTTAGCGTCACCGGTCCGAGAAGACCCGATTCCATCAGAGGTGAATCCTTGCTGTAATGGCGCCAGGTGGTCCAGGTGATGCGACCGGTCTGGGGTTTGGGCAGTCCCTTCTTCATCCATTCCGGCCAGTCTTTCAGGCTTCCGTTGGGATTCCACTCTCGGTCGTCGGGGAGAAACTCGTCGCCAATCAGACGGTTGACCCACAGGTTGGTCACCGCAATTTCAAGCGTGTTTGTTCCGGGTCTGACCAAACGAGTGATGTCCACCTGGAAGGGCGGTTTCCACAGAACTCCTGCTTCTTTGCCATTGACCAAGACCCGTGCCAGATACTTGACTTGACCCAGGTCCAAAACGAGAGACAGTGGGGGCTGAAGGAACTCTTTCGGGATGTCCACGGCGACCGTGTAGACAGCCGTTCCCGAAAAGTATCGGACACCGTCATCGGGATGTTCCGTCCAAGAGATCAATTTGTCAAGGACCACCTCATCCGGTGCTCCCCATCCTTTCGGAAAACGCAGCCGAAAAGGTCCGGTAACAAGAAGGGGCTCGGGAAGGACGCTGATGGTCTTTTCAATTACTTTTCCGGACGCCAGCCGAACCTGATAACGACCCGTCCTCTCAGCGACCAGTTCCCAACGACCGTCGGGGTTGGTCAATAGAGTTGCCTCCGGTCCCGCTCCGACTGCAACGGGCGGAAGTTCCAGCCACTCCCCTTCTCGGACCACTATTGTTTTGGGCTCCGAATCAAGAAGGTAATCAACCTTCAATTCCTTGACAATCCCGAAAGCCGGATCACCCGCGATTTCATTGCTGGCAAGAACGGAAAGGTATCCCTTGACGACTCGTTTTCTCAAATGTTCCGTCACATCCACGCACTTGCTTGGGTCGGAAAGAACGCCGTAGGTCGCCTTGACAATTTCCAGTTTCTCACCCTTCTCTGGTCGCTGGACCGATACCTCTTGATTATCCCTGAAAAGCCCAACCACCCAGTCCCTTCTGCCGACCCTTTTTCGGAAGACCAAGAAAAGGGATCCGTAGGGCTCCAGAGTGAGAGACAGGTGGGTCCTACCACCTTTCACCTCAAAAAAGGTTGCCGGACGGATTTCGCCGGTGTCGGGACGCCAGATTTCGGGCAGCCGACCCGCCACCCGTAGCGAGAGAGAAACGCTCTCCCATCGTTCCCGATGATTGGCGACGAAGTAAAGGTCGGTCGGACCGACCTTTCGGTGAATCAATCCAATGTGGGTCCCAGATGCCGCCGATGAAAGCACCCAGTCCGGCTCTACCCCCAGCCGCTTCAGAACCTCACTCAGTGGAACACCCCAAAAGACCTGTCCTTTGCCGAAGCGATGGTGGGTCACTTTCTGACCGTCGCACGGTCCCCACACCTCGTCGGCTAATCTCCTGACTTCTTCATCGCATCGGGGAAAATCCGTCAGGCTCGGTGACTTTTCCGGCTTGGGACCAACAACAGTGGCTCCCGCCTTTACCAGGTCTCTAATTCGGCGCAACAGAGCCGGCGTCATTTCCCTCCTATCGGGCAGGACGAGGACCGCATAGGATGGTCCGTCGGGCACCGTCAGTCGTCCCTTTTCCACCCGGACCCGGTTCATCAGGACGAAGGTATCGCAAAGGTCATAGTCATAACCCGGGGGCGGTGACTGAGGCAGGCGATACCCGATGGGTGACCCTTCACCGACGAAAAAGAGGATGTCGGCGACAAACCGCCCCTGCTGCAGAAGGTATTGACAGCGGCTCAGGTAATCAATCCAATGCTTCGCCAAGTCCCACCAGGTGATGGGCCATTCAAAGTGAAAGCCCCACGGTCCCATCGTCATTCCGGGATACCGGTCCAGCCACGGCTGATGGGCGTAGCGGTGAAAGATAAACCGGTTGACACCGGCGCAGAACATAAAGTCACCGAGGGGTTTAAGGGAGTAGGGATGATTTTTCCAGGCACCGTGCCGGGGATCTGCGGTAAAAGCCTCGGCACCAACAATGTTTTTTCCGTAGGTGTGGGCGATGGAAGCAGCCAGTTTCGCGTTGCTGTTATCAAAGGATTGACCGACCCAGAACTCGCACATCGGAATATCCGCTTGCCCTCCGATGGTCAGATCATCAAAGGGACCATTGCCATATGGCTCCACCGAAAGAAGGAGACCTCGCTGGTGGCAAAGGGTCCGAAAATGACCGTAGTAGTTCTCAGCGAACAGTTCAGCGATGGTCTTTCTGAAGTCCCACAGGAACCTTTCGGTCGTTTCCACACTGTCAATGATCCGACCAGTGACGGAGGGCAGATAGGTCAGCAGGTCGTAACCCCGCCTCTTGAGGAACTCCTGGCGGAAGTTATGGGTCCAGTTCTGACAGCCCACTTCGTAACTGTCAATAAGGATGTGCTTAAAGGTCTTGCCGACCAAGCGACCGAGTTTCTTAAGGACGGGCTCAACGCCACCTTTCCAGAAGACCTCTGCACCCTCCTTGCTCAACTTATCGCACTCGGGTCCTTCCCCTTCTGGCGGTGCGGGATGATTATTCTTGCCCGTCGGGGTGTAGCCAATCCTCAGGATGGTCCAATGACCGGAAGGGATCGGAACGGTGAGGGACCCGTCGCCCTTCATCAGATTGGTTAGGTCTTTCATTTGGTCCCTTCGGATCACTGCCTCCAAAGGGGCGGGGCGAGGGTCCCTGGGCGGATCATCCCGCCGATCAAAAGCAGCCTTAACCTGCCAGTCAGAAAGGCGATGAGGGGTTTCCGAAGGAGTTTCCGGTAACAAGAAAACGGCGATGTCCCGGTAAAAACCCCAGTTGGTCGGCGGTTGGGGAACAACCCCATCAAAGGTGGTCGGACCCTGAAGGCGCACTTCCGACCACGTCAGTCGCTGCATCGCCCATTCAGGGGGGACCCAAGGACCGCCGCTGCTGGACCAACCGGCACAGTTGTGCAGACAAATTTCCAGCCCTAATCGGTCCGCTTGAGAGACGGCATAGTGAAGCAGGTCCAACCACTGGGGGCTCAGAAAGCGAACGGGACCGGCAGGGATGCCCGGCTCCACATTAAAAATCTGGGCTCCCGCCAGTCCCACCCTCTTCATCTCCTGCAGGTCCTTGAGGATGCCTTCCTTAGTGATGTTCCCATTCATCCAATGCCACCACGTATGCGGACGAGCAGAGGGAGGAGGGTGGCGGAAACTGACTTCATTGACAGAACCTTCGGGAATCATTGCCATTAATGGGACCCCCCAGAAAATAATTACCCCGACGACAACGCCTGTCTTGACAAAACGGTTCATCGTAGAAGTAAATATGCCATCGTTAAGGGTCGTCAGAATCTCCAGTTCTCTGCTTGGAACAGACGAACGAGAGAGTCGGGACCGGAATAACAAGGGACACTAAAGTATCGGCACGCATCGGGTATCTTTCGCCGTCCACCGATAGACCCAAATCTCTCCTGAGTAACGACCACAACCTCAGCGCGCAGCTGCTCTAATTTTTGCTGCTGCTTCTCCCGTTCCTCCAGCGCCAAAGCGACAACCCAAGGGTCAGCATCCTCCCTCTCCTTCTCGTAGTCAACGAGGTCTGGGACCTCCCTCAGGACCGTCCGGCACCTTTCTACCAGTGCATCGTCGTCAGGGGAGAAGATGTGACCGTGTTCTTGAGCCCAACGGGCTAAATTGTTCTTTTTAGCCAACAGTTCCTCCTTGACCCTCAGCGGTGCCTTTAGTCTGCCTTCCGTTGCCAGTTCACCTATTTTCTCCCACAATGTCGGGAAAGTCTCGGGGGATAGTTCCTCCACAAATCTATGAGGGCGCTGGTGTCTATAATGTAGACGGCGGGTGGACTCACCGCGGGATGGGTTGACGCAATGCGTCGTGCAAAGTCCGTAACTGGTCAAGGTTAAGGGATAACAAATCTGAAGCATCCCGGGTGGTGATGATCTCCTTGTCACTGGCTTCCAGAACGAGAGAAACAAAGGGGCGACCAAGTTCTCTAAGGCACCGCATATGGGCAGGGGGTTTCTTGACCCTTTTCGGGAGTTGCTCCTCAAAAGTTTTTTCCGCATCCCGAGCTTGCCGATAGGCTTGGTATGGAATAAAGCCCAGTTCGCACAGTCGTCGGAGCAGGACCTGAGGACTGACCTTGTAAACTCGGTAGGCGATCCGCCGAGCCTCGTGAAGCAAGTCGCTCGTTTTCAAAGCCCTTGCCGTGTCTCTAAGATCCTCGGGCGGAACGAGGATAGCAGCAGCCAGCCGATTACAGAACACCTCTATCCGGTCTGCGCTCCTGTCACCTGCCACATCCTCCAACTCAGGACCGCAGATCCCTGGGACCCTTATCAGCAGATGGGCATACTCGTGGATGAGGGTGAAAATCCGTGCGGTTACGGCATCCCTTTGATTGACCACGATGACAGGAAGCCGTTCGTGGGCAAGAGAAAATCCTCTCCCGTCTTCAAGGGGGAAAGACATTTGGAAAACCAGCACGTTCTGGGATTCAATGGCTTTCCGCCATTCGGCGAACGCCATTTGAGGATTGCTCCAAGCCTTCTGGGCATCTACCGATATCCCTAAAGACACTCGTATCTCCTTTGCGATGTTCTCTGGGTCGCCGCTGGGATCTCTTGCTGGCTGACGGAACCTTTTCTCCTTGTCCCCCAATTGATCCAGCAACTCAGCAGCGATCGTCTGGAGCCTTCGGACTTTACGGATCACCAGGTGAGCCTGGCGCGACAATGTTCCTGGCGGCTTGCCCGGCAGGCGACGGAAGTCTTGCGGCAATGCAGGTTCTGGGGGAGGCTTAGGAAGGAGCAGCGCCGCAAGCGGGCGTCTGAAAAAAGCACTCAGTTTCTTTAATTGCCGTAGCGAAAGTTTAACGTCCCCTGTTTCCCAATTTTTAACGACTGCTTCCGTGGTGCCAACCCTCTTGGCGACCTCTCTCTCAGTGGCTCCGATTGTTTCTCTTGCCCACCGAAGCACGAGACCGTTAACGGTGACGCTATACCCTTTTCTCGCCATAGTTGCCGGTCGCCTCCGTCATCAACGGCACATTAGAGAGTTGCTCTTAAAGGCGCCAGCGCCTCATCCATCGCCCCAAAAACTTTAGAGACTCCACCCTTTCCGGTAGGGGCGTTTGATGAGGGGATCGGCTTCGGGACAGCCTTCTACTTTCATCTGTGCCGACAGCCAGGTGACGGGTTTGCCCAAACGGATCGCCACATTACCCAAGAGAACGATTTCCGTTAGGTAACTGGCATAGTCAGGGAAGTTGGACAGCGCCGGTGGACCTCCCCGGCAGGCGATCAGCCACTCCTTCATATGACCAGGCGACCGAGGAAGGAACGGTTCCGGTGGCTTGAAGCCAGCAAACTTTTGCCGGGGAAGAAGGACCCAAGGGGCGCCCACATCGCCAGGGGAATAGAGGGTGCCCTTCTCCCCGATCACCAAACAGCCACTGTCCGCCATCGGCTCCCCCATCAGCAAATCGGCGGGTGGTTTCTTTCCGCCATCATACCAAGTCAGTGTCACCGGTGCCCAATTGCCGCGGGCAGGAAATTGATAACGAATGATGGACCATACAGGATAGGTCTCCCCGTTGAAACCAGAGGTTTCGGCGGAAACGTGCACCGTTTTTCCCTCCGCCACGACCCTGTGGAGTTTCAGCCCCATTACGGGCAGGTTCATCGTGTGACAGCCCATATCACCCAGGGCACCGGTCCCAAAATCCACCCATCCCCGCCAGGCAAAGGGAACATAGGCAGGATGATAGGGACGGTAGGGAGCCGGACCCAGCCACAAGTCCCAATCCAGATGAGGGGGAACGGGTGGGGTCTCTTTCGGTCGGTCAATGCCCTGAGGCCAGATAGGTCTATTACTCCATACGTGAACTTCTTTCACCGTTCCTAAGACACCCGACCGAAGGATTTCAACGCCTTGGCGAAACTCAGAAATGGCTGTGCCACCGTTGCCCATCTGAGTCGCCACCCGATTTTCTAAAGCGGCAATCCGCATCATCCGCGCCTCATAAATGTCGTAAGTCAAGGGCTTCTCGCAGTAGCAGTGCAGACCCATCTTCATTGCCGGAACGGAGGCGACGGCATGGGTGTGGTCGGCAGTGGCAACGATGACGGCGTCCAAATCCTTACCCATTTCCCCCAGCATCTTTCGGAAGTCCCGGAACTTCTTGGCGTTGGGGAACCGCCGGTAGGTGTCCGCTGCCCGCTCGTCGTCCACATCACAAAGGGCGATGACATTTTCCCCGAGATCAGAAGCCTCTCTTGCCAGATCGGCACCCCTTCCCCCCGCCCCGATGACCCCGATGTTCAGTTTCTCGTTGGCTTGGTAACTCCAAGCCGATCGGCTGTTCCGAAGGAAAAGGAAAAGACCGCCACCCAGACCAGCAGCCCTCAAAAACTTCCTTCTTCCTGTCCTCACCCTTGATCCGTCCTCCTTTCTGTCCGTGCCTTAATTCTTAAAGGGTCCATCCTGGTCTATATTCTCGGTGAAGGTAGCGATTGGCTTCGGTGCAGTTGATGATTCTCCCTTCAATGGGATCATATTCAACGATATGACCGACAAGAAGGGCAGCGTTGCCCAACTGGACCGTCTCTGTTAAAGGTCCTGCGTAGTCAAAAGAGGAGAAACAACTGCCCTTGCCCCGGCAGGCGTCCAGCCACTCGTCCAGATGACCCGGTGGTCGGGGCAGGGTTGGGCTCGGTCCTTGGAAACCCTCAAACTGCTTTTTCGGGAGCAGGACAAACCAAGTGTTCCAGGGATCGGGCGAGAGAATGGATCCCTTGCTGCCGACTAAGAGGCAGCCGTGGTCCGTCATCGGGTGGTCTAAGAGGACTTCCTGAGGGGGGCGGGGACCGCCGTTATACCAGGTGAGGGTGACGGGGGGCAAGGAGCCTCGGGCGGGGAACTGGTAGCGGACGATCATCCAACGAGGGTAAGTCTCGGGATGAATTTCTGACGCCTTTGCCTCCACCCGGATCAGACGCTCTTTCGGTCGCCTTTTTCTTCCCTCTTCACCCCACAAAAGGTCCAGTCGGAGCGCTTTGAAGGCGAGGTTCATCGTGTGGCACGCAAAGTCGCCGAAGGCGCCGCTGCCAAAGTCTCGCCAAGACCGCCAGCCACCAGGATGATAGGCGGGATGATAGGGTCGGTAAGGAGCCGGTCCGATCCAAAGGTCCCACTGCAAATGTCCGGGAACTGGGGGTGTGTCTGAGGGGCGGTCGCTGGGTCCGTTGCCACCCCCGAACCATACGTGAGCTTCCCGAACCGTTCCGATCACACCCCCCCAAGTCAGTTCTACCGCTCTTCGGAATCCGTCGCTGGCTGTCCCCTGGTTGCCCATCTGGGTCGCCAGTTTTTTCTTAGCAGCCAGTTGGCGAAGGACCCGCGACTCGTAAACGGTCCTTGTGAGGGGTTTCTCACAGAAAACGCTCTTACCCAGCCGCAAAGCAGGTGCCGATGCCACCGCGTGGGTGTGATCGGGAGTGGCAACGATGACGGCGTCAATGGAATTACCCATTTCGTCATACATCTTACGAAAGTCGTGATACCTCTTGGCTTGGGGAAACCGTTGATACGATTCCCCCGCCCTTTGATCATCCACATCACAAAGGGCAACAATGTTGTGACCTTGCCCTCCTGCGTGCGCCATCAAACCCGTTCCGTGTCCGCCCACACCGATGCCGGCGATGTTTAACTTCTCGTTCGCTTGATAGGTCCATACGGAACGACTGTTGGACAGGATGAGTAAGCCTGCGCCCGTCGCTTGCAGAAAGCGTCGCCTGTTCATAAGCATCTCCCTTTTATTAGCCTCTTATTTATTCCAGTAGAAGGCACCCTACCTTTTCTGGTCGCCCCTTCGGATCCACAAAGCCACATCTCTTTGAAGCCCGTCCACGGTTATTTTCAAAACCCCCGACACACTCTGCCCTTTTTCCGTCTTGATAGTCCTTCCTTCCCAAGTATCCCAAAAGAGGATCTGATAGAACCCGTCCTGAAGACCAGTTAAAGTGAAAGAAAACTCGGGTAGTCGGTCGGGAAGTTTGCCCTGCAGAAGGTTCTGATAATGACTCTCCTGATGGTGAACCCACAAAAGCGCCTGATCTTCACACTGCACACCGATGACATCCACGGGAGCGTATTGGGGATTTCGGTAAGGGGTGAATGTCACGACGGGAATCGTGCACCAGTCGGCGCCCTGGTTATCCAGTTCAATCAAGTGCTTTCCAGCAGGGATGGGAACCCGCCAGTCCTGATCGTAAATGTAATCCCATTTCTTCCACTGTTGGTCCCAACGCTTCTCCTTGTAGGACCCTTCCCGAAAGGGGCGACCCTGCTCATCTTTTTTGAGTTCTCCCTCGGGCAACGGCTGGCGAAAGATTTCCTTTCCGTCACAGCGGACGATCAGCACCGCTCCCGATGAAACCGTGTGCACCCTGATGATCATATAGCCGTCCTGAGGAAAATCAACCTGAAATCGGGGCGGACGGTAAAGGTCGGGTTTTGACGGGGAAAAGAGGAAGACACTACTCTCCCCATCAGCGACGATGCGCCCACTTCGGTGGACAGTGAAGAATTCGGCTGTCGGTCGCTGCCAGGACAGGCTGGGTCGGAAGACCACCTCGGTCAACGGTCCGGTCTGGGGTGCAACAAAAACGGGCACATCTGTCTGCGCGATTTTCCAGTCTCTTTTCCAATTGGAACCGACCATTCGGACGAAAGTGGCTATTGGACGGAACCGATGCCACAGATTGAGGGCGTCAACATAAGAGTCCCAATACCACACGCAGGCGGTTCCCAGCCCTCGGGAAAAGAGAGAGGACCAAAGACCGTTGTGCCAGTGCAGGGCTTCCCCTTTGGGATCATATTGAAGGTCCGTGGCTTTCCAGTCAATCCCAAACTCGCCCAGAAGAAACGGTTTTGCGAACCGTTGGGTGTATTGGTTATGAAAGGAATGAACGATGTTACTACAATCCAATTGGGAGCCTTCCCCATACCAGTGGGTTTGCGAAAAGTCCATTTCCTTCAGTTTCCAGACGGCGTCATCGCCATAAGTGGTGGTGAGGAGATGATCGTAGGGGTCCGTCTGGCGGAAGAACTGAGCCATCTTTTCAATCCAATGAGCAGGTGCCAAAACTTCGTTCCAAAACTCGTAAGCGAGGACATTGGGGCTGTGCGCCGTTCGGGCGATTAGGTAACGAAGTTTTTGCTGGTAAAGTCGGATCGCCTCGGGATGAGTCCAGAAATCAGAAGGTTTGGCACACGGTCCCCCGTTGACGATGTTGTAAGGGCTCCGCTCCCAGGCTTGCTCACCGAAATACAAGGGCTGGTCCGCCAATTCCCCGTGATATCCGAGGCACAGCATCAGGTAGACACCGTTTTCCTCTGCCATCCGAATCAACTGGTCTAACCGCCAGGCGTTGTCAAGGGCATATTTCCCCAGTCCCAAAAAGCGCCCCGATCCGTCCCCTTCCTTCCATTCCAGCCCCATATTCCAAGGGACCAACCAGATGCGGGCAAAGTTGGCACCCACCCCTTTCATCGCCGAAAGCCATCGGCGGTAAGGCTCCAGCCGATTCCCCGACCAACACAAATTCAATCCGACAGGGACAAAGGGTGTTCCGTCCTCAAACTCTAAATGCCAAAAGGGACCCCGACGGACGAAACCCTTTTTGCCTCGGGGCACCGTCACCTCCAATGGATACCAGGGCGTGACGACCGTCCGTTTCTTCAGATTCTCGTCATAGCCATCGGCAACGAACCGAATCTGGTGGCGACCGACCTGACGGGGTGTAAACCGAACCGCAAAATGGGGCGATCCGTTGACCAAAAGTCTTTCTTGACCGTTTCGTCGCTCCAAACGGAAGGGGACGGTGAAGAACCCTGGTATCCGCATCCTGTCCCCAGAAGGGGTCCACACCTCTCCTTCCACGGAGATCTGCTCGGGATCAAAAGGGTTGTCGTAGGTCCCTTTCAGTTCCAATGCCACCTCAAGGGTTTCATAGCAGGGGATCGGAGTTTTCACCGGAGTCAAGGTCCTCAGCGAGAGGGGGCTGCGCATCGTCAAGAGACTCTTGACACCTTCCGCTTCTTTTTTGGCTTTGCGCTCCCAGTCGGCAAACTCCGACGGGGACAGGAGCGACAAGGTCAGTTCCGCGCTCACTTCCCGACCAAGTCTCAGGTGGTCCCGATCAAGATGAATTTGAACTTCAAAAACCTCGCTACCAAACTGGCGATCGTCTTGAAGAGTGACGGACGAAACACCATTCTCAAAGGAAAAGATTAGACCCCAACCCGACGGCAACTGCCAGCCCAGTTCGTCCAGGTCATTGCGGTTTAACAGGTGGTAGGGCTGAGGGAGCCTAAGGGGGAAGAGATGGCTGAGGACAGCACCCGATTGACGGCTGATGGCAACCCATCGGCTGGCTCCTGCATTGCCCACGGTCGGCAAAAAGCCTCTGACCATCACCGTCTCCACTAAGACGGGTTTTTTGGGAAGCAGGCGATAGGACAAAGAGAGGGTGGACTTTTTGACGGTCACCGACTGGTTGACCAGAACATCGGCACCGTCGCCCTCCAAGCGGAACCGAAACTGACCCGTCGGTTTCAAAAGAGGCGTCGCCGGTCCCGAAGCATCCTGCAGGTCATAAGTCCCTTTCCAACCCGGCTTGACCAACACGAGGGCGAGCGATTGAAGGAGAACCTCCCCGCCCCGACGAATCTGGGTGATGCCCCCCTCAGCCGTAAACTCCACCTCAATTTGCTGAAGTGCCCCCCAAGCGGCTAACAACAGAATAACCGTCCCGAAGCCAACCTTGCCCCGCATAGTTTGTGATTATAGCGATCGGCTTCCGACAGTCCGTCAGGATGTTTCCTTGCCAGGGTCTCGCTAATATTGTTTGGAACAAATAAGAACGACAAGAAGGATTTAGGCAGAAAAGGGTGTGCCCCTTGGAAAGAGAGCGGCAAAGGAGCGACGAGGATTTAACGAAAGATACGAGGAAGACTGGCGTTATGCCGCCCTTTTCCTCCAACCTTTTGCCTTCCTTTCCCGGCTGGTTTCCGATGATGGGTCCTGCCGTCGTCTGGCTCGCCCTCGCTCAGGGATCAGGGGAACTGATCTGGTGGCCCCGAATCGTTGCGGAATACGGCGAGGGATTTCTGTTCCTTCTCATCCCCGCCACCCTTCTGCAACTCCCCCTGAACTACGCCATCGGTCGTTACACCCTTTTAACTGGGGAGAGCATCTGGCAGGGGTTTATTCGCCTCAACTCGGGCTTTGCCCTTGCCTTATGGTTCCTGATGACCCTTCAATTTTTGTGGTTTGGATCCTGGGTGACGGGAGGTTCCACGGGGCTGGCGCACCTTTTGGACTTTCCCCCGGGCTGGTCCCAGCCGTCTAAAACCCTGTTTTGGTCCTGGCTGACGATCCTTGTCCTTTTCCCCGTCTTACTTCTTAGCCCCCGCATTTACAAGGTGATTGAGATCCTGATGTGGTTTGTTGCCGCTGTGGCGACTTTCGGTCTGTTGGTCGCCTGCTGCCAGCCAGAGGTTGCTTCTCACTGGGACACCTTTCTTGAAGGTGTTTTCGTCCCTCATTTCCCGCCCTTTCAACCGCTCCCCCGACCCTGGCAGCCGGAGGACGCCACACCCCTTCTGACCGCCATTACTTTTGCCGGTCTGGGTGGCTTCTTCACACTCTTTTACTCTTACTGGATGAGAGAAAAGGGCGCTGGGATGGCTGCCCATATGGGTCACATTACCAGCCCCATCACCGGTAAACCGGAAGTCATACCCCTCGCCGGCTTTATCCCCACATCAACGCCCGACCTTGTAGAAAACTGGCGACGGTGGAAGCAATATCTCTTAGCGGATAGTTCTGTCGCCATCGTCGGCAATATCGTCACGACCTTAATGACCTGCTTGCTCTCCTTTGCCCTCCTCTATCCTAAGGGTCTGGTCCCCGAAGGTTGGGAACTGGTCGTCCACCAAATGCGATTCTTCGAGGTTTCTTGGGGTGTGTTGGGCAAGTTCCTCTTCGCGATCATCGCTACCTGCTTTCTATCCGACACCTGGTTGACCACTGTAGATGCCGTCAGCAGGGTCCACACCGACTTTTTGTTGAGTTACTTCCCCACCCTCCGCCGATACCATCCCCGGAATTGTTACTACACCGTCGCCATTGCCCTGACGGTAATCACGGTCATCACGATGCATTTTGCCAGTCCGTCTCTTCTCATTCAAGCGACCGCCGTTATCGGATTTATTGGCACGGTCCTGTTCACGGGTGCGCTCCTTTTCCTTAACCACTGGTGGCTGCCCCAGCATCTTCCTGCTGAGATTAGACCTACTCTTAAGAGTGCGATTCCCCTGTCCGTCTCCTGGATTTGTTACATTATCCTCGGGATTGTGTATCTGGGTCTTCTCATTATCCGATAAAAAACGGGCGAACTATCCTTGATGGGTTGAAGACAATTTTGAAAAGGGGTGAGTAGGGATGCAGAAGATCGGAGCGGCCATTTGGGGAGCAGGTTGGGTCGCAGGAGAGCATGCACGAGCATGGATGAACAATCCCCACTGCGAACTGGTCGCCATTGGAAGTCGGCGCCGTTCCAGTGCAGAACGCCTCGCCAGCAAACTGGGTGTGGAGGCTACCCTTTATGCTAATGAAGAGGACCCTTGGAAAGCCTACGACGAATTGCTGAACGACCCCAGAGTCGCTGTCCTATCCATTTGCACCCCCCATCATCTGCACGCAGAAGCGGGCGTCCGGGCAGCCCAAGCAGGAAAGCATTTCTTCATTGAAAAACCCATCGCCCTTAACAAGGAAGACTTGGTGCGCCTCAGAGACGCTGTCCGATCCGCAAAGGTCAAGACGATTGTCGGGTTTGTCCTTCGGTGGAACCCGTTCTTTGAAAGCGTGAAAGCCCTCATTCAGAAGGGTGCTTTAGGGAGATTATACTATGCCGAAGTGGATTACTGGTCCCACATTGATGAGTGGTGGAGCGGCTTTCAGTGGGCGGTCAAAAAGGAATCGGGCGGAAGTGCTTTTTTGACCGCCGGCTGTCACGCCATTGATGCCATTCGTTGGTTTATGGAGGATGAAGTGACGGAAGTGACCGCCTATTCCACCCAGTGGGACTTCCGGTGGGAGTTTCCTCCAACGATTGTTGGGATTCTCAAGTTCACTCGGGGCGCCATCGGCAAATCTTGCACCAGCATTGAATGCCGGATGCCTTATAACTTCAATGTGGACCTGTTGGGGACGGAAGGGACCGTTCGGTATAACGGTGAAGAGGCAGGTAGGGTCTGGTCGGATGTCCTTTTCCCCAACCAGACAGGATGGACTCAGATTCACACCATCCTTCCCGACACCGCCGAAGTCACCCACCACCCATTCCAGGCTCAGATCAATCATTTCGTCAACTGCATTCTGGAGGACAAGGAATCTCACTGCAATGTAGAAGATGCGGTCAAGACCCACGAAATCTGCCTGGCACTGGACCAGTCGGCAGAGACCGGTCAACCAGTCCGCCTGCCCTTGATTGACTGAAAGGTCTTTGCTTGCCAACCTGTGATCACAGGCAAGGAGACGGCAACGCTTTGGTAGAAACCCCTCAAAGGGTCTCTGCGCCGGTGACTTCCCCTGCAAGCCCTCCCGTTCGCTTCTTCGTTCTTATTGGCGGACTCCTGTTGATTCCTTTGCTATGCCTTTGGGTCGTAGAAGCAGAAATTGTAGTCGCTACCGTCCACGCGACCATCCTGTCCCTTCCTTTCGCCGCCGCCTTCGTAACGACCATCATCATTTTTGTCAATGGCTTGTTTCAACGATATTTGCCAAGACTCTCCTTATCCTCTGTTGAAATACTCATTCTCTACTGTATGATGGCGGTGGCGACGACACTCTTCAGCATTGACACGATGACCCTTCTGATACCGATGATGGGGCATCCCTTCTGGTTTGCCACACCAGAAAACCGATGGAGTGATCTCTTTCATCCTTATCTTCCTGACTGGCTGACGGTCAGGGATCGGGATATTTTAAGGGGCTATTACTATGGCGGTGCCAGTTTTTGGGAGCCTGTTGTTTTTCTTAACTGGCTCACACCCCTTTTGTGGTGGCTTTTATTCGTTTCCTCTTTGTTGGTAATCTCCGGTGGGTTAGGTCTGTTTCTCAGTAAGAGGTGGTTGTGGGAAGAACGGTTGAGTTATCCCCTCACCCGTTATCCGCTGGAATTAACGGTCGGAAAAGCCATTAAGGCAAAAACTTTTTGGTATGCCCTGCTGATTGTTGCCTTTATTGAACTGATCAATGGATTCCACTCCCTTTACCCTCAGGTGCCACAGATGAAATTGATGATAGATCTGACACCCTTTTTTCAGACAGAGCCGTGGAGAGCCATCGGGAGCCTGCCAGTGCGTTTTTATCCCCTTGTCTCTGGCAGTGCTTACTTTGCACCAACAGACCTAACTTTTTCTTTGTGGTTGTTTTTTGTTCTGTGGAAAGTCCAGATGGTGGTGCGCCACTGGCTCGGATGGCGGTTTCCCGGGACTTACCTGGGCGAACAGGTCTGCGGTGCCTGGTTGGGTCTGGCAGCCGCAACCCTTTGGCGGGGACGTGCCTCGTGGGTTCCTTCGGTAAAGTTCGTCTCTTCCCAAAGGGGGGGGAAGGCATTCGGTCTTTCGTCGCTGGTGGCAGCTATCACTTTCATCAGTTTCCTTGCCCAGTCCGGAATGGGTTGGGCGGTCGCTGTCGCTTGGGCAACCCTTTACTGGATGTTAGTTCTTGCGTCGGGGAGGATGAGGGCAGAATTGGGACCGCCAACCCACGAACTTCACTTTATCGGTCCCGAAGCCTTGCTGGTTCACACGATCGGATCAACGGCTTTTTCCACCCGCCACCTAACAGCGATGTCTCTTTTTTATTGGCTGGTCTATGGTTTTCGGGCTCACCCGCTGCCGTCCCTTCTTGAATCCCTCAAAATTGCTGAAAGGAGTCTGTTGGGGCTGATGCCGATGACCGCCTGGTGCCTTTGTGGGGGATTGGCGGGAGCCCTATCGGCACCGATCGTCCTTCTCAGCCGGTTTTATCGGTTGGGGGCTTTGTCCAAAGTTCAAGGCTATTCCATCTATCCGTCCGTGGAAACTTACCAGCGGCTGGCAGAGTGGTTGACGGCTCGTCCGTCTACCCGGTGGGATATTGTTAGGGAACTCCTCATCGGACTTGGTCTCTTCTCAGCAATGATGGTGGCGAGAAGTTATTGGCTCTGGTTCCCCCTTCATCCCGTCGGCTATACCGTCGGAACAGGCTGGACGATGTCGTGGATGTGGTTTTCGGTTCTTATCGGATGGATGGTGAAAACGGTCGTCTTGCGCTACTGGGGTTATCGGGGTTATCAAAGAACAATGCCGTTTATGGTCGGTGCCATTACGGGACAAATCCTCGGTGGCAGTGGCTGGGCGGCTTACGGAGCAATCGTCGGGAAAAGAACCTACAGTTTCTTCCCTTAAAGGCAGATTTCGTCACCGATCCGCTTCCCACTGGTGCCCTTTACCAAAAATGGCGGCTTTGTTTTTCCTGTGCGCCATAATGATGGCGAGGAGGCGACGGAAAATGCCGACCCAGGAGCAGATTTTGGAGGTCCTGAAGGATTGCTACGATCCCGAGATCGGGATCAATATCGTTGACCTGGGGCTGATTTACGGGATTGAAATAGATCCGGAAGCAGGAAAGGTCAAGACCGTGATGACCTTGACCACACCCTTTTGCCCCTTAGGCGAGGAACTGATGGACTGCGTTCGGACCCGAATCGGGAGCCTGGAGGGGGTCAAAGAAGTAGAACTGGAACTGACCTTTGACCCACCCTGGGAACCCTCCAAGGCAACGGAAGACGGGAAGACTCTCCTTCGGATTTTGGGCGTCCCCATTTAGCCCCCCAGTCGGCAATAAAAGCGGTTGATCTTGGGAGGGGTGGAAATGCTGCAGGGCAAGAAGATCGCCGTTTTTGGTGTTGCCAATGAGTTCAGTATTGCCTGGGCAATTGCCAAGGCGATTCACGAGCACGGGGGCGAGTTGGCGCTGACTTATCAGAATGAGCGGTTTGAAGACACCGTTCGGCGCCTCGCCCAATCTATCAATGTGGAAATGGTCCTTGCCTGCGATGTCTCCCAAGATGATCAAATAACAGGGGTGTTTGAACGGCTATCCCAAAATTGGGACCGATTGGACGGATTAGTTCACAGCATTGCCTTTGCTCCGGCTACTGCCCTAAGAAACCCCTTCCTGCAGACGACACGGGAGGATTTTCTGGTTGCCCACGATATCAGTGTTTTCTCGTTCCTTGCCTTGACCAGGGCGGCAGTCCCATTAATGCAATCAGGGGGCAGCGTGATCACACTAACCTATTTAGGCAGCCAGAGGGCGATCCCCGGCTACAATGTGATGGGGGTGTGCAAGGCTGCGTTGGAGGCGTGCGTTCGCTACCTGGCTGCTGAATTGGGGGACAAAAACATTCGTGTCAATGCCCTCTCTCCTGGTCCCATCCGGACCCTTGCTGCTCGGGGTGTCCCCGGGGTGCTGCAGATGATTGAAATAATGAAGGAGCGGGCTCCGCTGAAACGATCCACCCGGCAAGAGGAAGTCGGTAACGCAGCGGTCTTTTTATTAAGTGACTATGCCTCCAGCATCACGGGCGAGATCCTGTATGTGGACTGCGGTTACCAGGCGATGGGAATGTGAGAGAGATTAGTCCTTGGGACGGACCCCCAGGACCATCAAACCCCTCTGACCGAACCCGTGACCGCCCGTCTGACGGTTCCTCGGGTCCCGGTAGCCCAACCGAACGATCCGGCGCCACCGGTCGCTTTTGTTGACGGAGGAACCGTGAACCGTCCACAGAGTGAAGACGATGACATCCCCCGCCTTTGCCGAAACAGGAACAGTGTCGGAAAGGCGATACCGGTCAGTGGGAAGATGGGGTGCGGTATCGGGTCCGACAATGTGGTCTAAGGGTCCCCACCGATGGCTTCCCGGTAAAAAGCGCAGACAACCGTTCTCTTCATCAGCATCATCCAGGTGGACCAGAACGTCCAAATACCGAAGACCATCTTCGTGGGGGTAGAAGGGAAGGTCCTGATGGAGGGGGAAGGGAGCGCCTTCGTTAGGAGGCTTGGCGTGAAGGGTGCTGTGGTGGAACTCCAGCAGGTCGGTGCCCATCAACTGGGCTAAGGTTTCTACCAAGGACTTTTTGACGATGGCTCTCATCCAAGCACCGCACATCGGATGAAAGTCATTGATGGCAACCAGCCGGATCCGCTGGAGGAGATCCTCCTCCACATACTCCTTCCTCCATTCCCCTCGCCAGGCGGCTTCCCAGTCGGCGTAATGGTGAATCACTTGGTTGATCTCTTCCGTCAACTCCGCCAATTCATCCCCAGTAAAGACCCCCTCCAAGCGCACATATCCGTTTTCGTGAAACTGCTGGACCAGTTGGTCCACAGCCGTTGTCATTTCTCCTCCTCCTTTCTTTGCTCTCTTGACTAAAGGGATGCCTCGCTACTGAAGGTGCCCCAACACGATGTTCGGAAGTTTGAGGACCGTCTTCAAGAAAAGTCAGCCCTCGGTCAGCCCTTCCCAACCGATCAATGCAATCCCGATTAGTGCCAGTAAGATCCCGATCCACTGGACGAGGGTCACCCGTTCTCCCAAAATGACGAAACTTAAAAGGATCGTCACGACAGGGTAAAGGGCTGATAAAGTAACCGCTAAAGAAGTCTTGCCGACCGCAGCAGCCGCCAGATAAGCGAACAAGCCACAGGTTCCCGCCATCCCTCCAACGAAACCCCAAACCGCTGCCTGCCACTGAAAAGTCCAGTTCGGTCGGATGAGAAACGCAATCAGCATTAAGACGGCTCCCCCGGTGGTTGAAGCGGCTGCTGTCAGGTAGTAATTGGCGCTGCCCGCCAGTCGCAGGAAAAAAGCCCACAGACCCCAGGCGACCATCGCCATTAGACTCAATCCGATTGCCACACCGATCAGCCCCTTTTCTCTGTATGAGCAGGCATCTTGGTTAATTGACTGATTAAGAGGAACAGGACGTCACCCGGGTCCGTCACTCTCTTGAAGTCAGCATCGGCTTCTAAGATGAGCTGCATTCCCCCGATCAGGTCCTCGGTCGTCATCCGCAAAGCGTGCTTGAAAAAACGCCGGACAACCCAAGACGACTGTTTGAGAAGATTGTAGCGAGGGTCTTTCGGCAGCCGATCCTGCCAGTCCGCTGGAATTCTCGCGACAGCCTGCCGAAAGAGAGCCTCATCGGCGTCTATGTCCGCCTCGGAAAGAAAGCCCTTATCCAAAATTAACCTTGCCTGAAGGGTTAACCGCCACTGCCGAGCCAGCATATAAAGGATCGCTATCGGTGACTCTCGCCGAACCAAAAGTTCATTGAGAAGGGTGATGGCATCACCTCTCCTGCCCTCGGAAACAGCGTCCATCAACCGAAAAATGTCCGCCCGCAACGAGGGGACCGACTCGGCGACGAGATCCGCCGTGATCGGACCCTTTTGATCCGATAGGAGGATCAACCGCTCCAGTTCCATCGCCAAAGACCGGGAGTCGGGACCGATGCGGGCAACTAACTCTTGAGCCGCCTCGTCGGTGATCCGAACCCCTTCCTGACGAGCCAGCATTTTGGTCATCTCCACTAAGTCTCTGTCTCTCTTAGGGGAAACGACGGGCAGAAGAAGAAGATAATCAGAGAGGACCTTCTCTATTTTGGACGGCAGGGGACTAGAACCAATGACCAGAAAGGTCTGTGATGGTAGGGAACGAACCGCTTCGCCCCACTTCTTTGCCTCTTTCTCCTTTGTTAACGGAAAAGGGGACCAGTGAAGGATGAAAAGACGACTGCCTGTCTGAAACAGCCCGCCGGCGGACGCAAAAACCAAAGCGAGAACATCGTCCGGACCTGTCGCCTCCCCGTCAAGAGTCTGCACCTCGCCACCGTCGTCCGATGACTCCGTCAGATGCTCTCGCAAACGAGCGATGATCCGACTTATTAAAAAGTCATCCTCCCCGTAAACGAGAATCGCCTGTCGCTCCAAACGCCTCTGCTGGACCTTACGGTAGAAAGCGACTAAGGCGTCCGCAAACGAAAGAAAACTCCCCGTCTTTTCAACCGGAAACGCAAACGGCATTACCGTCACCGACAGACAAGTGTGCCGCACCAGAGACGGTTGCCGAAAAAATCAACATTTTTGCTGATCTAAGGCATCTCAGCAACGAATTGTTGCCTGCCTTGATGACGACGACTCGGGTGTGCACAGTAGCCGTTTGGGGAGATACCTTGTAGGGTCCGAAAAAACCTTTATCAAAGCCAATTTATTGCTATCACTATTCCGTCGGTTCCAAACGGGAGAGGACCCGTCCCGCCCACGAAATGATAACGACACTAATGATTGCATTTACGAGATGAAAGAGAAACACGGCTCCGGTGATGGAAATGAGAGCCCAGGTGAAAATTGCGATGATGAAAGAGGGTAAGATCACTAAACTTCCAGTGAAGAAAAAGAAGAAACTGACCAAAAAGCGCTGAGCAGGATCGGTTGCTTTTGGAAAAAGGACAGCCGTTAGGGAACTGAGAGAATGAGCAAGGAAGACAAAAGAGGGTGCTGCTGCAAGGACGAGGA
>JANXBO010000033.1 GCA_025057575.1 Candidatus Caldisaccharidevorator malaysiensis
ACATTCGCCAGTATTTGCCATCGCTGTTCTACGATGAAGGACCTTACCACGGGGTCCGAGGTGACTTTTATGAAGTTGTTTCCGAACTGATAGCGGAACGATACTTTGGGGCGATCCAAAAGTGGTGTCAAGAAAGAGGGCTTTCTTCCTCCGGTCACCTGTTAGCAGAGGAAAAACTGGTCTGGCATACGATGTATTATGGCGATTTGATGGCGTGTCTTAGGAAAATGGACATTCCGGGTATGGATATGCTGACTTCTGATCCCAGAGTGATCGTGGTGGGTCAGGGATTTTTGGTTCCCAAACTAATATCGTCAGCGGCTCACATATTGGGTCGCTATGAGACGATGAGCGAAACATCAGACTATGCAGAGCAGCAGGCAAAGCGGTCTTTAAGTCCAAAAGCAATAAGACTCACGGCATTTCTCCTTCATATGCTGGGAGCCAACATCATCACCTCTTACTACACTCATCCTTATGCTTTTTCCGATCCGGAAACGCTAAGGTCATATAGCGACTACTGCACATTTGTTGGTCGCCTCGGTGTAATGTTAAGAAATGCCCGTCATTTATGCGATGTTGCCGTTTTATACCCGATCGCTGGAATTTGGGTCAATTTTTATCCAACAAAACTGTCTATGTATGATCCCCATCCCAACGAGCGGGTGCGGGCTATTGATGACGGGTTTGTTGCTCTTTGCAGATGGCTCCTCAATCATCACGTAGACTTTGACATTGTTGATGAGAAGGCGGTTCAGGAAGGGAAAGAGGATGGAGGTCTTTTGAAAATCGGAGAAGAGCGCTACAGGGTCCTCTTGATACCGATGACCGATGCCTTGCGTCCGGAGACCTTGCGAAAGTTAGATCGGTTAATAAAGCAAGGTTTCAATGTGATTCTTATTGGAGAGCCGCCTAAGTATCCGGCTACTCTAAAGACGGATCCTAAGTCCTTTGCCCGCTTATCGTCTTCTGTTTTTCCAAAGAGGCGTCGTGTTGGTCAGATTGGTGACGACCTTTTGAGGTGGCTTCAGCGACTGGACTGCGGGATTGAAATGAATCCGAGCATTTCGGATGTTTGGGTGACACACTTCAAGAAAAGGGATAAAAATGTGTATCCGATCGCGAATGTGAGTGGAGAGGAGCATCAGGTAGAAGTGCGGCTGAAGGGACGGGGCGAATTTGTTGAAGTTTGGAACCCGGAAACGGGGGCGAGGACAAGAGCATTAACGATAGAAAGGGGCGACTCTCTGTGGGTCCGACTCACCGTGCAGCCTTGGCAGGGAGTCCTGTTGGTGCAGGGGGATAGGTGAGGAAGTATGGGTCGGAGTGTTTCCTTGATTTTTTTAACGGTGGTGATGATTGTGGCAGGGCAAGATGGTGCGGAGGGTCAAAGAAAAGGAATCATTTTGTATGTCTCGCCGAAAGGAAGTGATGATTGGTCGGGTCAGCGACCGGTCGCGACACGGGGAAGAAAGGACGGTCCCTTCGCCACCCTTCAAAAGGCTTTGGATGTTGTCGCAGAGATCAAAAAAAGACGCCAGAACCCTCTGCGATCTCCGATTGTGATTTATGTGCGAGGGGGTGTGTATTACCTCAAGGAACCGGTAAGGGTTGGACCAGAGCACTCGGGCACAAAAGAAAGCCCTTTGGTTATTGCCGCCTACCGAAACGAACGACCCGTCTTGTCGGGTGGGCGGTTGATAACGGGGTGGGAACCCGTCAAGAGTGCCGGTGACCGACCCCCCTCCTGGAAGCCAATCAGGAACACCCGATTGTGGAGAGTTTACCTCCCAGAGGTCAGCGAGGGCAAATGGTTCTTTCGCCAACTTTGGGTGGACGGCAAGCGCACTCAACGGGCCCGCTATCCTAACAAAGGCTATCTGAAAGTCAAAGGGCTGAAGGACATTCCCCCTGATGCGCCCTGGCATCGGGGCGTTACGGAGTTCATTGCCGATATACAAGACATACCCCAATCATCCGATCTGGATCGGGGTGAAGTGGTGGTAATGAATCGTTGGGTGGAATCCCGCCTTCCGATCAAAGAAGTGAACCGAGAGACTGGGGTTCTGACCTTTACCCTTCGGTCGGTGTTTCGTTTGGACCCAGGGGATTATTTCTACTATGAGAACATAGCCGGTGCTTTGGACCAGCCAGGAGAGTGGTATCTGGACAGAACAAAAGGGATCCTTTACTACCTTGCCGATGCCAACTGGAACCCAAACACTGCCGAGGTCGTGGCTCCGTTTCTCAGCCAGGTTTTCGTGATGGACGGCAAACCTGAAAAAGGCGAGTTGGTGGAACACATTCGCATAGAGGGTTTGACTTTTAGTCATACGGAATGGGTCTTTCCGGACGGAAAAGGACCTGTTTGGCCTGCTGAAGATGCTGGTGGTTTCGCTCAGGCTGCCGTCGGGGTCCCTGGTGCCGTTTGGGGGGCGGGTGTCCGAGATTGTGTGTTTCAAAACTGTGTCTTCACTCGGATGGGGACTTATGGTTTAGAACTCTCCCGGGGGTGCAAGAGAAATAAGATCCGTTATTGTCTGTTCCGAGATTTGGGCGCTGGCGGGATTAAGATAGGTGAGCAGGGGATCAGGGAGAAAGACGAGGAAAGGACGGAGGACAACGAGATCAGCGACTGTGACATTGGTTATGGTGGTCTGCTGTTTCACAGTGCCGTCGGCATCTGGATCGGTCAGAGCGGGAACAACAAAATTGTCCACAACAGGATTCATAACTTTTACTACACAGGGATTTCCATTGGCTGGACCTGGGGTTACGAACAGTCTTTAGCGGGCGGCAACAGAGTGGAATTTAATCACGTTCATCATATTGGTGTTCGAGAGGACGGGGACGGACCGATATTGAGCGATATGGGTGGGATTTACACCCTTGGGATTCAATCAGGAACGGTGATTCGCAACAACCTTTGGCACGACATTGCCGGTTATCGTTACGGAGGCTGGGGAATTTACTTTGATGAAGGGAGTTCGGGCATTTTAGCGGAGAACAACCTTGTCATCCGGACGACCCACGGCGGGTTTCATCAGCACTATGGGCGGGAGAACACGGTCCGCAATAACATCTTCGCCTTCGCTCGGGACCATCAAATACAGGCGTCCCGTCCGGAGCCCCATCTGCGGTTTCGGTTCATCGGTAACATCGTCTACTGGAAAGAGGGAGAACTGTTGGCGGGCAATTTTGGGGATATGAATTTTGAGTTTGATCGCAATGTATACTGGAGGGAGGGGGGTGGTGCCATTAGTTTTGCGGGAATGACTTGGGAGCAGTGGCGGCAGAAAGGGATGGATCAACGATCGGTAATCGCTGATCCGTTATTTGTCAACCCCTCTGCAGGGAACTTTCGGTTGAGGAAAAACTCCCCTGCTCTGGCGCTCGGCTTTCAGCCCTTTGACCTTTCGTCCGTCGGTCCCCGAAAGAGGATCCGTCGAAAAGGTTCCCCCTAACTCAGCCCCGGCCGCTTAATGAAGGTAAGGGGAGGGGCGGTATTGCGTCCCTTTCCCTTGGGATCTATATCGGACAAGTAGAGAGCCGTTGCATAAATGTGACCGTGGTTCGGAATAAAGGATTGCGGATTTTGGGAATGACCCGGTTTCAATTCACCAGTCACGGGATCGTAGGCAGGGTCTAACCGACCGTCCGGGAGGATCGGGATGGGCATCAATGTTTTCTCACCGACACCGCCAAACTGAGTCCATCCGTTGACCTTACCACCCAAGAAGGCACACGAAGTCACCGGCCAATGCTGGCAAATGTCCTGTTCGTCCACCATTCTCTTTTTCTCTTCCTCTGGAATGTTCATCTTCAGGATGGCGTCCACATCGCCGTGGATGGTGCGACCAAATTCGGAAGTAATGACGATGACGGTGTGATCAAAGTAACTGGTTCCGGTGTTCCCATACTCGGTGGTTTTCAGAAGTTCTACCAGTGTGGAGAGGGGTGCCCAGAGATTGCGGCGGATCATCTCCGTCTGATCGGTCATTCCGACCGGTCGTCCGGCGGAGTCCCAAAGGGCTCGGCGGCTCCGATGACTGTCAAAGAGGCGAATGTCCCGCGACTCAATCCAGAAAGCGCAGGACAAACCGTGCCGCATCAGTTCCCAAGTCATCATTGCCTGAACATTGGTCATCGGCGAGTATTTGGTTCGGGCTTTGTTGCCGTTGACACTGGTGTAGGTGATCAGTTCGTCTTCGGGGGTGATCTGAAACTTCTCTCGGAGGACCGGGTCGGTAAACAGGCGGGAGATGAGGGACTGGTTAAGGCGGGAGCCGGTCGCCATCAGTTTCTTATAAATTTCCAGGGCAGACTGGTAACTTCTGACCGTCTCAATGTGGCTGTCTTTGAAGACCAAACTGCTGGCATCGTCCAGAAAACTTTGAACCGCCTTGTTGGTAGCGTCTTCTGTAGAGGCGTGGAGTTTGAGAAGAAATTGGCGCAGATTGTGAGGCGTGCCGGCATAGATGGTGTGAGCCCAGACCGGTCCCAATGCGTGATAGTAACCTCTTCTCCCCGTGAATTGGGCTTCGTTAAGTTCTCCGTCCGACAGCCAGTTATGCCAGGAGATATTCGCCAGGGGGTAGGACTGACCATAGACTTCGCAAAATGCCTGGGTCACACTCCTCTCGTCTTCTTGCCGCTCCTCAGTAATTCTGAGGTTATATTCGCCCATATGCGCTTTAAGGCGCTCTCCCGAGTGGAAGGTGCCGGTATACATAGAACTAACGATCGCCATATCCTTCAGAAGATGCTCGCCGGGTTTGACCAAAAAACCATACCGAACCCGTCCGTCGTCAAAGATCCTGTAGAAAGGGTCTTCCTTCCACTTTATGACCCGATAGCGCTCTTCACTGATGTTGGCGAGGCGATGAAGGACATTGTTAGGCGTATCAACAGGGCTGAACATATCGTAACTAATCCAGCCGCCTTCCAGAAACCAGTAGATCAAAAAATGGGGGCGATCGGTCTGAGCCGCCGCTTCCTTTGCCGCTGCTGCCACCCGTGAAGATAGTTTTGGAGGTCCAAATTCAAAGAAAAAGGAAAGGAAGTCGGCTGCCGTCAAGGTCGCTGCCGTCGCCATTGCCTTTCGCAAAAAGGACCGGCGGGTTTGGAGGAGACGATCGGCGGCAGGATGTTGATCAACCTTTTTAAGAAGGTGACGCCCGTCAATGAGAACCGGCTCCACACGACAGGATCGCTCTCCCATCGTCTTCATTCCTCCTTTTTCGCCGCAAGTCTTGACGATGACCGCTGTGGTTGCGGATCCTTCTGATAAAGGTATTCAGGGCTTAATACAATTGCTCGGATAAGACTTTTGATCGTCAAGCCGTTGCGATGAACGGCGTCGTAGAGGCGCCGATAGAGCCCCCGCTCGTCCGAGTGCCACCTTAAGTTCCTGCCGGTGAAGAATAGGAAATGAGTGTCTATGATGGTGCGAAGGAAGCGCTCTTTCTTCACTGCCTGAGTGGCAAAGGCTTCCATACCGGCTCCCTTAAAGGGGTAGGAGGGCACGACGCCTCTGTCGGAGTCATCAATGTTGGGGTCGCTGCGATATTCACCCTGATCGGTCCAGCGGAGCCGCTGGTAGGCGAGAGGGGTGAGGAGTTTGTGGCAGGAGTAACAGGCGGATCCGGGTTCCGTCGTGGCAGCGGCGGTAACGGTTTGGCGGATGTTAACGATCTCGGCGGGAACTTCAAACACATATCCGAGGAATTTCTCCAAGACAACGGCAGCGTAGTTAAAATGGGGCAGACCTGGCTTGCCTTTTATAAATCCCTTCATCGTCAAAAGTCCCGTCCGTCCATAGTAAGCAGGGCGCTTGACGGGGCGCATCTTGGAATCTACGGTGTAGTCAGCGGTCAAAATCTCCGTGAAGGGTCTGTCGCGGAAAGCGATGTAGCACCACAGACGAACCGGCTCGTCGTCTTCTTCCGTTCCGTGACTTTCCAGAAAGAGCCGGATTCGGTGAAAGTAAAATCGACGAAAGTCTTCAGTGTTTAGATAATAATCTACCATCTGCCGAAGGGTGGCGCCCTTCTCCAGTGCCTCCCATTCCTTTTCTATCGGGGGTCTGCCCGTCAGATCTTGGGCAATCTTAACCAGTTGCAGCCGGCGGCGGTCTTCGGGGTCGGTCACCGTCGTGACGGAAGGTGGTCGGGTGAAGATAAAGTCGGGGTGCATCGTGAGGATGCGGCAGAGGCTTTCCCAGGCGGCTTGAACGGGATTGGGCAAAGGTGCGACGAAGGCGAGGGTCGGCGAATTGCTGTCTTTCAGTTCTGCCTTAGGTCCGTCCACCTGTCGCCAAGAGAATCGCAACTCTTGCCCTTGGAGGTTGAAACTTTCTGATGCGTCCAGCGTGACGGTTGCCCCCGCTCGGACCCGCAAAGGGGAACGAATTCTGAGGATGGGGTAAGAGGCAGCGGCGCGGACGATCAGGGGCGTTTGGGTCTCGTTGCCTTCTTTTGCCGGATAGGTAACTTCCAGTCGGTAGAACTGGTCGGGTTTCCAGGAGGGGTTAAGGCTGGGGCGATAGATTAATTTCAATTCCCCTTTCCTCTTGTTTGCGTCGGACAGAAGTTTCGGACCGATGGTGTTGTAAGCGTCAAAGCCACCGGGGTCAAAGGACTGCCAATTCTGATGCCCTTCCGCATCGGTGGATCGGATCAAAAGGGACGGTCCGCCGTCAACGGGGACGAACCGGACCGCGTCGGCAACGACGGTCCTGATGGTCCCTTGATTGTTAATCTCCACACCCTGATCTTTATCCGCAAATCGGAAGGCAGCTTTGCTGTCCCAGAAAGGAATCGTGTCCACCGTCTGATCTATCAGGAAACGAGCCTCTCCCTTTGTCGGTTTGGGTGCCGGTGGGGGAAGGACCACCCCATCGGGGCTTTGAGACGCAACTTCAATCGGAACGGCTCTTGCCATCCGCCGCCCATTCAATCCATTGGACACGATGACAACCTTGTAGCGCCCCTCTTCAGGGACACTGATCGGAAAGTAGATTTCACTACCTCCCTTATGTTCATCGTTATCGTGATAGCCGGTCCCGATCTTCCTCCAGGCACCGATCACAAGGGCGGACGGGTCAGTGGGTTTGAGAGTGATAGTGTTCTCCTTGGGAAGGGGTCCGATCAGGTCAATCCGGCTGACCGAGACCACCCCATAGGTTCCGGCGTTGGAGATGCGAATCCACTGGTTGTCCGCCCCCGGCTTGAAGTGAAAGGTCTGACTCAGTTCTCGTTTGACTTCCTGCCCTTGTCCCTCTGGTGTCTGATCTATCCACTCTTGGAAAAGGGCGCAAGGGGTGGCGAGGACGGTAATGGCGACGCGCTCCGAGGAGCGGCGCCCTTCGGGGTCCTCGGCGGTGACCTCAAAGGTCAGAGTGTAGTCGGCGGGAACCTTGACTTTAACCTCCTTCGCCACCCGCTGGAGAAGATGAAAGGCGGAGATCATTTCCGTTTCCGAAGGGTTCCTAAAGAGGATTCTCCGATATAAGGTCCTAATTGCCTCTCGGTATTCCGGCGTTAAATGAGAGAGACGGGAGGGGTCCGGCAGGTTCTCGGGAAAACCTCTGAAAGGTCCCGTGCGGGTGACAAAGGATTGGGAACTCATATCCTTTGCGAGCATATTGAGAGCGGTCAGATAATTGGCAGTGGGGCGGTTGACTTCGCTGAAGAAACGACGGAAGTCGGCACCGCCGAAGAGGGCGATGTATTCCTGGAAAAGGTCTCTCCCATCCTTAGTCCAGTCCGATTCAAAGACTGCCCGAACTTTTTTGCGCAATTGGTAAAAGGAAAGGATCGTGTTGTCCCCTGGGGGCGGGGGATTGCCCGAATACGGAGGAGTCAGGGAGTAGGGAAAGATCTCGTCGGGTTTGATCCCCAATCGGGCGCACTCGTTCACCACCTCAAGGGAAAAGGCTTCCAGTTTCTCCACAAGGTCCGCCGGCACAGGAGGGAAGGGGTCTGGAGGCATCCGTTTGGCGGGATCGGGGAGGCGCATTCGGGCGATCAGGCTGCTGGCATTTAGCGGGGAGAAGAAATCATGCTCCAAAAGATAGCGAAATGCCTCCCGAGGGTCCTGAGGAAGGTGCAACATTGATCCGTTGGACTTGCCGTGGCAGGTCAGGCAGGCGTATTTCTTAAGAACGGACCACCACGTCTCAACGAATTGGTCCTCTAAGGCACTTAAACGACCGGGCAAAACGGAGGCGTCCGTGGTCCCCTTCACTTCCCGACCAGAGACGTCAGGACGGCGACCATCTCCGGCGCCCGTCAACCAGCCCACCAGCAGCAACGCTAAGGTTACTGCCGGACCCGACAAGACCTTTATCCTCATCCCTGCGCCCCTCCTCACAAACCAGCGAGGGCAAAACATTAAATAATTAGAATGCGGGATGAGCAACTCGTCAACATCGGACAGTCTGCCAAAGCAACGCTCCTCATCCGCTTTGGCAAGAGCAGTCGCAGCAACCCTCTTTGATCCACTCGGGGTCAAACCTGGTCCACTTGATGGCGCTCCCTTGCCCCGGTCGCCCATAACTGTAGGTAACGCCGACGGACCCGTCCGTCATCTGGATGACCGACGGGTAAGAAAAATTTCCTGCCTCAGGACTGAGTCTTTCCCACTCTAAGTGGCGCTTCCACTTCCAAGTTTGACCCTCATCGTCAGAGATCAGGGCTGCCAGGCTATGGCGTCCTTTCTCCGTATCGTTTCCCACCATTAACCAGTCCCCGTTGTTGAGCCGGATCACTTCCAGACTGGAGCCTGGATTGGGAAGATCGGTGTGCTCGACGCGACTCCAGGTCAGCCCACCATCAACGGATTCGCTCTTCATCACTCGGTTCGGTGGGGGTCCGTTGTACCGCATATAGGCGACGACCGTTCCATCGGTTTTTTGGACAAGGCTGGGCTGGACACCGCCGAGGCTGACCAGAGGTCTACTGGGCTGCCAGGTCTTGCCCTCGTCATCGCTGATGGCGATTAAGGAGAAGTCAAATCCGTCCGAATAAAGGGGCAACAAAATCCGATAGGGTGCCGGTCCGGGTCCTTTGATGGTGATCGGATGGATTCGGGTCATCCAGCCTAAACGCCGAAAGAATTTATCGGCGGCGTTGCGCCGGCGCTGGGCGATGTAAGCCAGAGCACGCTTGAGTTCCTGTTCATCACGGGATTACTGCAAACCCGCTGATTGGGTTAGTAACCCACAACATTTTTTGAACTTTCGACCACTTCCACAGGGGCACGGGTCATTGCCCCGGACTGTCCTCTGTCCCTGGCTCTCGTTCTTCAACAACTCTTTAATCAAAGCGACCGGTTGCCCCGATCGTAATAGTGCCACCATTCGGATCATATAGGGGTGAATGTGCAGGAAAAATTTTTTGTAACCAGCACACAGGTAATTTAATCTGTCCTCGCCGTCCGGAGTCTTGATGAACCGATCTTTGGGGCAGCCGCCGTTGCAAGCGAACAGGACGGGACATTCCCGACAATAGCGGGGAAGGGTGTCTTGTTTATCGGACCCGAACTTTCGCTGAAACGGGGACGATACCAGGTCAATTAAATCGGTGTCCATAATGTTGCCGAGGTAAAACTGAGGAAAAACATAATGGTCGCAGGAAAAAAGGTCACCATCGTGTTCCATCGCCAGACAGTTGCCGCAGGTTTTGGCGTGGACGCACAGGCTGGGCTCCATACCGAGCCACGCTTCTAAGGCGACGTCAAAGTGCTGGACGAAGATGTGACCCACATCGTGGCGGACCCATTCGTCAAAAATTCGGCACAAAAAATTGCTCCATTGATCCGGTCTCACAGTCCAGTCCGTCACACCACCGCCGGGCTTTTTCTCTACAGCGGGAATAAACTGGATGAACTGCACGCCTTCTTCTTTGAAGAATCGGTAGACTCTCAAAGGGTGGTCGCCATTAATCCGGTTGACGACGCACAGGATGTTATAGTTGACCTGATGCTTTTGTAAGAGTTTAAGAGCGTAATACACCCGGTCAAAGGTTGGTTTGCCCGCCTTATCTACCCGATAGGCGTCGTGCAAATCTTTTGGTCCGTCCATACTTAATCCGACAAGGAACTGATGTTCCTTTAGGAATTGGCACCATTCGTCATCCAGTAACCAACCGTTCGTTTGTAGGGTGTTTTTAATGACCTTGCCGGGTTGGCGAAATTGCTGCTGGTAGCCGACGGCTTTGCGAAAGAATTCCAGTCCCATTAAGGTTGGTTCTCCACCCTGCCAGGAAAAGATGATCTCGGGACCTGCTTGGGCGTCTATATACTGACGGGTGAAGGTCTCCAGGACTTGATCGGACATTACAAAGGAAGTGCCCGCCGGGTAGAGATGTTCCTTTTTTAGATAGAAGCAATACTGACAATCCAAATTACAGATCGGACCTCTGGGCTTGAGCATTATGTGAAAATTTGAAGGTCGGGGCATTGCTACGAGGGAAAAATCTTACGGCACGGATCCATGGGCACGGCGGACACTAAGGAGAGCATCCAGATCCTTAACGATGGACGCATATCGGGAATCGTAAGCCAGGTTGGTGGTCTCGGCAGGATCGCTGTCGTGATCGTAAAGTTCCAACACCCTGTCATTTCCTTCCCAGAGAGTATAGCGCCAACGTTCCGTCCGAATAGAATAGCCCGTATAGGGGGTCCAGTTAAACATCGTCAGGGCTGGTTTATTCCAAGATGATCGGGGGTTGAGCAATAGGGGGACCAAACTTCTACCGTGAAGCCGATGGGCAGGCTGGGGAAGAGCACAAAGTTCACACAGAGTGGGATACAGGTCCACCAGTTCCACTGGGCGCAGGCACTGAACACCATAAATGGGCACATGGGGAGCTGAGAGAATCAAAGGAACAGCAGTGCTTTCCTCAAAAAGGGTTCGCTTTTCCCAAAACCCTCCATGTTCGCCCAAATGGTAACCATTGTCGGATGTCAGAACGATAATGGTTTTGTCACTAATCTTTTGCTCTTCTAAAGTGTCTAATAAGAAACCGATAAGGGTGTCAGCGAAGGAAAGGCAGGCATAGTAGGCACGCGTGGCTATTTTTGCCTGTTCATCGGTCAGGTCTTGAACTTCAGGGTAATAGTGCAGGACCTGTTTTGGGGGACCGGTTGGAATGAGTCGCAAAGTAGAAGGTAACGGCATTGAAAAAAGATCGTAGAGGTCAAAGTATTTTCTGGGAGCAATCCAGGGTAGGTGGGGTCGGACAATGCCGACCGAAATGAAGAATGGCTGACCAGGTCTTTCCTTTAAATGGTTTTTTATAAGGTCCGCAGCCATTCGCGTTAGTCTTCCGTCAGATAATTGCCACTCGTCCACATCTACAGCCTGCCATCTCAGAAACCCGATGGAGCCTTCATAAGGGGACCAACTGGTTTGGCGACGATCGTCCGCCTCATCAACAGATCTGTAGGCAGGAAAAGCGTAGTTCCAGGACGCTGGATCATCCTGCCCGTGATGAAAAACCTTCCCGACACGGGCTGTCCAATAACCATTGGTGCGAAAATGGTGAGGGAGGAAGGAGAGGTCTGGGAACAAAGGTCTCAAGGAATCCAGGTTATTCCAAACCCGAGTCGTCATCGGATAGTAACCGCTGAGCAGAGAAGTTCGGGACGGATTGCATAAGGGATACTGATTATGGGCGTTACGAAACAAAATGCCCGACAATGCTAAACGGTCAATATTGGGGGTAACGGAAATTGGGTCTCCATAGCAAGAGAGGCGCCGGTTCATATCGTCACACACAATCAGCAGGACATTGAGTCGTTCCCCTTGAAAGGGTGGGACATTGCCATCGGATGGAAAGCTAGGTCGGAACGAGAATTTGGACCCTGAGCAGCCCTTTAGCATCCCCAGGAGTGCCCCTGAGCCCAAACAGGAAAACCACTTCCTTCTTTTCACCATATCCTTCATCGGGTATCAGGGTCGGCGACCTGTTAATTTGCTGGGAATAAGTCTAAAACGAACTGGCTTAAGAAACCGTCCCCCTTGTTTGCGGCCGAAAGTCTGTCCCGTTGGCGGTTTTCCAAGCGCTCTCATCCCGCCTCTCTCTTAGGAAGCCAGAAAGTAATCGGTGGATTATTAGGTTCGGTTCTTGTTTGATCTTCAAAAGATGGAGGACGCCTATTAAGCAGTTGCAGGAAAGAAGGGTAGAGAAGACCGGAAGGTTTAAGGGTTCCGGTCAAAAAAGCAGTTTGGGGAACACCTTTGTCTCAACAATCACAAAGAGATACCAAAGCCTGTGGCGGCGATGATCCGCCTTTATTATCCAGCACAACAGCGTTACACTTGTGATAGCGACGGACGAGTCTGCGCACTCTTTTAAGAGAAGACGAACAAACGATCCGGAGGGCGCCGGTAGCTCAGTCGGTAGAGCACCGGACTTTTAATCCGGGGGTCGCAGGTTCGATTCCTGCCCGGCGCACGGACGGCCCCGTCGTCTAGCCTGGTCAGGACGCCGGCCTTTCAAGCCGGAGGTCGCGGGTTCAAATCCCGCCGGGGCCACTTTGCTTCCTCTTCTTTGGCAACGCTATCCTTTTTATTGGTCAGAGATGATGGGACAGAAGAAGAGGATGGGAGCGGTTGAGGGCTGGTGCCCTCCCGGGACTTCAAATCCCGAGCACCGTCCACAAGACGGTGGGTCGGTTCAATTCCGATCCGCTCCCGCTTCCTAATCCGTCTCGGGCGGCAGACTCGGCACTGGGGGAGGAGCGACCAGTTCAGGGATTTCTCTTTTGCTCTGCCATGTCGCCCAGACCAAGGAAGCGAACAGAATTGCAACGAAAATGCCAACGCCGACCCAGGTCCACGGCGAAGGTGCCGTCGCCCGTAATTGGACGATGATGGGAGCGGCGAGGACCGAGACTAAATTAACCGCCTTCAGCATCGGGTTGATGGCGGGACCAGCGGTATCTTTCAAAGGATCGCCAACCGTGTCGCCCACGACACCCGCTTTGTGTCGTTCACTTCCTTTGCCCCGATTGCGATTGATGTCTCTGGGTTCAGCTTCTATCCGCTTCTTGGCGTTGTCCCAGGCAGCACCAGCGTTCGCCATAAAGACGGCTAACAGTTGCCCGACCAATATGGAACCGGCGAGGAAGGCTCCTAACGCTTCCACTTGCAAAAGAATGCCAATAAGGAGAGGCGTGGCAACCGAAAAGATGGCTAACGAAAGGAGTTCCTTTTGAGCGGTCAGCGTGCAGATGGACACCGCCCTTGCATAGTCCGGCTTGACCGTTCCTTCCCGGACGCCGGGGATTTGGAACTGCCGGCGGACTTCATCTACGATCATCCTTGCTCCTCTGCTGACCGCCCGAATGGCGAAGGAGGAGAAAATCCAGGGCAAAGCGCCTCCGAAAAGGATCCCCAAAAAGACAACGGGTCGGTCAATCTGAATTCCAATGCCCTTCAATAATGGTTCCAGTCCCAACTGCTCTTGGACCTTGCTCACATCCTCCAAGTAGGAACCAAAAAGGGAGACGGCGGCGATGACAGCGGTAGCGATCGCCAGCCCTTTGGTCGTTGCCTTTGTCGTGTTCCCGACGGCGTCCAAGTCGGCAAGAACTTCTTGAGCGTGCGGTTCCACCCCTGCCATCTCGGCAATGCCCCCGGCGTTGTCCGTCACCGGTCCGTAGGAGTCCATCCCCACGATATTGCCGGTCAACATCAGCAGTCCAATTCCCGTCAGGGAGACTCCGTAGAGGACGAAGGCAGGATCCTGTCCCCAGTAGATGCCGACGGAAGCCAGAATCGTCAAAGCGATAACGACGATCGCCCAGACAGTGGACTCATAACCGACCGCCAGACCAGAAAGAATGGTGGTCGCTGGACCTGCCGTCGTGGCTTTCTCAATTTCCGCCACCGGAGGCTTTTCGGTGCTGGTAAAGTAATCGGTCATCCGTTCAATGACGACCGAGAGGATCAGACCTAATGTCGTGGAAGCGACCACCCGCCAGTCTTGAGCGTAAAAGATGCCGATGAGCCCAAATCCGACGAAAGAGAAAACAGCGCCGAGGCGAAACCCCTTGCTGATCGCCCGAAGAGCATCGCCCCGACGCTCGCCTGTGGCTCCGCCGACCAGGTAAGTGCTGGCCACGGAAGCCAGAACGCCGACGGCCCGGGCAAGGAGGGGGAAGATGACCCAGACCATTGAATGGTTGGGGTCAATCTCACGAACCGCTAACCCCAGGATCATCGCCGAGACCATCGTCACCTCATAGGACTCAAAGATGTCGGCCGCCATACCAGCGCAGTCGCCCACATTGTCACCGACCAGGTCGGCGACGACCGCAGCATTGCGGGGATCGTCCTCAGGGATGTCCAGTTCCACTTTGCCCACTAAATCGGCACCGACATCGGCTGCCTTCGTGTAGATGCCGCCGCCGACCCGCATAAAGAGGGCTAAGAGAGTTCCGCCGAAGCCAAACCCTAAAAGAGCATCGGGGGCAGCGATGCCAAAAAGGAGAAAGATCAGGGCGCTGCCCAACAGACCCAGCCCGTTGGTCAACATTCCGGTGACTGTCCCCGCCCGGTAAGCCAACCGGAGGGAAGGATCATAGCCTCTCGTTCGGGCTGCCTGAGTCACTCGGACACTCGCCTGAACGGCAACTCGCATCCCCAACTGACCGACTGCCAGGGAGAAGCCGGCGCCTAAGATAAAGGCGACCGCCCGGGCTAAACCCATTACCAGCCGCAGGGTCCCTTCGTCCAAAGTCGGAAAGACCTCTTTGGCTTCCGCTGACGGGGGGATGATGTAGACGCTTAGGAACAGAAGGACGCTCAGAATGCCCATAAACGGCAGGATGGTCCGCAGTTGGCGGCTCAGGTAGGCGTCGGCACCCTGACGGATCGCCTCCCAGACCTCCTGCATCAAGGGGGTCCCTTTGTCCTGGCGGGCGACTTCCCGCCAGAGGATGTAAGCGTAGATCAGGCTCACCACAGCCGTCACCAGGACGGCAATCACTCCGTAAAACTCAAGGGGGCTCAGTCCGTGAGCACCCACCGTTCCTTCGCCTCCATCATTTCTCTGACCTTTGAGATCCCTCAGTCCGACTGCCCTGAGAAGGTTTAGACATAATTTTACCAGCCTTCAGAATGCGGGCGGTGAAAAGTCTGTCAGGGAAATTATAGTATTTCGCATGGGAGGACGGCGAATGCCCTGGTGGGTGCCGGTTGCCCTGCTCGTCGCTGTTGCCATCGGTCTCGTTCTTATTTACAATTCCTTTGTGACCTGGCTCAATCGGGTCCGCAACGGCTGGGCTCAGATTGATGTTCAGTTAAAGAGACGGCACGACCTAATTCCCAACTTGGTAGAAGTCTGCAGGGCGTATATGACCTATGAACGGGAGACTTTGGAATCGCTGATCCGACTCCGCCAGGAAGCCTTACGAACCCAAGACACGAAAAAACGGCAGGACCAAGAGACTCAGGTCAGCCAGCATCTTCGCCAACTGTTTGCCCTTGCGGAGAACTATCCCCAACTGAAAGCGTCCGAAAACCTCTTGGCTCTTCAAGAGGAGTTGGCTTCTACAGAGAACAAGATTGCTTTCGCGCGACAGTTTTACAACGACTGCGTGATGGAATACAACACTCGCATCACCCAGTTTCCGGGCAACTTGGTCGCTTGGCTGTTTGGCTTTCGCCCCCAGCCTTTTTTCCAGATTGAGTTGGCATCCGAAAGGGCTGTCCCTGAGGTTCGGCTCTGACAGCAATGTATGCTCAAATCGCCTCTAATTACCGCTGGTCGGTTTTTCTGGTTCTTTTGATGATCCTTTTGTTGGGTGCGGTCGGCTATTTTGTCGGCGGCTTTTTCTTCGGCATCCCACCTGACTGGGCAGCGGTTGGTGCCATCGTCTTTGCCTTGGTTTGGTTTCTGATCAGTTACTATGGGGGAAAAAGGCTGATCCTTTGGTCCAGTGGTGCTCAAAAGATTGCGAAGGAGGATCACGCTACTTTATTCAATGTCGTGGAAGAGATGAGTATCGCCGCTGGATTGCCGATGCCCGAGATTTATGTGATCGCTGATACTGCTCCCAATGCCTTTGCGACGGGTCGTCATCCGGGGGAAGCCGCCATCGCCGTCACTGCCGGTCTCTTAACGAAACTCAATAGAGATGAACTGCAAGGAGTCATCGCCCACGAGATGGCGCACATTAAGAATCACGACATCAAACTGGCGATGCTCTTGGCGGTGATGGTTGGGACGATCACCCTGATCTGCGATGTCGCTTGGAGGCTGTTGCGAGCGGGAGTGAGAGCGGGACGGAGGGGGAGAGGAAATGCCCTGTTCGCCCTGGTCGCCATTCTCTTTGCCCTCCTCGCTCCCCTCTTCGCATCGCTGATCCGCCTGGCGGTGTCGCGAAGGAGGGAATTTCTCGCCGATGCCTCTGCGGCTCTCCTGACCCGTTATCCCGAAGGATTGGCGTCCGCTCTGGAGAAGATTGATGCGGATCCCGAGCCTCTGGAGGTCGCCAATCGGGCGACCCAGCATCTCTACATCGTCAATCCCCTGATGAAAGGTGCCCGGCAAGAAGGGGGATGGTATGAGAAACTTTTTAGCACCCATCCGCCGACCAGTGAACGGGTGGCACGGCTTCGGGGGATGGTCGGTGTCTCTCTTCCGGCAGAGCGCCGAGCATCTTTTCTGCCTGGGTTGCCCTTAAAAGAGGAGAGAGTTTCCCGACCGGTCGGCATTCCCTTTCCCCTTCTCGCCCGACTGGGTCTGCCTGCGGCCTCGGTCGGAACCATTTCCCTGGACCGTCCGGCGCCCGTGGTGGCTCCGGAAGCCAGAGAAGAACCCGTTGAGCCGACCTCCTTATCTTGTCCCCGTTGCCGAGAAGGGCTTCGGAAGGTCTCGGTGAAAGGGAGACATCTTTTTCCTTGTCCGGAATGCGGGGGAATTTTGGTCAGCAGGCAAGACCTGAAGGCCCTCGCCCAATACGATCACAGGGTTCTCATTCGTCTGGATGAGCGGTTCCCCAACTGGGTCGGTTACGGCTGGGCGCTGATCAGTAAAAAGATTTGTCCCCGCTGCCGAAAGCCCCTGGCGGAAACTCAATTTCCAGAGTTCGGTCCCGCCGCTGTAGACTGGTGTGCTCAATGTGACCTTTTATGGTTTGACGATACCGAACTTTCTGTGATGGCTAAGGCGAACGCCTCTCGTTTCAAAACCGGAGAACAGCGTGAAGGTGTTAGGCTTTAGCGGTGATGGGTGTTGTTGATCAAAGGGGGTCCCGAAGGTGATCAGGCTGTTGACAGCGCTCGGGATTTTGATGCTGGGAGGAGGTTTGGCGATGGCGGAAGTCGTCTTGGTGGATCGGGGCAAGTCCGAGTATCGGATTGTTGTGCCTTCTGACAATTTTCCGTCGGAGCGGTATGCAGGTGAGGAACTGCAAAAGTATCTGGAGAAGATGACCGGGGTGCGGTTGCCCCTCGTCACCGATGAGGCACCCCCCACTTCTCACGAAATCTGGATCGGTGCCGGCAACAAGCGGCTGGGAAAGAACTTCAGTGCCTTTGAGCCAACCTTTTCCTTGCCAGAAAATGATGGCTATGTCTTGCGGACTCACGGAAAGCACCTGGTCATTGTGGGTGCCCGACCCCGTGGGACCTTAAGTGGTGTTTATGCTTTCCTTGAGGAGAAATTGGGGGTTCGGTGGCTGACCCCTGAGGTGGAAGTCGTCCCCCAATACGATCGGATTGAACTACCCCCTCTCAAGGAATCCTACCGTCCCCCCTTGGAGTATCGGGAAGTCTTCTGGACGGACATTATGCGGAACCCGGACTTTGCAGCCCGACATCGTCAGAATGGGCAAAATTTTGGTCTGCAAGCCCACCACGGCGGTCCCCGAGTCGTCTTTTTCCCGTTCGTCCATAGTTTTGAACTGTTGATCCCACCCGACCTTTACACGGATCATCCCGAATACTTTCCAATGATCGGTGGCAAGAGGGTTAGTGGTTATGTCCAGCGCTGCCTGAGTAACCCCGATGTGGTCAAACTGGCGATTGAAAGGGTCCGGCAATGGATTAAGGAGCGTCCCGATGCGACGCTCATTGATGTTTCCCAGAACGACACCGGTAATTGGTGCCAGTGTCCGGACTGCAAAGCCCTGGACGATGCGGAAGAATCCCCCGCTGCCTCTGTCATTAAGTTTGTCAACACGATCGCCCAAGCCATTGAGGATGAGTATCCCCATATCCGCATAGAAACTCTTGCTTACCAATACACCCGCAAACCCCCAAAGACCCTGCGACCCAGAAAAAATGTTGTCATTCGGTTGTGTTCCATTGAATGCTGCTTCGCCCACCCGTTAGCCGACTGTCCGTCGGAGGAAAACAGGCGGTTTCGAGACGACATTGTCGCCTGGCAACCGGTAGCGCCGGTCCTTTATGTCTGGGACTACACGACGAACTTTGCCCACTACATCCGACCGTTCCCGAACTTTGAGGTCCTTCAGTCCAACGTCCAATTCTTCGTCAACCACGGGGTCACCGGTCTTTTTGAGCAGGGGAACTACTCGCCAGGGGGATACGGCGAGATGGGTCCCCTACGAGCCTATGTCTTGGCAAAACTTTTATGGAATCCCTACACCGATGTGGAGCGCCACATCAACGACTTTCTGTTCGGCTACTATGGCAAAGCCGGTGGTCCGATCAAGGCTTATATGGAACTGCTCCACCGGCAGGTGCGAGAGAAGGGCTATCACGCTCATATCTTTGACCCGCCGACGGTCCCTTATCTGAACGACGAAGTCATAGACGGTGGGGAGCGACTTTTTGACGAGGCGGAGCGGATCGCCGAATCCGAAGACATCCGGTTCCGGGTTCAGATCACGCGTCTGCCTATCTGGTATGTCAAGTTGGCAACGAACCGGGTGACGGGCGATGAGCGGGTGGATTTGTTGAAGCGGTTCTTGAGCATCGCCCGAAAAGCAGGGATCACCCATATCAGCGAGGGAATGGACATCAACACCTGGGCTCAGAGGATGGGGGTGCCGTAAGAAAAGACTTTTCCAAATAACAAGGTGACCAAAAGAGGTGTCAGGTAAATGCGGACCCACACAATTTTGATTGTTTTAGCCATCGGGGTGATATTTGGTCTGTTCGCCGGCTACTATGCAGGGCGCTGGCAGCGGGTAGGAACCCTTCCTGACCTGGTTCGACCGGCAACGGCAAGACCGGCAACCCGATCGGCAGGGGTGCCTCGGGACTTTATCAGCATTGCCAAGGAAGCCGAATCCGGCGTCTGTCACATCGCCACGACGGCTCCGGTTCCCGAGGAAGTGAGGATCTGGCGGAGGTTCTTTGGCGAGCCTGATCTGGAGAGAGTTCCCTACAACTACGGTTCAGGGTTCTTCTTTTCTAAGGACGGGATGATTCTGACCAATTTCCATGTGGTCCAAGGCGCCGATACGATCCGGGTTGGATTGACCGAAAAGCAAGAGTATCCTGCCCGACTGGTCGGTTACGACCCTCTCTTGGATGTAGCGGTTTTGAAGGCGGAAGGGGGACCGCCCAACTTCCGTCCCCTCCCCTTAGGCGACTCGGACCGACTGGAAAAGGGTGAGTGGGTCGTCGCCGTCGGCAAACCGTTCGGGTTGGAGAAGACCGTAACGGCGGGCATCGTCAGTGCCAAAGGTCGGCAATTTGAAGAAGTCGGCGGCAGGATGTCTATCACTTCCTATATTCAGACCGACGCTGCCATCAACCCGGGCAATAGTGGTGGTCCTCTTCTGAACTTGCGGGGTGAGGTTATCGGGATCAACACTTTTATCTTGGGCAGGGGAGGGAATATCGGCATCGGGTTTGCCATCCCGATCAATGAAGTTAAGCGAGTTCTGGACCGAATGGTCAAGGGAGGGCGGGTCAGTCGGGCATATCTCGGTGTAGAGGTCCGAGATGCTCGATCACCGGAAGCCCGACAAGCGGGGGTTACGGCTTCCTCAGGGGCTTTCGTCGTCGGCTTAGCCGTTGGTGGTCCCGCCCAACAAGCCGGCGTCCAGTTGGCAGATGTGATCGTCAAAGTCAACGAAACACCAATCCGAGACGATCGTCATTTGCGGGAGATTATTCTCCGCCAAACGCCAGGGGCAACAGTGCGGCTGGAGGTTATCCGGCAGGGCAGACCCATCAGCCTAACGGTCCGACTGGGCAGTCGGTAGACAGTCTTCTCTGGTCGGTCTGCTGTCACAGCCCTTTTAACAGGTTTGCCATTTCAATGGCAGAAAGGGCGGCATCAAAGCCTCGGTTCCCCGCCTTTCCACCCGCCCGGTCCAGAGCCTGATCTAAAGTCTCAGCAGTGACGATCCCGAAGATGGTCGGCACGCCCGTATCCAGACCGACTTGAAGGACGCCCCGCGCTGCCTGCGCCGCCACGTACTCAAAGTGGGGGGTGTCACCCCGAATAATGCAACCCAAGCAGATGATCGCATCAAATTCGCCCTTCATCGCTAACTTCTTTGCTGTCAACGGAATCTCAAACGAGCCGGGCACCCAGGCGATGCGAATAGTCTCTTTGACAGCGCCGTGTCGGACCAAGCCATCAAGGGCGCCGTCCAACAGTCGGGTGGTGACAAGAGAGTTGAACCGACTGACAACAATGGCAAAACGCAAACCTTCGGCGGATAAAACTCCTTCTTTTACCCCGTCCAACCCTTTTCACTCCTCTCTCTGACACTTGTTCGGTCTGGCAAGTGGATGGCGATAATGAACAGAATTGTCCCCGACAGCAGGATCGGAAAACCGATCTTAAAAAGTGCTATCGTCAACGGCTGGCACAAAAATAGAAGACCGCAACAAATGAGCAAAATGCCGATCCTTTCCAACCAGCCCTTTACCAACGGAGCACCTCAGCCCAGGGCTTTTTCTGTTTGGGCATCAAAGACCCGGACCCCTTCCTGATTCCAGGTCATATAGACGGTTTGGCGGATGGAAGCAGTAAATGTGGGACGAGTCCTCACCTTAAGGACGTGGGGACCGATCAGGACATTGACGATTGTTTCGGCACCCAGAGGCTCCAAGACATAAACCTCTGCCGCAACCGCACCGTCAGAAGCACTAAGGGAAACGGAAAGGTCTTCCGCCCGAATGCCCAAGACCAAACGCGAGGGTGCCCGCCCTTCCTGAGCCGCCCGAGCCACCTCAGGTGGCAAGGGAAGGGACCAATTGCTGTCTTCTACAATCAGTCGCCTTTGACCGTTTTCTTCTGCCAAGCGGCAGGGCACCAGGTTCATCGCCGGACTACCGACGAAACTGGCGACGAAAAGGTTGGCGGGGCGATGGTAGATTTCATCGGGGCTGCCGATCTGCTGAATCTGCCCCTGATCCAAAACGGCGATCCGATCGCCCATACTCATCGCTTCCAACTGGTCGTGTGTGACGAAGAGGGTCGTTGTTCCCAAGTCTTTCTGCAACCTCTTAAGTTCTGCCCGCATCTCGGCTCTGAGGAGAGCATCCAGGTTGGACAGAGGCTCGTCCATAAGAAACAACTTGGGTCGCCGAATGATCGCTCGCCCTAATGCCACCCGTTGCATTTCTCCGCTGGACAGATGGTGAGGGCGACGATGAAGGAGATGCTCAATGTGCAGAATTCTTGCCACATTCTGAACCCGCTCGTTGACCTCTGCTTTGCCGGTCCCGACTGCCCGAAGGGGAAAGGCAAGGTTCTCAAAGACCGTCAGGTGGGGATAAAGAGCGTAGTTCTGAAAGACAAAAGCAATGTCTCGATCCGCTGGCGGCATCTCGTTGACCCGCTGCCCGTCAATGAAGATGTGCCCCCGGTCCGGCTTTTCCAGCCCCGCCACGCATCGCAACGCCGTCGTTTTCCCACTGCCGGACGGTCCCAAAAGGACCACAAATTCCCCATTCTTGACCGAAAAAGACACTCCCTTGAGAGCATAAACATCTCCAAAGGTCTTGACGATATTCTCAACAACTAGTTCTGCCATCGTCCCACCCGTCGGCTCCGGCGACAAAGATCCTGCCCTTTTGCACTGGCACACTAAAGAATAACAGAAAAGAATCCAGAGGGGTTAATGGGCAATATGGGATCGGGAAGGTGCTGGTTCTGTCCCCTATTTCTCTATTTTCCCTTTTTTTGTGGAATAGTCTTTTTTTGTGCGGGATGGGGGTCCTCGCACAAGCCTTTTGTCCGAATCCTTTTCGGGGGCGACGTCATCCTGGGACGCCATCACATTGACTCGTGGAGAAAGGGAAGGCTAACTTCGCTCTTAACAGGGATTCACCAGCCCATCGGCGAAGCCGATTTCACGGTCGTCAACCTGGAAGGCTGTCTATCGGTAAGGGGTCAGCGGGCGGAAAAGGAATACACCTTCCGAGCGCCTCCTCAATTCGCCCGAATTCTTCGTCAGGATGGGGTGGACCTGGCGAGCCTCGCCAACAACCATAGCCGAGACTTTGGTGCCGATGCTCTATTGGACACCCTTGCTCATTTAAGACGGGAAGGCATCGTCCCGTTCGGTGCGGGACCGAACCGAGACAGCGCCTTTCAACCGGTTTTTTTGCAAAAAAGCGGAATTCGCCTTCTATTGTTTGGTTTGACAGAGATCGTTCCGGTAGGCTTTGAGGCGGGTCCCAATCGCCCCGGTGTCGCCGCGATGAGGGGGGATTGGGAGAGTGTGGTCGCCCACAAGATGCAAAAATGGGGAGACTCCGTCGCCGCTGCCATTGCCTTTGTCCACTGGGGGACGGAGGGTTCCTTTCATTCGGACAACCGGCAACGAAGGGCACTTCAAGCGCTTCTTCGGTTGGGCTTTGACGCGATCGTCGGGCACCATCCTCATCGCCCGCAGGGCATCGGAGTCGTCAACGGATCTGTGGTCGCCTACAGCCTGGGCAATTTGGTCCACACCCCGACGAGTTTGTGGGGGCGCCGTGGGCTTCTTCTCTCCCTTGATGTGACGGCAGACGGCATTCAGTCCGCCCGCTTGATCCCCATCCTCATAGAAGGAGGACTGCCCACAGTCGCCCACCAGGAGGAGAAGCAGATCATTTTGGAAAAGGTCCGACAAGTCAGTGGGAGTTTGGGTCACCAGATCGCTGATGACGGTGCCTTCCCCGTTAACCTGTGACCAAGGGCGCTACCGTTTGATGGTTCCAAAAGTCACTCCTCGGAGCAGATGATGGCGGACGATGAAGGTGAAGAGGGCGACGGGGAGAAGAAAGAGAACAGCGCCCGCCGCAATCTGACCCCAGTCAATTCCTGCTGAGCCCAGTTTGCTGGTGATCGTCCGGGGCGCCGTCGCCGCTTGGCTTTCCGTCAGGATCAGGGAGAAGGCGAACTCGTTCCAAGCGCTGATCAGACAGAAGACGGCGGTCGTCGCAATGGCAGGTAACGCCTGAGGGAGAACCACTTTAACGAAGGCACGAAACCGGCTCAGCCGGTCCAGCATTGCGGCTTCCTCGTAGTCTTTCGGTATCTCATCTAAATATCCTTTCATCAGCCAGACGGCGAAAGAGACATTGAAAGTGGTATAGAGGATGATGAGCCCCAGATGGGTGTCCCGGAGACCCAGTGCCCGATACATCAAAAAGATGGGAATGACGACCACCATCGGGGGCAACATCCGCGTGGACAAGATGAAAAAGAGGAGGTCGTCCTTGGCCGCCACCCGAAAGCGGGAAGTGGCATAGGCGCACAAGGTGCCCAGACCCACCGCCAGAACGGTGCTGACGAGCCCGATGATGATGCTATTGAGGAACCGCCACGGATACTCAGAAGTCCCAACGACCCTGGTCCCCCGCTGATCGGTGACGACGGTAAAAAACAGCCGCTGGTAGTTGTCGGCGACGGGGCGAAAGACCCACTTGGGTGGGACCGAGTCTATGTCCTGCCAAGTTTTCAGGGAGGTGGCGATGAGCCAGTAAAGGGGAATCAGGTAGATGGCGAGGACGACGACGATAACGAGGATGGACAAGCGGTGCAAGAGTTTTTCTCGGAAACTGAACATCGGTAGCATCTCGTATCCCTCTACAACTCCCCCTTGACCTTTTTCAACTGCCTCAGAAACAGGTTGCTCAGAGCGATGATGATGACCAAAAGGATGTAAGCGAGGGCGCAGGACGATCCGGTGTCCTGCATCTTGAAGGCTAACCGGTAAATGAGAAGGGAGACGGTCTCGGTGGCGTTGCCCGGTCCTCCTTCATCGGTCAAGGTCCACGGCAGATCAAACAGTTTCGCAGCATCCATCGTCCGGATCAAAAGGGCAATGATCAAAAGAGGAGAGACCATCGGCAGGGTGATGTGGCGGAACTTGAACCAGGAGGAAGCCCGATCAACAGCGGCGGCTTCGTAAAGGGATTGAGGGATGGCACTGAGCCCGGCAAGAGCGATCAGCATAATGAACGGCGTCCACATCCAGGCGTCCACGATCACGAGCGCCCACAACGCCCTCCTTGGATGGGTCACCCACTCAAAGCCCGGCAATCGCAGTAAGTAATCAATGATCCCCCAATTCGGGTCAAAGATGAACTTCCAAAAGAGACCGACGACGACAGGGGAGAGCATCATCGGGATCAGAAAAAGGGTCAACAAAAGACCCTTGCCGGCGAAAGATCGGTGGAAGAGAAGGGCGAGACCGAAGCCAAGGATAAACTCGGTGCCGACAGCAAGAAAAACAAAAGCCGCTGTGACCTGGAACGAATGCCAAATTTCGGGGTCCGTCAAGAGAGCCCGATAATTGGCAATGCCAACCCAGCGGGGGCTTTCCGGCTGATCAGCGTAGTATTCGCAAAAACTGAGGTAAAGGGACCAGATCAACGGGAAGATATTCATCGCTAAAAGGAGAAGAAGGGTTGGGGTGATAAAGGCGATCTTAATCTGCTGGTCGGTCAGTGCTCGTTTCCAAACGGGTCTTCTCTGACGGACGCTGACGGGCATTTTTTGCGCCTCTCTCACAAAAACCTCACTGAAAAAATCGTCCTGGACGAAAAATTACTGCCTCTTCAGCCGACCGGCTTTTCGGAAGATGACGGTGTGCTCTTTGGCGATGGCGTCCAGAGCCTCTTTGGGTTTCTTGGCACCGACGATGGCTGCGTTCAAGTGCCGTTGGCAGGAGTCTAAGAGTTCCGCATACTCGGGAACCGCCCAGAAGTCTTTGAGGAGTTTCATACTATCTCGGAAAACGGGATTGTAGGGTGTGGCTTTGAGGAAGTCGGGTGAGTTGAGGACCTTTTTGTGGCAGGTGAACCCGCCCAACCGCGCCCACTCCCTTTGCACTCGCTCTTGCCAAAACCATTTAATGTATTGGAGGGCTTCGTCCTTGTTCTTAGAGTAGGCGGAAACGGAAAGACCTTGTCCCCCTAAACTGATATAATGACCCTTGGGTCCTCGGGGAACCATAAAAAAGCCCGTTGTCTTAGCGTAGCGATTGGTCTCTTCACTCAAAAGACCGGGGAAGAAAGCGAAGTAGTTCATCGTCATCGCCACCAGACCCCGCTTGAAAGCGTCCAAGCATTCGGACCAATAGTAGTTCTGGGACCCTGGGGGCATACATTCTTTCGCTAAGCGCACATAGAACTCCAGAGCCTTCACACTATCGGGACCGTTAATATAACCCTCCACTTGAAAAGTCTTCGGATCTCCGTAATCACCACCAAAAGACCACATCACCTGCTGAAATCCCATCGTCACTCCGTCATACTGCTTTCCCGTGTAAACAGCCACACCGTAGAGTCTCCTCTTGGGTCGGGTAAAGAACTTAGCCACCTGATAAAGTTCCTCCCAGGTCTTGGGGATGGTAAGGGGGCGACCGTATTTTTTCTGAAACGCCGCCTTTTCCTTAGGGTCTTCCAAAAGGTCCTTGCGATAGGCAAACCCGACCGCATCCGCCTCGGCGGGCACCGCCCAATAACGACCGCTCCCTTTCGGATATTCCCCGTAGGCGACCAGGGCAGGCTCGTAGATGTCTTTGATGGGAACATTCTTCTTCATCCAATCGGTCAGTTCCACATAGTGTTTTCGTTCTGCTCCTCTCCCCAACCACTGGCTGTCGCCAATGATAATGTCGTAGTTTGGGTCTCTTGCCGCTAAGGCGGTAAAGACCTTGTCCTGAAATTGCGCCCAAGGGATCTCCACGACCGTCACGCCGATTCCCGTCTCCTTCGTAAAACCCTTGGACAATTCCCTCAGATACTTGGCAGGGTCCCATTCCGCCCAGACGATGGTGATATTCTTCTTTTGACCAGCAATGCTCGCCAGAGCCAAAAAGGTAAGGCACAAACTACCCGCGACTATTATCCACCATTGCCATCGGCTCATTCCCGCTCCCTCCTTCTGAAAACAATTATAGCAGCCTCTGCTGCCAACCCGTTGAGTCCTTATTATTTCGGCACCCGCAGGTCTCTTCCGTTGGACCCTCTGCCGCCGCCAAGCCTTGAGGCTTCGGTAAGGCCCCCACAATGCTCTCTCTTGATAACTACCGACCCTCTCTATTAACAACTACCCGTCAACTTGCACTATCACGCATTTCACTCTGACTTCAAGGAGACAACGACAGTATTTCGTTGGGAAAGGTTAAGATGAAAAGCGTTCCCTTTCACATCCAATGGCACATTATCCGGTAAAAGGGTGGCTGAGAACTTTCCTACCTTCATCACTTTAGTATCTACGGTCACCTGAGCGTTCACAGGTTTTTCCGTTGGATTATGCACCACCAAGTAAAATTGACGACCGTTGCCAAACCGCTCAAGGCGCAAAACATCAGGCTCTATTCTGGCTCCGGTTATCGGCTCCCAGCCGGCTTTGGTTACCGCTTGAAGGAGCGGGGTATACCGGCGCAACAACGGAAGGTCGTTTCCGTGCCCAGGAAAGATGCCGTGCAAAAGGTGCCAAGCCACTTCCCATTCGGGGCGGGGGTCGTAAGGCAAATCCGTGCACGGCTTTCGGAACGCAATGGCTCGGATAAAATCAGGGTCTACAAAGTAAGGATGTTCGGCACCAAAGATGTCCAGGTAGGGGGCTGCAAAGGTTAGCCAGCCTGGTGTTACCGACCAGGAGCAGTTTGCCATCAGCACTAAACCGCGCTTTTCTGCCATTGACGCTATTTCGCGGAGCCACTCCACGGTTGTAAAAAAGGCAACTTGCGCCGGCTTATGGTCAATGGCGGAAAAACTTAACGGAAGACGGGAATAACGAAAATGTTCCCTTCGGGTGTTGATATAATGCAGATCGCCATAGGCACCGAGGGAATCAAGGGCTAAGCCATCGTATCGGGCACCGGCTTTTTCCATCGCTTCAAGGGCTGGCAAAAGGACTCTGTGAATGTTGAATCGTCCTTTGCCGTCGGGCAGAGCGGGAGAGAGGTTGCAGGAAAAAATCGCTCCCCATTGATTCTGCATCCAAGGCGGGCGACTGATCAGGCAGTTCGGTTGTCCGAAGGCATTGTAGTTGAGCGACCTTAAAACAACTTGTGCTGTTTCTATCATTCGCTGATGCAGATCCTCATCAGTGTGCGCCAATGGATAGACACGATAGTGAGTGTTGGCTACCCGCTCCAGTTCTTCCCGATCGCCCTGCGCTAATTTGCGAAGCCTGTTGATCGCATCAGTAAGGGTGGGTTGCTGCTGAAAGTCCTGATGGCTTTGTTGATAAGTTTGGGGCTCAATATACAGGAGAGCCAATGTTCCGTGTTGATTGTCCCATTGGACAGCCTTTTCACCACCAGGTCCCCAATGGAAAACAAAGCCGGCTTCTAAAGCACCTTCTGTGTCTGCCATATTACCCCATACATACCAGCCACCTTGTCGCTTGACACGCACTTTGAAAAACTGGGGGAAAAATTCATAATAGCGTTGTAATGCAGAGCGGAAGCCCCAATCCGGGTTGTGGCGGTAAACCAAAAACCGAAAGGGGGCTTCCCACAGGGGACTACCGTCAATGCGCTTTTCGGGTATGAGACCGAAATCAATGGCGATATAAAATAAGCCGAGGGACGGGTTGTAAACAATGCGATGGACGGCAGGTTCGTCCATCCGAATGGCTAAAGTTAATCCTCCTTTTCCCGGCAAAGTTAGGGCTCCCAAGGGATATTTGGAGTGGGACCCATTGAATCCGTAATCCATCCGTCTTTCAAGATAGTGCAGTTCACCGGTCGCATCCGGCTTGGTGCGGTAAGCCGACATACTGTCCCACCATTGCCACTGTCCTTTGGCAACGGGCAAAGCGAAGTAAACGATGATGGCACGGTCTTGTTGGCGGACATCAGCGATGCGCCCACTAATTTCCAGCCAATCGCCCAGAGTTCGGTATGTCGCCGAAACTTCCAGCCCTAAGTCGTTCCTCTTTGACTGTTGGTGCACTTCTCTTGGACCCTTTTGAGTTACTTTGCCCCTTATCATTTGGGGTGGTTCGTTGGGGCGGGACAGATCGCGGACCAAAAGACCGGTCGGCACGGTTTTCAAAGAACTGCCCAGAACATTTTTGTCAATGAGAACTTGAAGGATTTCACCACCTTTGCCGAAAACTAATTCCAGCCCATCATCAGTTGTGACTCTACCAACGGGTGGGCTCACTTCTCCTTTAAGTTTTTTGGGATCCAATATATCCCCGTCAAACACGACCGTCTTGCCAGCGACCAATTGTTCCAACTCCAATTGAGCGACCTCCCATCGGAACTTGTGAGGCGTTGCGGGTGGTGCCTCATAAAGGTAAAGGTCAAACTGACGGATAGTGGAACGGCGGATTTCCGTTAGCCACTCAACGATTTCCATCCAACGCCCAACAGGCAACGAGCGCCAAATAACTTGTTGCCTCATTGGATTGTCTGGATGGTCGGGCAAGCGAGTTTGTTCGTCGTAGAAGACCAAGGCAATGGGTTTGAACAGAACATTAGGATCGTCGCAAGTGACCCGAACCTTCGCCCGAATGCGCGCAAACGATCGCCAATCTTGCGCTTTCGGGAAAGCCCGGCGGATTTTCGGGTAATCCTCCGTATCGCCGTCAGCAGTCACGTCAATGACCAAAATGCCGTCTCGGCTTGAGACCTGCATTTTCGTCCCGCCTCGGTCAACGCTTGGTTGCCAATCCGCTGGCTTACCCAGCAAGTTCAAACTTTGGCTGACAGCACAAGTAACCGTGAGCAGCAAGACGACCAAAAGGCAGCAGAGCCTCATTTTCCTCACCTTTGGTTACCATAGCCGGCTTTCGCCGAAGTTATTTTTTCTCAGACCGAAGAATCGCCTGAAGGTTTGTAGCCCAGATGGTCGGGTCGTATCTTTTCCGTCGTCTCCAAAAATGATGCCTTCTCTTCTTTACTGACTCCTGTGCCCTTTTCTGTCGGTCTTTTTTCTGCGGGCTAACTTCACCTGTGTAAGCAAGTCTTCAAACCTCTCGGCGAGGGGTTCGTCTGTTACTGTGGCGAGAGCCCGCAGCCACTTCCTGATGTAGCGAAGGTCAGCCGTGGGGTTCTTCAGAAGCAGTTGCCTCACATCCTCCAGGTCTCTCGCGCGTCCCGCAATCACTTTGTGGATGATGACATCCTCCAGGGAGGCGAAGGCGACGATGAAAGAGCCGATCGCTACCTCTTTCGCTCTTTTGATGGCTTGCCTCTCATACTCGGAATCCGAAAAGACAAAGTCAACTTTCAGACCCGATTCCGGATCCAGGCAAGGGAGCACCCAGGTCTCTGGGACGAAGGTCTCTGGGGTGACCAAAGGCTTCAGTCGTAATTTGCCCACAACATCCAGAATGCAGGGAAGCGACGACGGTGGGCGCCCGAGGATAATGTCAATGTCTCTGGTCAGCCGAGGCTCCCCGTAAAGGAGAACCGCCTGCCCCCCAATCACCATATAGGGGATGCCGGCTTGCCGCAGTCCTTCAGCGATCCTTCCCAGAAGGTCGCAGACCATTGACGACCCTGGCGATCCGGATGTCCACATCAATCCCGTCAAGGGGGTCCGAGGGAGGGAGCGCTCCTAAGAGAACCGCTTCCTCGTAAAGCCACTGAAAGATCTGCAAGTTCTTGGTTATGTCCGCTGGCTCGTCTCTGAGCAACCTTTCCTCAAAAGCCCTCAGTTTTGCCTTGTCTCTGACCATAGAACGATGCTATGCCCCTTCCCGAAGCCAGGGCATCATCGGTCGGATCTTCTCGCCGACCTTTTCAATCAGATGTTGGCTCTGGCGCTCCATCTCTGCCCAAAAGACCGGTCGCCCCGCCTGATTCTCTACGACCCACTCCCTGGCGAAGCGACCGCTCTGGATGTCGTCCAGCAATTCTTTCATCGCCTGTCGGGTCGCCGGTCCGATGACCTTCCTTCCTCTGGTCAGGTCACCGTATTTGGCGGTGTCGCTGATCCATCGCCTCATTCCGGTGATCCCGTAGGCATAGATCAAATCTACGATCAGTTTCAGTTCGTGAAGGCATTCAAAGTAAGCGACCTCCGGCTGATAACCTGCCTCCACCAGAGTCTCAAACCCCGCTCGGATCAGTTCTGTTACCCCGCCGCAGAGGACCGATTGCTCTCCAAAAAGGTCCGTTTCTGTCTCCTCAGCAAAGGTCGTTTCCAAGACGCCCGCTCTCGTGGCACCCAGTCCCTTGGCGTAGGCGAGAGCCAGGTTCTTGGCGTTGCCAGTGGCGTCTTGGTAGACGGCGACAAGAGCGGGAACTCCCTTCCCTTCCTGATACATCTTCCGGACCAGGTTCCCTGGACCTTTGGGCGCCACCATTATCACATCGCAATACGCCGGCGGAACGATCTGTCGGTAATGGATGTTGAACCCGTGAGCGAACAAGAGGGCAGATCCCTTTTTTAGGTGGTTCGCCACTTGCGACTGATACAGTGCGGGCATCTCCGTGTCCGGAATCAAGAAGGAGACGATGTCCCCGACGGACGCTGCCTCTTCAATGGGGACAGGCTGGAGACCGTCCTTCAAGACCCGTTCCCAGTTCTTGCTCCCTTGGCGAAGGCCGACAAGAACCGATACGCCGCTGTCCCTCAGATTCAAGGCGTGGGCGTGACCTTGACTGCCGTATCCTAAGACAGCGACCGTCTTGCCCGTCAATGGCTCCAGGGAAACTCCGTCGTCGTAGTGAATGACCGCCACTCAACTTCCTCCTCTCCCGTGATCCCTAAGGCAAAAGATTCAAATCAAATCTTGCCTCTAAATTAAGGTTAAAGGAAGGTTCGGGAAAAGGGG
>JANXBO010000034.1:0-9379 GCA_025057575.1 Candidatus Caldisaccharidevorator malaysiensis
ATCGTCTTGATCGCTGGCTTGATCTTTTGGAGGATAGTGGCGAGACCGACCGAGGTAGAACTGACCCCCGAACGAATGCCGGCACCTTTGAAAGAGATGATGGGACCAGCACCCCGCCAATCTCCTTGAGGTTCCAGCACTCCTAACTTAGCGGACCCACCGTTTGAGATCCGTCGTGTTCTTTGTCTGTGTGAGGGACCAACAGCGAGCGTCCCCCCTTTTTGACCTTGCCAATATCTTTTTTTGAAAACTGATGGAAAATTGGGAACGAACAACTAAAACTCTTCCTGCTGGTCCTGCGACCCAGAAGCCTCCCTTACCGCTGTCTTTAAGAACCCTTCTGCTCGCCCTTCCCCTGATCGCCATTTTCGCTTACATCACTCCTTACAACGACTATGACATTGCGAACACTTTTGTCGCGGGAAACCTTCTTCCAACTTCCAGTATGGTCGTCCTGTTAGTGGTCACCCTGATCGTGAATCCGGCGCTTCGCCGCTTTATTCCAAGAGTTGCCTTTCAGTCCCACGAACTTGCCGGCTTATGGGCTCTCATCGTCATTCCTTCTGGTATTGCGGCGGCGGGACTGTGGCGCTATATCATTCCCCAATTGCCTAACCTTTTCTACCGCGAATCGCCCCAGAACCGCTGGGACCAACTTTTGATTCCTTACGCACCTCCCTGGCTGGTCATTACCGACAAAGCAGCTGCCAGAGCCTTCTACGAGGGCAACGGTGGTCTGATCATCTGGTCCGACTGGACTATGCCGCTCTCCTTCTGGTTTCCCTTCTCTCTGGCGCTGATTCTCTCTGTTATTTGTCTTGCCACCCTCTTGAGGAGACAGTGGACCGAAAGAGAGCAGTTCACTTTTCCTCTCGTCCAGATGCCATACGAACTGACCAGGAAGCCGGTGGAGGGTGCCTTTTTTCCGCCACTGCTGTACACACTGTCCCTGTGGGTTGGTTTTTTTGCTTCGGCTTCTTTGCACACCCTCTCTGGTCTGAATACCTATTTCCCCGCCGTTCCCGCCATCAGACGGTTTCGCAGCGTAGGGGAGTATCTTTACGGCTTCCCTTGGGATGCCATCGCCGGCACGAACCTCCACATCTATCCCGCTGCCATCGGACTGACTTACCTTTTGACAACAGAAGTCGCCTTCAGCCTCTGGTTCTTCTATGTTCTGGAGCGGTTGCAACAGTTGCTGTTTGCCCTTTATGGTTGGTCAGGGCTGGGCTATTCTGCCACCGATTTCGTTCAGTACCAGCAGATCGGCGCCATTCTTGGTCTCCTCTTCATCATCATCTTCGCTGCCCGGCGGCACTGGATTTATGTCCTCCGCCAGGCGTTGAAATTGCACTCATCGGTGGACAATGGGCGGGACGATACGACTGAGCCTCTGCCCTACAGGGTCGCCTTGTGGGGTTTCGTTGCCTTGTCACTGTGTCTTTTTGTCGTGCTGGTCCTTCTGGGTATGGATTGGTCCTTGGCTCTCTGCTTTTTGATAATGGCTTATGGTTTCTACCTGGCAGTCTCCTGGATCGCCACGAACGGCGGTATGGTGATGGTCCAGATGAGAACCCTTCCCTTTGACCCTCTCATCGCCCTATCGGGCACCAGACCTTTCTCTGCCCGTGGCATTCTGATGATGTGTCTCCTCCAAGAAGCCTTCTCTTACGATCAAAGAGAGTTCCTGATGCCTTCACTGTTGAACGCTATGAAGATGGGTCAACTTAGTGGGCTCAATCAGAGGTCTTTAACTTTGTGGGGCTTGGTCGGCATCTTGCTGGCTGCCATCACCTCCCTCTACGCTTGGCTCAAGTTAGGGTATTCTAAAGGTGCTGTCACACTGACCAAAACAGCGACCTTCACCTTCCACGCCAACTATCCCTACACTCTCGCCGCTCAGTATATAGATCCGGGGATGCCCCCCAACACCTTTCGGTCTGTCGCGATGGTATTGGGTCTCTTTGGGTTTGTCGGTATTTACTTGCTTCGCCTTCGCTTCTCTCTACCATTCCATCCGATCGGATGGATCGTTTGCAGAGGATGGGCAATGGAACAGTTTTGGTTAATGATCCTGATCGGATGGCTGATGAAGGCTGCCATTGTTCACTATGGTGGTCTGACCTTCTATCGGTCCCTGCGCCCTTTCTTTCTCGGTATCATATTAGGCGATATGACAATGGCTGCTATTTTCACTGGAATTGGACTGGTAACGCAAAAGGGCTATCCCGTTCTGCCGCTATAGCACCCGGTGCCCGCGGGAGTAGCATTATCAAATACTTAGTCTAATCGTAGGGGGGTCGCTCTTGAGCCTTTCGTTTTTCTTGTTCTTCCAGATATTCTAAATAGTGTTCTTCTTTCCAATGCTCTAAAGGCACTTTTCCTGTCAACCAGGCAGGATTCATCGGAAACACACCCGGCTTAAAGTGCACGTGGTAAAGGTGCCAGATAATGATGGCAAGGAACGCCAAGAGTGCTTCGTAACTGTGGACCAGCCGGCAAATATGCCAAAACCATAGGGGAAGGAGATGAAATGCTGCCTCTTCAAACCAAAGGGCTAAACCCGTTAGGACCATCACAAAGGTCCCCCACAGGACCGCATAATACTCTAACTTCTCAATCCAACTGAACCGATGGAACTGGGGCTTTTCATTAGAAAGACCAAGATACACCCGGATCATTTGAAGAATGTCTGCAAAGTCCTTTCGTCTCCAAATCAGGTGTCGTAACTGCTCTCTTCCTCTGGGCGTCATTAAATAGATGCCGTGCCAAGGAATGAGAAGCATCAGCAAAACGGCCCCAAACCGGTGGATCCATCCCCTTACTTCTGCCGATCCAGGAAAGGAAAGAATCCTCTCCGCCCACCCCGCTTCCGGGTAACTTAACGGCATCCCGGAGATGACCAGAATGAAGAAAGAAAGGGCAAGGACCAAGTGCTGGAGGCGTTCGTTGAGGGTGAGTCTCTCCACCCATTCCGATTCAGAACCGTGAGAGGCGACAATAGCGTGACTGGGTTTTCTTCTTGCATAACTGATCAAATCCAACCCCACATAGACCGAGAAGAACCCAATCAAGACGAATATCAGTATCTGGTAGGCAACCTTTACAAACCAATAGGCAGGCGCTGCTGTGCGGGTGCCGGTGAAGTGAACTTTGCCCATCGTCACCCCAGACCCGATCCCAGGATGACAATGACCACAGGTCGTCGCTAAGTTCGCCGGATGTATCGCCGACCTCGGGTCCGTGGACGGTAAAATCTTGTGCGCACCGTGACACGACCCACAGTGCGCCACCTCACTCACCCCATACCGATTCATTATCCCGTGATAACTCGTCCGATACGTCTCCAGCCTCTCCGTCGGTAACCCGATCTGCCTCTGTATTGCTTCATTCTCGTGACATTTGCTACAGGTCGCCACAATGTGCTGAGGATGAACCTGCGACTCAGGGTCCTCCGGACTTCTGATAGCATGCTCCCCGTGACAGTCCGTGCACACCGGTGCCTCCTTAATCCCCTTTTGCCATCCTTGACCGTGAATCCCTTCTCGCCATTCTTTTTCTATCGTTTCGTGACATTTGCCACAGGTCTCCGGTAAATGGGGTCGGGCGACCGTGGCGTGGGGATCGTCCGCCTTCTTGATCCCGTGAATGCCGTGACAGTCGGTGCAGACCGCTGGTTCCTTCCCTGGTGCGCTCTTGCCCCCCTTTGCGCCCTTTCTCAATAACTGTCCGTGCACGCTTCTCTCGTAGTAATACAAAGTCTCCCCTTTTGGTATTTGATGCCATTCCACTAAATCGGCATCGCTGTGACAGCGAGAGCAGGTCGTAGCGATCCGATGACGATGAACTTGAGATCTGGTATCCTCGGCAGGTAGGATGTTGTGGTGCCCGTGGCAGTCAGGGCAACTGGGTGCATCCGGGTCACCCTTGGCAACCGCCTTCCCGTGAATGCTGTCCACATAGGATTTGATGATCTCTTCCTTAAAGGCAGGCGCCTTGGGCAAGCGCCGCTCGTGATGGCAGGTGAGGCACGTTACCTTTTCTGCGTGGCGTGCGTGGGGGAGCTGGTAGACGGAGATGTCTTGGTGACAATCGGTGCATGACAGGGACCCGTGGGCGGAGGTCCGATAACTCAGCGGGTCCACATAGACGCTTTTTCTTCTCCCCCGCACATCAAAGCCAAACAGCCCTTTATCGGCATGGCAACGAAAACAGGCTTTTTGGGCTGGGTCGACGGCGGCAGAATCTGCGGGCGGTCGGTCAATACACCTGCCGATGAGCGGGACGGCTGCAGTCTGGAGAAGAGCCCACAGGACCAACCAGGTCCTTTTCATAGCCATCCCTCACAAAACAATTGACGCAGTCGTTCCTCCGCCGCCTATCAGGGAAAGCCCTACAGGCGAAGACGGTCAACAAGGATAGGGCACTGTCTGGTCCTCCATCCTCAGCGATCTTAAGAAAGGCCCTGCCTTTGATCACGACCTCTCTTTTTCTCCTACCTCCCTACCGACCCGCCTATTTGGTCACGATCACAACAACTCCCAATTTGGGAACCCGAATCGGGCTTTTTGCTGAGACGGGCCGTCCCGTCGCTGCGTCAAAGAATCGTTTCTCCTTTGAGGGTAACTGGTCCGGATAAATCGTTACCTCCGCGTCTCGTGAGGGATCAAAGTTGAGAAGGAAAAGGGCAATTCGCCCATCGTGCTTCCAGGCGATCGGCAAGACCATTTCCGGTGCCCTAACGGCGCCTTCATCTAAATCCCGTTTTTGACCGTCCAAAAACCAGTCTTCAAATTGAGCGATAATCCGGGAGGCACGAGCGAGGGCATTGTAAAATCGTCCATCAAAACCACGGTAAGACCAAAAGTGAATGCCCCGATACCCTATCGCGACGTGCTGGAGCATCTGTAGTGTAATGAGGTCAGGATAATAGTAATTGTAGACTTCCTGGACCCGCATATAGCCAGCAGACAGCATCGCCCAAATATCGGTGCCGATATTACGGACGATTTCCAATGCTTGAAGCGACTCTTGATGAATTGTTGTTCGGCTGGCAATGGGAGAGTTGTTGTATCGAAAGAACATCCCTCCCCGCAGATAGGGCAAAACCTTGCGCCACGGCAACCGACCGACCATAGCCACTTCCTGATGCACTGGGGAACCAGAGTTGATGTAAAGTCCTACTCCTGGTTTCTCTTTTTCAATCCTTTCTGACCATTTTTTGACCATTCTCTCGGTCTGGAGCAATGCAAACTCTATCCATTTGTCCCTCAATTTTGAATCAGATCTGATCACTTCAAAGGTTAACTCTTGCTCCGGGTTAAGGTTAGCGAATTTACAAAAGGTGTTTAAACAGCGGGGGCAAAAGCAGACGGACCAAACGCTTGGTCCTTCTAAATTCCAATTCCAGCCAGCAGGGTTACCTCGGTCCGCTCTTACGATATCATTAAAGGCTTCTTCAAAAGCCGGACTGCTTTCCATCAGCAAGACCTCAGGGCAGACCATTCCCAGCGTCAAATCCGCCGGTTTCCCTTCCGCATTAATGGCAGCATCTTCAGGATGCTGTTTCAAATGCTTTGGTGCCCACCAATACCACCACAGACTGCGCATTGTTGAAATGTTGAATTTCTTTGCCAGTTCATCAAACCGCGGATCAATAATCCCCTCTTGCAAACCGGTGACTCCTACCTTTTGGTAGTGCGCCAACATCGCCTCCCATCCTGATTGCGGCACAGCCGGTCCGTGAAGCCAAATATAAATGGGTAGGCGCCTCGGTTGTCGTCCCACCTCGCCCGGCAAGACAACCAAAGGTGTTTTTCTGGTCGGCTCCGACTCATCGCTTCGTCGAACGGTTGTATACAGAAATGTTCGGTAAGGCAACTTAGTCCCTTTGGGAACTTTCGCGGCAAACCACAGCAAAAGGGGCTCCATATATAGTTCCACTTTGTCAATAGTGGTGTGAGGAGGTGGGCTGTCCACCTGAATCGTTATTTGGCGAAGGCGCTGACCGTCACGGTCGGTCCAATCTCTCTTAAGGTCACCGATGATCGGGCAGTTTCCATATTGTTTTTTGCTGGGCGGCTCTAAAATGTCCATCCATTCGGGAACTTCCAGGACGACCTGATAGCCTTGTTGCTTTCCCTCCGTGTCGCAGACGAGAAGCCAAAAGTAAGCCACTTGCCCGTCGGCGATGTAAAAAGTGTTGTCATAAACCTCAACGGGCCAAAGGGCGCTGGTCAAGCCACCAGGTCCTGTGTGGGTGAAAAAGACAACCGTTCGGATCGTTGGCTGGTTCGGGATTGACAGTTCTATCTGGCATCGGTATCGTCCTGCCGGTAGGTCTGATGGGAAAGTGTAGGAAACCTTGCCGGTTTCCGGCGCGGGTAGTTTATGGAACCGATCCCCAAAGGACAGCCGCACGACTCCTTGTTCGGAGACCTTCTTATCAGAAGTTACCTCAATGAATAATTCCCTACCCTTTTTATCGGCTTCCTTCAAGCCAACGGATGTGAGACGAACCGGCAGCGTCCCAAAAACGATTCTCCCAAAGCGCTCGGGATCGTGAAAACCTCCTCTTACCGGTGACCAGGTGCTGTATTCATTATGAGGTCGTTCGGATCGGGTAAAGTTTATGCCCCAGCAGTCACCTCGCTTGGGTGGTTGAGTCCCGATCGTTGCAAAGGGTATGCTCATCTCTACCGTCCAGCCCTTTTCCCTTCTATCTGCTGCACAGCGCCAGCGCTGATGTTGACCATAATCGTCCCAGCCGACTCCCAAGGCATTGACGACGGGATGAAAGTAGTAGAACCACTGCCCCAGCAGATCGGGCTGAATGAAAACTTCTACACAATCGTCCTCCCAAACGGGTCCTAAGGCATTCTTGTGCCGAATTCTCAGCAGGTCCATACGGTCTTCTTGACAGTCAAAGGCGATATACAGATGCAATCGGTCATAGGCAACAAAGACCCTTGTTTCCTGACTGGGCGGCGTGTCCGAGCCAAGTTGCCTCTTTAAGATCAGTTTTGGCGCTTTTTGCCAAATGGGATCATCCAAGCGACCGTCCAATTTAGGAGCCATCCCGCTGGGCACTTCTACAGCATAAACAAAGGGCACTGAGTTGGTCCTTTCGTCTCTTCTCTCCATTATTGGCACGACCTCCTCAACAACATCGCCCTCCGTCTTAACCTGCACCCAGTCAACACCAAGAGCACCCCAGCAGGATGCAACAAGAATTCGCACTGCGTCCGGTAGTGCAATATCCCCACAATACAAAGGGATCCATTGGGTTCCGTCTTGGGAATAGAGCAAATCACAGAAGGGCTTGCCGTCCTTTCGTCCCAAGCGTATCTGAAGGAAATCATAGATTGTTAGGCTGTTCGTAAAGGGTTGAGTCGTCTGAATCCAATCGCCTCCCGCTTTCACCTTATACTTTCCACCTTCACTCAAATCCGGCCAGGTCATCAGAAAACCAAAACCTCTTTTTCTTTCACTTTTCGTCTCCTCCACAAGTTCCACCGACGAGTCAAACACACCAAGAGGGTTTCCGCCCACGGTGTGGAAAAAGGGGCGGATCTTGAAAGTTACGGTCAGCGCACCCTTTTGTCCTTGCCTCGGCAACCGCCACAGCCTTATACTCTTCACCCCGCGCCATTTGCCGTTGCCAAACACCTCCAAGTGGTCGTCCCGCAATCGGACGATGGACCAAGCGTCCAGTTCAGAGGACACCTGCCAGCGGCTCGGATCTAACGACGCTGCTCTGAAGTCATCATAATAGGGCTCGCTGGTGGCTAACGAACAGACAATCATTAAAGAGATTGCAATAGATACCCTTTTCGGTTTTTGTGATCGCATCATTAGTGGCACCTCTAACAGTTGATTTTTCGGGCAGACTGGCGTCTGCCCCTACAATATTTTGGCAATTGCGTGACATTCAGCGGGCAGACTGGCGTCTGCTCCTACTTTTACGAGGCGGTCGTGCCGAGAGTGAGCGGGTAGTGACGAACAAATTAACGTTTTCGGAATAGATAGGAGCGCAGAAGGCGTCCGGTTGCCTGAACTCTGCGGACATCGGGCTTGCCATCGGCGCCGAGGGTTGGGCATAACCAGCCACCTTCGTCAAACTCGTTCCAAGCATAGATGATTATTGTGTTTGACGGACATCTGTCGGGATGCAGTTTTACAAATTCAATCGCTTCTCTAAGTGCCTCCGCACACTGCCTTGGGCTGAAGGTTTCAAAAAACATTGGGGGATAATTAGGATACCAGGGAACAGGCACATTGATGCGGGGTCGTGGATCCCAACCGAACGAGACAATGGGGACCGCCGGCGCAAACCTTATCATTTCCCGCCACATCTTCTTCATCTGAGCCAGTGCCTCAGAGAAAGGGGCGCCCTTTTCCGAGCCTCCGACAATGGCATACGCCGAGATGGCATCGGCGCCGACTTGACTGCAGATTTGTGCTGCTCGGCTCGGTTGAAAGTTCATCGCGACGATGTAAGGATTACCAGCGCCCTGAGATTTTGCTTCTTGACGCAAGGTCTCTGTCACCTGACGGAATGCTGTCAGCGAGCCCCATTGCTGAAGGATCTGACTGTCTTCATTAGCAAGGAGAAAAAGAAGGGGACGCTGTCCCATCACGCGCACATAAGCGGGATGGTTGAAGTAACGCACCAGCCGATTTACCAGTTCACGATGCTCACTCCTGCCACCAAAGCGCTCCCATTCTACGATATTACAAAATTTTAACCCCCTTCTTGACGGGAAGTCTAAAAACCAAAGGAGAGGCAACGAAAGGGGGTTATCTTCAGGATAGGTCACGAACGCCCAGAAATCAAGACCCGCTTGCCGAGCATAGATAACCTCCTGTTCCAGAACCTTCGGGTCGTCACCGCGAATCCTTACCACCCCGTCCGAGTCAATTTGGGCAAACCAAGGGAGGCGATGATGATACTCGCGAGGAGTCAGTGTTTTTTCCACTGCCTTTCCTACATCACTTAACGCCCCGTGCCAGGCATCCCAACGAATGGCCCCCACCAGAGGAGGACTGCCCTTTTCAGGAGACTCTTGCCTGCTATATGGCTTCGCATAATTGGTGCGAACCATCGTCACGCCAACACTTGCTATAAACAGATACCCAAAAACAACGGTGGCGGTCATTAATTGGAATCGTGGGCTTCTCCTGCCTCGGATGTCCCTGAAGGTAGAAAAGGTCCCCATCAATCAGACGCCTCCTGAACTTATTGCACGATCATCAGTGTCTATCTTTTTATCCTTTTTGTCTCTTGGTCGTCTCAACGGTAAACGTAACCTTAATATGAGCACCTTCACACTGTTTTGTAGGAGACCGGTTTACAAAACAGAAGAACAGTGCCTTGTTT
>JANXBO010000034.1:9389-28286 GCA_025057575.1 Candidatus Caldisaccharidevorator malaysiensis
TCGTCGGTGTGTAGAGACACTGACCGGAAAGTGGTTTGAAAGTGTTGGCTGGCGGGGCGGCTGGGTGAGGTATCAGTCATCAGGAAGGTGACATTTGCGGCAGTAGGAAGCAGTGTGGCAGTGGGAACAGAGGGACTGTCGGAGGCGGGAGACTGCCTTTGCCCCTGTTATGCCCCTATCCCTGGCAAGAGCCCCGTGGGTGTGGATGAAGTCGGGAGGATGCGGCATCGGAAGGCGATGACAGTCGGCACAGGCGTTTTTGCCGTGACAGACCTGACACGACCCCGATGCCAAAGTGGGATCCCGACTATGCTCTTTTTTGTAGTTGGGGGTGTGGGATCGGGGTCTTGTCCTTTGATGACATTGAGCACATTCTTGGTCCTCCCAACCGTGACATCGTTGGCAGAGGGAAGGATTCTGGGCGCCTTCTTTTGAATGGATGGAGAGGAAGTTCTTACCGTGCGGCAGCGGCAGACCGTGACAGTTGGTGCAGAAGAAGGGCTGGTGACAGGTCGCGCAGGAAGCACTGCCTTTTTGCAATGCTTCTCGGGCGTGACCGCTTTTTCCTCGTCCTTTTCGGCTGGCGACTGATCCCTTCCACAAATAATCGGGGCTTTGGTGGGAGAGGGGTCGGGCTCTCTCCTGATGACAGTTCGTGCAAAACTGCTGGGCGTGGCAGGTGGTGCAGGCGTTGTCTTCGGGGTTGCCCTTTTGAGGGTTCACGCGGACCCATTCTCCGTGTCGTCGGAAGAAGTCGGGTTGGCGATGATTGTCGGGAACGGCGCCCTGGTGGCACTGATCGCAGGAGACCTTGCTATGACACTGATAACAGAGCGCCAGTCCCGTCTTCTCGGACCAGCGGGTTAAATGCCCCCATTCTTCTAACGCCTTTCCGTGATCGGTGATCCAGGCGGTATCGTGCCGCATCTTTTGATGACAGTCGGCGCAATAGGAGTCGTCGTGACAAGACCGGCACATCTTAGGCTGCTCGGCGGCATTTCCGATGTGGAACTTTAACCAGTTTTGGTCGTGGGATGAGGGAAGTCTTTTTTGATGGCAGGCTTGGCAGAAGAAGGGTCGGTGGCAGGTGTTGCAGGCTTCGGGGTCTTTTCGGACTTCAAACTTGTGATCCGACAAAAAGCCCGGTTCAAAATGGGACGGGGGCTTTTCCGGTTCCACAGGGGGAATTGGGGGCATTCGGGAGTGGGGACCGATCTTGACGATGTAGGCGACGAGAGCCGTCATCTTCTCCTCGGGCAAATCGTAACTGGGCATTACGGTGTGGGCATTGAAACTGCCCGGATTCTTTAGAATCGCCCGCACCTTTTCCGGATCCCTCTTGCCCCCCAAGCCTAAATCCGGGCCCACCGGACCACCTCCACCGTTGATCCCGTGACAGGTGTAACATTTCAACTCCACAAAGATCTCCTGTCCGTGCTTTTCAAGGGCAGTGAGCGGCTCTTCTCTGGGTAAGGCTTTGAGTCCTTTGAGGTTCAAAAGGACGATCGCGAAGGTAATGAGCAGACCGGTGCTGACGACCGGGATTCTTTTGGACAGGGCTCTTTCAGGATTTTTTTCCACGAAGGGAACCAAAAAAAGAGCCATCAACAACAGGGTGGGGATCAAGAACGAGGCAATGAACTCCAAATGAGGAGGAAACAGTTTCGTCAATTCGTGCAGCCACAATACATAAAGGTCCGGATGGGGTCGGTAGGCGGTATCGGACGGGTTCGCCCTGGTCTCCAAAGGTGCCGGATAGCGGGAGGCTAAATAGACGAGAAGAATAGTCAGGAGGACTGCCAACAGGCTGATCCGAGCCGTTTGATCGGGGTGCAGGGTCTGATCTCTGGGGAACAGGTCCACCTGATCCACCCGAGCCCAAGGGGGGGCAACGCCCAGATGATGCACCTGACGGATGTGGATGACGACAGCGACAACGGTTAAAAGAGGAAAGAGAAAGCAGTGGAGGACATAAAATCTCATCAAGGTCAGGCTGCCCAGTTCGGGACCGCCCTTCAAAAAAGACGCAATCGCCCCACCGATCAGCGGGATACTCTCTGCGATCTGAAGTCGGACGGAAGTTCCCCAGTAGGCTTTCTGATCCCAGGGCAGGGCATATCCCGTCAGTCCGAACCCGACGATGAGAAGAAAGAAGAAAACCCCGATGACCCAGATCATCTGCCGGGGCTTTTTGTAAGCCCCCCAGATGAAGACGCGCAACAGATGAAGGACCATTAAGGGAACGATCAGCCTTGCTGACCAGTAGTGCAAGGCTCTGATAAACCGACCAAAGGGGAGTTGGTGCTCTAAATACTGAACAGAGGCATACGCCTGATCGGGAGTGGGGCTGTAGTAAAACATCAGAACGGCACCGGTGAGGAAAAGGACCGCCAAGCAGAGGAGGGTCAGCGCCCCCAAAGTATGCGCCCAGCCGACGCCTCGGGGAAGGGGCTGAAGCCAGAATCGGTTCCAGGCAGAGACCAGACCGGTCTCCCGTTCCAGCCAGTCAAGGATTCGGGACATCGTTGAGGGGCTCCTTAGGCAGGCATCTGAACGAACAGATACCCTCCTTCTATTTTGGTCGGCAACTCATCCAACGGACGAGGGGGCGGTCCCGAAAGGACCCTTCCGTCCCGTGCGAAAAGAGCATCGTGGCAGGGGCAATAGAAGCCTTGCCTCTTGTCGTCCCAGTTGACCGCACAGGCAGCATGCGTGCAAATGTTGGAGAAGACCTTAAACTCTCTGGGACCCAAGGCAGAGACAAAGACCGTTCGGCGAAACCCCCGGACGACCCAGCCGTCTCTTTTCTGGTAACTGACGGAGACGGCTGTCGGTCGGTTCACCGAAAATTCCGAAATCGGTCCCAAACGGATCCAGACCGCCGTCGGTCTGCGGAACGCGGGCACGACCATTGCGATCAGGGCGGGAATGGAGAAGACCCCTGCCACACCCGCCGCTGCCCATTTGACCAATATGTCTAAGACTCGTCTCCTTCTGACCTTTTGATCCATCCTTCAGCCTGCTATCAAGGTTAGCGTGTCCCGTCGGACCCATTCCGTCGTCAAGACCCTCATCGTTGACTTCCTACTGACAAACCGATTTGCGACAAGAAATAAGTTAATCTCCTACCCCCATTGGCGCTGTCAGAAACTCCCTGACAGCCCCTTCTTTCTGGTCGCGACTCAATTAATCAAGTGGCAGTTGGTCACGGCGAAACAATGTTCGGCAACCCAATCAGGCGGGATTGCTTTGAGAGTATCGGTGGCTGGCACCCCTGGGCAGAAAACTGCTCCTTTCCACAGTTAGGACCGATCAGCAGGCAGTCCCTCGGTCCATCGGAAATGCCGACAAGTCAATGTTCGGTATCTTGGCATCGGAACATTGATTAGCCGCCCAAACCAGGGTGGTTGGGGCGTTATAGGTCTCAATGGGTCAGGAGGTGTCAGAAATGACACTGGGCAAGTGGACGAGACGGGACCTGCTACGGATCGGCGGACTGTCAACGGTTCTTTATTCGGGTCGTTCGGTCGGAGGGGGTTCCTCTGAGCCAATGACTTCGGACCTGTCCAAGGGTAACGGGAAACCCAAGCCATCGGTCGTGGGCGTGTTCGTCCGCCTGCCGACTCCTTGGTGGATGGGCTGGCCAGGTGCCGCCTACCCCGTGGAGAAGAGGGAGAAGGAGATGTCCCTCGCCCTTCGTCAGGGCGCCAGCGAGATCGGTGTGGACCTTTATCTGGAACCCAAGTTCCTGACCAGTCCCCAGGACACGGAGGCTTTTTGCCAGAGGCTAACCGCCCGATCCCCCGATGCCGTCTTGGTCATTGTCCATCATCTGTACCTGTGGAACCTGGTCGAGACCATCGTCAATGCAGGCTTTCCAACCATCATCTATGCCCCCGTCGGCACGGCTTTTATCGGACCGATGCACTCCTTTGCCCGCAGACCCAAAGTCTGGTATGTTTCGTCTACCGACCTGTCGGGTATTTGGGACGCCTTTCGGGCTGTCCGAGCTGCCCGAAGGATGAGAGACAGCCGGTTGCTAATCTTGTGGGGCGATAGGGAGCAGACGACCCGACTCCAGCCTTTAGGGACGGAAATCGTCGTCGCACCCGTCGCCCGCTATGTGGAGGAATTCAATAAGGTCTCCCCCGATGACCGGTCCGTGCGGTCTTTTGCTTTTGCCTACCGAAGGCTGGCAAAAAAGACGGTAGAACCGAAAGACGACGACCTGATCAATGCAGCGAGGACCTATTTTGCACACCGGCGGATGATGGAGTTGTATGGTGCCGATGCCGTTGCCACGGACTGCCTGCCTCTGGTCGCGAACCGACAAGCCCCTCCCCCTTGCTTGGCGTTTCTGCACTTGAGAGACGAAGGTCTACCCGCCGGTTGCGAGGCGGATCGGGACGCGACCTTGACTTTAATGCTCTGTCAATACCTCCTTGACCGACCCGGTTTTATGGGCAACCCCGTCCCCGATACGGTTCGCCATCTGCTCATCACCTCCCACTGCACTTGCCCCCTTCGCCTGGGCGGTTTCAGGGACAGGACCGCTCCCTTTGTGTTGAGAAGTCACGCCGAATCGGACACAGGAGTGGCGATTCAGGTCTTGTGGACCGTCGGTGAGAAGGTCAGCGTGACCCGTTTGTTAGGTCCCAGCGACCTGATGGTCGGCACCGGAACGGTCGTGGAGAATTTGAACACGCCCCCATATGGTGGGTGCCGAACATCGGTGGCGGTGCGACTGGACGGGGTTTCGGACATTCGGTCACTCCGGGGCTTTCACCACCAAGTCCTCGTTTTGGGGGACCATCTGGAAACTTTGCGCTGCTTTGCGCAATTGAGCGCACTGAACCTGTTGCCGCTGACCGCTTAGTAGTTGTTGGGACGCTCCGCCAGTAGTCCAACTGTCGCAAAGGAGGGAGTGTGGGGGATTTGCGCTTTGGAGGCTCCCAGACTTGAGTTTCGCCCTGCAAACAGTGTCAGGAAAAACCCTAAGGAAATTAGGACTTTTCCCCGATAGCAAGAAAAGGAGGGTTTGGCATCCTGAATGAAGGATTTTTTGATATGAAAGTCCAAAAATAGAGAGGTGAGGGAAGTGGGTCAGCGCTGGACGGTCCTTGCAGGGATCGTTGTTGTGCTCCTTCTGGGGCTGGCGATCGGCTACTGGCTCGCCAGCCGACGGGCACCGGCAACCGGGGGAGGCGGTCCACCAGTGGTCGCCCGCCCCGCTCCTGGCATTCCGGCAGAAGCCCTGGAAGTGATCAAGACCAAGGGCTTCAGCCCCGACAATGTGACCGCCGCTTTGGCAACCTACCTGCCGACGGGGAAGCACGACGATTATCTAATGTTCTCGTCGGGAGGTCACAGCGGACAGGTTTTGGTCGTCGGCATTCCGTCAATGCGGCTGCTGAAGGTGATTGCCGTGTTTACTCCCGAGTCTTGGCAGGGCTACGGCTTCGGGGTCAAGGAGACCGCCTTCACATCGGCTCTTTTGGACGGTCGCGATCCGTTCAACGGTGTTCGGGTCAATGGGAGAATCATCTCCTGGGCGGACACTCATCATCCGAACCTGAGTGAGACCAACGGGGACTACGATGGGCAGTATCTCTTCATCGGCGACAAAGCCTCCGCTCGGCTTGCTGTGGTTGACCTGAGGGATTTTGAGACGAAGCAGATTGTCAAGAATCCGTTGGGCTTCAGCAGTCACGGTGCTGCCTTTGTCACCCCCAACACCGAATATGTGGTGGAGACCTCTCAGTATGGCTCCCCTCTCGGTGGCGCCTATGCACCCATCAGCCGATACAAGGAAGAGTATCGGGGATGGATGACCTTCTGGAAGTTTGACCGCAAGACCGGTCGGATTGTCCCCCAAGAGTCCTTCGCCGTGGAATTTCCTCCCTATTGGCAGGATCTGGCGGACTGCGGGAAGGGTCCCAGCGACGGATTTGCTTTCTGTAACTCCTTGAACACCGAAATGGCGACCGGGGGAATTGAAAAGGGCAACCCGCCTTTTGAAGCGGGGACGGCGGAAAGGGATATGGACTACCTCCACATCGTCAACTGGAAGAAAGCAGCCCAACTGGTCGCTGCTGGAAAGGCAAAGGTCGTCAACGGAATGAAACTCCTGCCTCTGGAGGTGGCAGCCAAGGAGGGAGTCCTGTTCTTTGCACCCGAACCGAAGAGCCCCCACGGCGTTGACGTATGCCCCTGCGGCGAGCACATCGTCGTTGGTGGAAAACTGGATCCTCACGTTACCGTTTACTCAATGAAGAAGATCCTGCAAGCCATTGAGAAGAAAAACTTCGTTGGCAAAGATCCCTACGGGGTGCCGATCCTCCCCTTTGATGCGGTCAAAGAGGCTCAGATAGAGATCGGCTTGGGACCCCTTCACACTGTTTGGGATAACCAAGGCTACGCTTACACCAGCCTGTTCTTAGACAGCGCCATCGCCCGGTGGACGATGGGCAACTGCAAGTATCAAGCACCTGAGAAGCCTTGGACCCTTATTCAGAAAATCCCTGCCCGTTACAACGTGGGGCATATCGCCTCTGCCGAAGGCGATACCGTTGAACCCGATGGCAAGTGGCTCGTTGCCCTCAATAAGTGGACCATTGATAACTTCGTCTCCGTTGGTCCCCTCTTGCCCCAGACATTCCAACTGATTGACATCGCCAAATCGGGGGAAAGGGCAACGGTCGTCTACGATATGCCCATCGGTGTCGGTGAGCCCCACTATGCCCAAATCATCAAAGCCGACAAGATCAAAGCCTGGGAAATCTACCCTGAGGTCGGCTGGAACCCCCTGACTCAATCTAAACATCCCAAAGCCAGCACTAAGGGTTCCATCACCAGAAAAGGAAAGACCGTTGAGGTCCTGATGACCCAAATCAGAAGCCACTTTGAACCGGAGATCATTGAGGTTAACAAGGGCGATCGGGTGATCATCCACCTGACCAACCTGGAACGCACCCGAGACGCCACCCACGGGTTTGCCCTTGGCGCCTTCAATGTCAACGCTTCGGTGGAGCCCGGCGAGACGGTGACCATTGAGTTTGTTGCCGACCGACCCGGTGTCTTCCCCTTCTACTGCTCCGAGTTCTGCTCCGCCCTCCACCTGGAGATGGCGGGCTATCTGATCGTCCGACCGTAGCGGTTGAAAGGCGGTTAGAGAATGATTTACCAATGGGGACCAAGAGGGTTGATCGTTGCGGGAGCCGTCCTTCTTCTGATTGCCAGCCGGCTCCCCTTCTGGCAAGTGGACGTCTTTGCTCCCCAGTATCCCAACGGGCTGAGGCTCATCACCTATTTGGATCGCCTGGAAGGGGATGTCCGAGAACTGGACATCCTTAACCACTACATTGGTATGAAGCCTCTTGAAGGAGCCGCCCAGTGGGAGCGGAAGATGTCCCGGTTCGCCGTTCCTGCCCTCTTGGTCCTCGTCCTTCTCTCCGCCCTGTTACCCTGCCGATGGGCTTGGATTTTCTTGATCCCCCCGCTTTTGACCCCTCTCGTCTTCGTGTGTGACCTTTACTACTGGCTCTACTATTACGGGACCACTTTGGACCCAAAAGCACCCTTTAAGATTCAACCCTTCCTCCCACCTTTGGTCGGGGAAGGAAAAGTCGCCCAGTTTCGCGCTTTAGCCTCCTTCAGCACCGGCTTTTACTTAGCCCTCCTCTCCCTCGCTCTTTCAACAGCAGGTCTTTACTGGCGGCTGCGCACCTGTCCCAATAAACTCAACCTGGCGCTTCGTCGCACCGTCCCTGCCGTCACCGCGCTTCTCTTGACGACCCTGACAACCGATGCAACTGCAGCCGACTCTCTCAACGATTTGATCAATAAGGCTCGTCCCGGTGATACAGTGGTCGTTCCCCCCGGCATCTACTACGGTCCCGTCGTCATCAGCAAACCATTGCGGCTGACTGGAAACGGTGCAGCCATTCTGGATGGACGGGGAAAGGGATCCGTTCTCATCATCAAAGCGCCCAAAACCGTCGTGGAGGGTTTTTTGATCCGAAACAGTGGATCGTCTCTTCCTGATGAGAATGCGGGGATTGATGTGAGAGCATCCTCCTGCATCATCAGGCGCAATCGTTTGGAAGATGTCCTCTTCGGCATCATCGTCCGTCGCGCTCCCGGCACTGTCCTTTCGGAAAACATCCTTATCGGCAAAAAACTGCCGTCGCCTCGCCGGGGCGATTTGATAAAGGTTTGGTATAGTGATGGGGTGCTTTTAGAGAAGAACGATGCATCCTTCGGTCGGGACGTTGTCCTGTGGTATTCCAAAGATCTGACGGTCCGAGGGAACTCGGTGTCCCATAGCCGCTACGGAATTCATTTTATGTATTGCGACGGGGCAATGGTTGAAGGCAATCTGGTAACCCAAAATGCCGTCGGAATCTATCTAATGTATAGCACCAACCTGAAGGTCACGACCAGTCTCCTGGTAAACAATCGGGGACCCAGCGGATACGGTATCGGGCTGAAGGATATCTCCGATTCCCTTATTGCACAGAACTGGATCGTCGGCAACAGGACCGGATTGTTTGCTGAAGGAGCTCTCCGCAATCAACTGACAGAAAACTACATTGCGGGAAACGACACCGGCTTCCTTTTTTTCGCATCAACCTATGGCAACACAATCGTTCACAACTCGTTTGTGGATAACGGGCAGCAAGTCTCTTTAGAGGGCAAAGCAACGGACGAAGGGAACCGGTGGGATGGCAACTACTGGAGCGACTACACCGGATACGATGCTAACTCCGACGGGATCGGTGACCTTCCTTACCGTTCGGTCCGACTTTTTGAATCGTTGAGGGAGAGCCGACCTTCTCTTCGTATGTTCGTTTTCAGTCCCGCCGAGAAAGCCTTGGACTTTGCCGGTCTCCTTTTTCCAGTTTTTGCCCCACAATCCAGGTTCGCTGATTCTTCCCCCCGAATCCGACCTTTTATCCCACCCTTATCACTCCCCCACACTTCGCCGATGCCGATCGGGTTTTTTCTGTTGTCCCTTGCCTGCGTCGTTTTGGGAACCGCGGGTCTGTGTTTGAGTCGGTCGGTCAATGCAGGGGACGAAAGCCCGCCCAGCATCCCGACCTTGAGCGAGCCAACTGAAATCATCTCGGTTCGGGGTCTCACCAAGCGTTACGGCACGGTCAAAGCCCTTGACGATGTCTCGTTCATGGTTCCTGCAGGTTGCCTTCTGGCTCTCTGGGGTCCCAACGGTGCCGGAAAAACGACCCTTCTCAAGTGTCTGCTGGGACTCCTGCGCAGTGACGGGGAGGTGCGCATCGCCGGACTGGACCCGATTCGCCAGCCCAAGAAGGTCCGCTCCCTTATCGGCTACCTCCCTCAGGAGGTGCGCCTCCATCAGGAACTGACGGTGTCGCAAACCCTTTCCTTTTATGGAAAACTCAGGAAAGTGACGGCAGAAAGGGTCCAGCAGGTCGCCCACCAGTGGCGGGTGGATCAGGTGGCGGACAAAAAGGTCGGTGAACTATCGGGGGGCTGGCGCCAGCGCCTTGCCGTCGCCATCGCCCTCCTTTCCGATCCCCCCATCCTCCTCCTGGACGAGCCCACCGCCAACCTGGACCATCAGTCCCGCCAGGAGTTCTGGTCCTTCCTCACCGAACTGAAAAGAAGCGGCAAAGCCATCATCCTCTCGTCCCACCGCTCTGACGAAGTGAAAAATCTGTCCGATCAAGTGATTGCCCTTCAGCAGGGGCGGATCGTTGCTCAGGGGACCCCAGAGCAACTTTCCGATATCTTGACCGAAAAAGTTTGGTTGAGGCTTTATCTACCAAACCGCCAACGGGACCAAGCCATCCGTCAATTGACCGCCCACGGCTTTCTCCCGTCCCTCAACGGATCCGCCTTAAGGGTCCCGGTTTCACCCGAAGCCAAGGCAAAGCCGATCACCATCCTTGCCGCCGCTGGACTGACCGTTGAGAACTTTGAGGTAGAAGACGGAGGCACCTCCCGATGAAAGCCTTGCCAATTGACCAGGCGGTCGTTTTGACGATAGCTCTCAAGGAGTTGAACGATGCCAAGAGACAGCGCTGGTTCCTATTCTTTGCCGGCGCTTTTGCCGTCCTCTGCCTGATGATCGGGGCGTCCTCTTATCTCAGTGCCGGCACGGTCATCTTTGGAAGTTTCGCCCGAACGGCAGCCAGCCTCGTTAACCTGACCCTCTTTCTTATCCCGCTGATGGGTCTCTTGCTGGGCGCCCTGTCCGTCTCCTCGGAACGAGAGCGAGGCACCCTGATCACCCTTCTTGCTCAACCGGTCACGGGTCCTGAGATTCTTCTCGGTAAATGGCTGGGTCTCGCTGCCGCTTCCTCATCGGCTCTTTTGATCGGCTTTGGGCTGACGGGCGTGACCCTTGCCCTTTCGGGTGGAACCGAGCAGATGGACCTGTTTGCTTATGTTTTCCTTCTGACCCTCCTTTTGTCTCTCAGCAGTTTGAGCACCGGCGTCCTGATTTCCTGCCTTTCCCGAAAGTTCAGCCTTTCCGTCAGCGTGGCTCTCGTCGTCTGGCTTTTCTTTGTCCTTGTCAGCGACCTGGGACTGATGACCGGTGCTGTTGCTTTTCAACTGCCGCCCGCCCTCCTGTTTTGGATCTCGTCCATCAACCCCTGCCAGATCTTCCGCCTCCTCTCGCTCACCCTTCTCCAGGGAAACCTGGAACTGTTGGGTCCGGCGGGAGCCTATGCCGGAGATGCTCTTGGTCCTTTCCTGATCCCCGTTCTCCTGTCCCTCCTTTTCCTTTGGGTTCTGGTTCCCCTTTTGATCTCCCTCGTCCTTTCCCGACGGTGGTGGGAATGAAACCCCTTTTGATCGCCCTCTTTTTGTGCTCCGCTTCTCTTGTTGGCTGTCGTCCTTCCTCTGGTCCCCCTGTGATCCGGTGGGCGGAAGAATCCTGTGACCGGTGCCGAATGCTGATCTCTGATGAACGCTTCGCCGCCGCTGCCCAATTTCCCGACGGTTCGGTCCGCCAATATGACGATCCTGGTTGCCTTCTTGATGATTTAAGAGAGCAACAACAATCGCCTGAAAAAATCTGGCTGCGGTCCTACGACGGCAAGTCCTGGCTGGACGCGGAGGACGCTTGGCTCGTCCACACCGACAAAATCACCACTCCAATGGGATCCGGGCTGGCGGCTTTCGCCGATCAAGAGGAAGCCCAAGCCTTTGCCAAAAAATTCTCCGCCTCCCTTTACACCTTCCATCAGTTTCTTCAAAAGAGAACCGGATTACCTCAGGATAAAAGCCGTGAAGCAACCAAAGACTATTGAAAAAACAATGGAAACCTTATGGGAAGGAGTGGGTTTATGCGGTTCCTTACACTGTCGGTCCTGCTTGTAACAGCAATTAGTTTCGGGTTTGCCCAAACGGGCGCCATCAGCGGTCGGGTGCTCTTTAAGGGGACAGCACCGAAGCCGAAAGAAATTTCTGCCAGCGCGATGAAGGCAGCCGACGCGAAATGCGCAGACCTTCACAAGGGGAAGGGTGTGACAACAGAGGAAGTCGTTGTCAACCCCAATGGCACTCTGCGCTGGGTCCTGGTCTGGGTCAAGGAGGGTGTCAAGGGGACTTTTCCATCACCTTCCAAGGAGGTCGTTTTGGATCAGGTTGGTTGTATCTTCCGCCCTCACGTCATCGCCGTTCAAGTCGGTCAGCCTGTGGTTTTTCTCAACAGCGATCCCCTTCTCCACAATGTCCGGACTCAGTCAAAAAAGGGCAACTCCTTCAATATTGCCCAGCCTTTGAAGGGTTCTAAGCAGGCGCGAAAGTTCCGAAACCCGGAAATCGGGATCCCCATCCGCTGCGATGTCCATTTCTGGATGGTTGCCTACCTACACATCATCCCCCATCCCTTTTTCGCCGTCACCGGGAAGGACGGATCCTTCACCATTGCGGGACTGAAGCCTGGCACTTACACGGTAGAAGCGTGGCACGAGAAACTGGGAACCCAAACTCAAAAGGTAACAGTGCCACCAACGGGAACCGCAAAAGTAGAATTCGTCTTCGCAGCAAAATAACACTGAAGCAGGGACTCGTAGTCTAACCGACCTGGATCCCCACGCTCCACCATCCACAAAACAAAAAGACATTTTTCAACTGTGTGACTGAAATTGATTCATCAGAATTATTGCCTCTCGGATCTACTACTTTGAAGCAATTCGGGTAATTGATCTAAAAGTTCGTCAATGGCTTGTTTGATATTTTGGATGGTGACGGGAACGGCGATGAACTGGAAGGTGTCTTGTCGGAGATATTGGAGCCGCCTGCGGCTGCGGACGCAGGCTAACGCACCCCCGACGCTCATAATGGCGGTCCCGCCCGTAATGTCGGTCGTCACTTGATCTTCAGAAAGACCTCTGCTCGCGGCCTCTTGATACACCTCATTGACTACTTTCTGGATGTTAGCAGGATCGTTGGGATCTTGCAACTCCTTTTTTAGAACGCTAACACCCGGAAAGGCTTTCTTTACAAGGATTTCAAAAACTTCAAAGAACCCCGCCGCTTCATCGGTGACGATGGACCAGACGAACTTCAAATTATCTTGAGCGTGATAATCAACAGATCGTAGTGCTGCCACGATCGCTGGAGGACAGGAGGCAATAAACTCCCAAATGTTCTTTTGATAGTCAAAATATGCCTTAGCCTCACATCCTAACTCGTGTGCGACTGTTTTGCTCACGTCTGGAAGAGTAAAAGATTTTTTGTCTTTTCTGAACTTCTCAGCCACTTGTTTATATAGTTCCCCAGCGCGTCTAATGGCGTCTTGCCAGATTTGTGGATTGTCTGAGGACGAGATGCGTGAGCAGAGATTGTCTTTCTCATTCCCCCCGAGCCGACTGGCAAACAATATCAGACCTGGTGTTGGGACAAGTTTTGAAGAAGGGGGCAGGTAAGAGGTGTGGAGATCCGCCAGCCATACGATTTCCACAGTGAGCATCAACATTGCGAAAGAGACAAGCAGCCCCAAGAAATTGAGTTCCGTCATTAGATTGATCAGGTATCCCAATAGGACAACACCTGTCAAGAGCAAGATCGGGGACTCCAATCGGCGCATCGTAGCGATGTCCACCAAGCCGGCTAAAAAAGAAGGGGAGGGACGATTTTTCTTAAGAGTTAGACGACTCACCCAAACGTGGGCGGCGAAGACGGCAAGCAGACTGGCACAAGCAACGCCCCATTCCAGCCACCAAACCCTTTCCTTCACGAACTGGCTTAAGAGCCAAGCCAACAGGAAAAGCAGCGGAAGCCAGAGCCACCAGCGCATCCCTTTTACCCCTCTCAAAGGTCAGCTTCGTTAAAGTTTGTAGCCCTTTCAAAGTGACTGTAAGCCCGACAAATGGTCTCTGAACGCTAAAGAACCCACCTGCCATTTGCCATTGAAGAAAAACAAAAAAAGAACGGGGCAGACCCCAGGGAGTGTGTCAACCCCTTTGTCCGCCCCGTTGCGAACTCTTTCGGTCTCGTCGGAGCCGGATTCGTTATTCCGTTCCCTTAGTCGCTACCTGAATTGGGACCGAACCGGTAAGGTGGGGTTCTACCTGGTGCCCCCTGGATTCGCTTGCGGGGCGCCCGCACCCGCTCCGCCTGGGCGAGGCGTGCCACCGAACTGCTGAATCTGGCGCATCACTTCCGGTGGCGGTCCCATCCCAGTGCCTGCTGGTTGACCAATCTCACCGGCAGGTCGGGGTCTCAAGTTCCACCAGGCAATCGCCCCGACGATAATTACGCCAACGATGATGATGCACACGGTCGCCCACAAAGGGACTTTTTGCCGCATCGTTCACCCTCCCCTAATTGGGTGCTGGAGCATAGGGATTGCAGCCCGGGATCGTTGTGCCAACAAACACACCAAAGATGGGGTAAATGTTGCGCCCCCAACGGACCCAGACGATCGGCGAACCGCGAATGTCGGGGCAGATGATATCGTAGGGACCACCCAGTCGGGACGTTCTGGTTCGGGACCACTGGACCCACTTGGCGTGCCCGTCGGCAAAGAAGCCGTGGGTGCCTCCCAGATGCGGACTGGTTTGGGCAGCTTTCTCCGGATTCAGGATCGTCGCCGGGCAGCCACACTGAATTTCGTTCATATTCTGCCAGCCGCGAGCAAATGCCCATCGGACCTGGATGCCTTCCCGACTTTGCGCCCAGGGGTTGAAGTAAGTGTTGGCGTTGTCCCCTCCGACCACAGCATTAGCCGGGCGCCGAATCTGCGCCAAATGGAACTGATCTGGTTGTCCAAAAATGGCTTCCGAGAACCCGTAATCCACGGGCACCGGTTGCCACGGCGGATTTGCCCAGGTCAGAAAACAACTTGCCTTCCAGGTGGACGGTCGGGGGATAGACGGGCAGTCAAAGACCTGCCAGTTCCGGACATAAGAGTAGATCTTCATATACCAGTCAGGATTTGCCCAGGACCACGCCCAGGCGCCGTCCGCCCCTCACGGCGTCTCGTGTTTCGGAAACTTCTCGTCGTAATCTTGCGTATACTGGTAGAGCGCCATCGCCACGTTGCGGGAGTTAGACAGGCACTGAGCCTGCCGCGCCTTCTCCCGCGCCTGACTGAACACCGGGAACAGAATCGCCGCCAAAATGGCGATGATGGCAATCACCACCAATAGTTCAATCAGGGTGAAGCCATCCAGCCGGTCCTTGCGGCTCTTCCCTCTTGGTGCCATCGGTCCTTCCCCCCTTTGATGCGTAATTGATTTGTTCTTTTTTTTTTGGCAACCGCCACCGAAAAGAGAGAGGCTTTTGTTGATCTCTGTAGCGGTTTTTATTGATCTTAACCCTAAAGTTCCGAAACGCTCAGAGAACCTGCTGGCTTTTCCTAATCCTGCGGTTCGTTTCCCGTTGAGAGCCCTAATAAGGTCGTCACGCCGCCGCGCTCCGGCGCACAGCCCGACGGTAAGCCAAAGGCGACCGATGAAAGGAACGCCGAAAGATTCTCTGAAAGTGGCGCAGGTCCCCAAACCCCGAATGAGCAGCAATATCGCTAATGCGCCATTCGGTTTCCTTTAGCATCTGACAGGCGGCTTCCAACCGCAATCGTTGAAGGTATTGCCAGGGAGTGAGTCCGAGGACTTTTTTAAAGAGACGGCACAGATGCTCCTTACTCACCCCGCACTCTCGCGACAGTGCCCCCAGGCTACACTGCATATCGTAAGACTGATGCAACAGGCGGGCGGCTTTGGAAACAACCGGATGGCTCTGCTCACCAATCAGTGAAGGCGGTAAGGGGGCAAATGGGGTAGTGGGCACACTCCGCGCCAGCACCGTTAGGAAAGCCCCTAAAAGTCGGACACTGCCGACCGTCTTCTCCCCTCTTTCCGCCACCTCCTGACACCAGAGGCGGTAGATTTCAGCAAGCGTCCGCTCCGTGATCAAATAGGGAATGCCACTGAAAACTTTGCCACCCGTCTGAGTAAATTTTCGGACCGAAGTCCCGAAACGGTCAACAGTGATCTGAAGCCACTCTCGCCGCTCACGGGCACTGTCGTTTCCCACTCCGACGACGGTCCGTTCCGGAAAGAAGACCCCTTGAACCGCCCGAAGGGGCAGATGCTTACTCTCGCAGAAGAGGATTAAAGAGCCCCTGACAACGAAAAGGAAGCCCGGTCCCAAGACCCTTTCATAAAGCACCTTCTGTTCTTTCTTGATCGTTGCCTTTGGGTCCGCAAACAGAGAGAGGTCGTCAATAGTGGCGATGAGTTCCCAACGCTTTTTCTCCAGTTGGGGCAACAGGTGAGTCTCAATGCAGGTCACAATATTATGCCAATTCCCGTCTGCCGCAGCCCTCGGCTCGGCAGCAACCGAATTGACCGACCCCAACTGTTTGCTCCCCCCTTAGCGCCATTAATTTTAATTCAGGAGCGACCCGACGATCTTGGACGGATCAATCGTCCCCTGCCGTCCTAAACGAAAAATGACCCACCAACTCTAATAGCACCGGAGAAGCACCCATTCTTTATGGTGTGTCGGGTTGGGGGAAGGGGCACTAAGGGATCGGGCGATGCGGGATATACTTTTGCCAACAGGTTTTCAAAGGACCCGCCGGATAAACCGGCACCAGCCAGATGAGGAGTTCAAAGGGGGATCGGTAAATGCAGCCTCACACCGTCGTGACTCAAATGCCTTACCCCATTGCTGCCGTTTATGCGGACTTGAACGACCAAAGAGCCAGCCTTCAGTTGAGGCGGGAAGCGCTCTAGTTCTGCGTCTATCAACTGATGCGCACCGTCGGGCTGACTCTCGTTGGGCAATACCTGACCCAGCCACCACCTCAGAACGCTGCCACGGTGACTCTGTCCAGACTCAACCGGGCAATCGCCGGCATCCGCTGTCCCCACTATTCGGACTGGATCACCCTCCTCAACACCCTTGCCAATGTCCGTGACCAACTGGAACTCAACTTCTTCCCCGAATTCCCTGACGCAATGGAGAAGGTCCGCAAGAGCCGTGTAGCCGTGCCACGCGAATATGGGCTGGATTCTGGTGCTCGTTACGAAAACCTGAACTGGCTGGACGCCTTTCTCGCCCTTCGCAACGGCGCTGCCCATTCGGGAATGAGTCGGGACGCGATTTGTCAGCGAGACCTGGTTCACTTCCGTCCCTTTCTGGACGATCTGCTCAATGCTTTTGAGTTTCTGACCCGCTATGACCTGTTGGTCCTGCGCTCGTCCCTCAATGAGGATGCACCAAAAGTGCAAGTCTTGAAAGGTGATCAGCCACCCGATCCCCAGCCGATGGAGTTAGACGATCGCCTTTATCTTGCCTTTGAATTTTCCCCTGTCGTGATGCGGGCACCCGATGGAAGGCTTCAAGGCTTATTCCCGCTCTTTCACGGGCACATTGAAGGAGAACCCTTGCATTGTTACGATGGACACTACCTTGTGGAAAGAGAAGGAATGCATCGGAGAACGATTTACTACCTGGGGATCGGACAGAGGCTCCCCCTGGACGATGAGGAGGCGTCCCAACTGATTCGCGCACCCGCTCCTCCCGACGCCGGTGCCAAACTTTTGGAACTCTTGCAAGCCCGCCAGGTCCCTTGGCACATCAAGCGCGAGGATGTCGCCCCTTGGACCATTCGGGATTTCGTCAACGATTACGCCCGACGGACTTTGAATGATCTGATCGGGATCAAATACCTGCCCCAATGCTATTTGGACCGACCCGCTCTCAGTCAACCCTTGTGGCGGTTCGCAAGCGAATCGGACACCTTGCCCCAGAGGGTTTTCCTGCTTTCCGGAAGAGCCGGATGTGGAAAAACCGCTCTGCTCTGTGACCTCGTCCGACGCCTGCTGGAAGAACAAAAGCATCATCTGGTCTTCTTCGTCCGTGGCGACGGGCTGATTCGGGAACTGGAAGGCAGCAACCTTTTACTTGCCAACCTCTTGCACAAGATCGGTCTGAACCCAAGGGATTTCTTGGGCTTCGCTGAATTTTTCAACCTGCTGGAGGCGCGGATGAAGGAGGACCGAATTCCCAACCGCCGATTCGTCATCGTTCTGGATGCCCTGAACGAAGCCCCTGAATCTCTCAGCATCTTCCGTGAGGCAATGGATATGATCCAGTCGGCGAGGGAACATCCTTGGATTCGGATCATCCTCTCCGTCCGTGAGGAGTTCCTGTTTGTTTTGCGGGGTCGCAGAGGCGAAGGTGAAACCAATCCCTTTTACACTATGTGGGACCTGTTCGTTCATCCGCCTGAGGATCCCCACCGACCCCGTCGTCCGGAAGACCCGCCTGCCTGGAATGTTTCCCCATTTACGGAAGAGGAGTCTAAAACGGTCTACCGGCGTTATCAGCAGGCGAAAGACCAGGGCGAGCCCGTGCCTGCCTGCAACACCGCCTGGGAGCAGATCCCCCCTGCAACGCGCCGGGAAGTCCTTTTGGTTCCATTGCACCTGGACCTTTGGATGCGGGCTTTTGACGGAAGAGAGGCGCCTGCCATTAGCGGCGTTCAAGATCTCTTTGCCCATTTCCTGGAAGATACCCGCAGGCGCTTTGACAAACTTTGGGAGAGTCTGCAAGTCATTTTGGATTTTATGTTGGAGAAAGGACGGGCGGAACTGAACGATGACGATGCGAACGAGATAGAAGCAAGATGGCGGTCGGGAAGAACCGAGGACGAATTGCGGTTGCGGTTTTCCCCTATTGAGGTGGCGTGCCTTTCAGGGCTGATGCAAAAGCGGATCACAGAAGAGGGGGGTGGCTACCGGATCCCCCATCAGCGTTTGCGGGAGGAACTCTTCTACGCCCGTCTTAAGGAGAAAGACCCCCATCTCCGTCCCGAAAGCCTTCGCCAATGGCTCGCTCTCAAACCGACTGAGGAACTGGTAGGCGCCTTAGCCCGGGTTGCAGAAGGTCTCTGGGAAGCCGACCGTGCGCGAGAGTTGACAACCTTCCTTGGACAGGCTGAGGACGAACGGGAGTGGGAGATGAGCAGACTTTCTGGCAGTGAAGAGCCCTTAGGCGTGAGAGCCCTTGAGCAGATGCTGGTTAGAAGGTTAGAGTTAAGGGAAGAGACGAATTCTTTCGTCCGCCGCCTCCGGGACCTCCTGAATCGGGTTGCTGAGGACCCCCCTGCCTTACACCTCCGAAGCCTGCTTCTCTTTGATGTTTCCGAAAGAGTAGAGGGGTTGGCCGTCACTGACCAATTGCGAGCAATGTGGGAGACAACACTACCTTGGCTGCAAGATCTTCACTCGTCACATCCCCAACGAACGGACTTGGCAAGGGATTTGTCGGTTTGCTACACCAAACTGGGCGATGTGTATCAATCTGTTGGCGACACTCAGAAGGCGTTAGAGTTTTACCAAAAGGCATTGGAGATAGATGAGCGCCTCTATCAGGCAGAGCCCTACCGCA
>JANXBO010000035.1 GCA_025057575.1 Candidatus Caldisaccharidevorator malaysiensis
ACGCTCCACATTTTCTGCCGGCATCCCGCTTTCTTTCGCACGGTCAATAGCCGCTCGGAGGCGCGGGTTGGCTTCTGGGTCACCGCCACCCAGCCGGGCAGCGACGATGATCTCCCTGGTCAACCGGCTAAAGAGCCGACCCCGAACTAAGTCCTGGCGCATCTTACGAACCCGAATGTTGTGCCATTTGGAGTGCCCTGCCATATCCTTACCTCCTTTAGGCGCGGCTGGTCAAGGACGCTTCTTCCAGTTGAGAGAGAACGCTTTTCACCTTCAGCATATCTTGGCGCAACACATCTTTCCACCGGGCTTGATGGAGCGCTGCTGCGGGATGGAAAAGAGGAATGAAGACGATCCCGTTCTTATGAAAGACCTGACCGTGGACCTGAGAGACGCTCCCTTTCACCTCCGGAAGGACGGCTTTGAGAGCGACACTCCCCAGCAAACAGATCATACGGGGTTGGATGAGGGCGATTTGAGCCTCTAAGTAACCTCTGCAAGCAGCCACCTCTTCGGCAGTGGGGGATCGGTTGTCGGGCGGACGACATTTGACGACATTGGTAATGAAAACCTCTTGCCTTTCCAGACCCGCAATCGCTAACAGTTCGTTTAAGAACTTACCAGCATTTCCGACGAAGGGCTTGCCCTGTCGGTCTTCTTGCTCCCCCGGTCCTTCACCGATAAACATGACCGCGGCGTTGATGGGACCCTCGCCGGGAACCGCCTTTTTTCTCCCTTGTGCGAGGGGACATAGTTGACACTTTTCTATTGCCTGATGGATTTCGGCTAACGCTTCCTTGACAGCGTTTGGAGCCGGCACAGTCCCTCTCCTATAGCCATGTCGTCCTCTTTCATTGTAAAGCAATAAAAAATACCGGGGAAACTTTGGGGGAACTAAGGGGAGACCTTAACTTAAGGAAAAAGTCAGGGTCCTGGAGACCAGTTGAGCGAAACAGGCAACTTTCGGCAGGGCATCATAATAGCGCATTCTTTTGGGACCGATGACGCCCACAACACCCCCCGGCGCTTCCCCAATCCGATAGGGAGCCGCGACCAGGGTGCAATCCCGCAATTCCTCCATCGGGTTCTCGCTACCGATGGAAACCCAGGTTTCACCGACAGCAGACCTTTGGAGCCACTGATCGGGGAAAAAGTTTGCCAGAAGGCGCGATTGATCCCAGAAGGAAAGGAAGCGCCGGGCGCGCTCGCCTTCTTCAAACTCGGGCTCCGAAAGGACCCGGGCTACCCCAGAGGTCAAAACAAGGCGCTCCTCTTTTTGATCGGCGATCAATTTGAGGAACTCATAAGCCAGACCGATAGCCGGTATTTGATGGGTGGCGACGACAAAGTCGTCGCCAGGCGACCAAGTTTTCAAAAAACCAACGCTTCTCCCCAACAGCCGCTCCGTCCACCAGGCGGAGGCGGCTTCCCATTGGGCTGCCGGCAATTGGGTGGGTGCTGTAAAAAGTTTTTGAATCTGCCGGCACCCATAGAGGGTGACCACTACTTTTCTTGAAGGCAGGGGAATAAAAGTGACCGCTTGGACTTTTTCTCGCTCCTTTTTTGGAAGGACCGCAAAGCCAGCGTAACCAGTCGTCTGCCCAAGAAGCTCACAGCAAGCGCTCAAAAGGTGAACAATGTCATCGGCACAGGCTTTCAATTGCCGCTCCCAGACAGTTGTCCAATGACCCCTCATCACTTGCGGGGACAATATCCGATCTACGAAAACGCGGTATCCCAAGTCTGATGGGAGGCGCCCAGCGGAACGATGGGGCTGATAAATGAGCCCCAGCTCCTCCATTATCCCAAACTCAATCCGAATGGTGGCGGGACTTACTGCCAGACGATATTCGTTGACCAAAGTTAACGAACCAACTGGCTGGGCGGTCCGAATATGCTTGTCCACCAAAGCGCCCAGAACCCGTCGTCTCCGCTCGGTTAGCAATTCGTCGGGGATTGGCTCCATTGCTTGTCCTTTCCCCTTGCTGTCCCTTAAGGAAACGGGTTTTGGTTTCCCTCTTCTCTTTTCCCTTATCAGCTCTTGTTCCAACTATTAAAATATTTACCACAGTTTAAAGTAGTGAAGAAGAGGTAGTCAGCCCGTTTCGGTTTCGTTAACGAGTCCGCAGGATAATGCCCCCGCCCAAAACCTCTTCGCTAGTGTCGGCGTCGTAAAAGACCGCCCGCTGTCCGGGGGTGACCGCCCATTGATCTTCGTCCCAATGGATGCGGACGGTCCCGTCAGAAACCGGTTCAATCCAAGCAGACCCCTCGGAAGATCGGTAGCGGTGGCGAACCAAGGCTCTTATCGGCTGGTCGGGAGGGCGACCGCTGATCCAATGGACGGCTCCGACGATCGCTTGTCGGGTCAATAAGTCTTCTTTTTCGCCGACGATCACCGCATTGTGTTGGGGGTCTATGCGCACCACATAGAGAGGCACTCCGTTTTTTGAAGTGACCGGCAGTCCCCGACGCTGACCGACAGTGTAAAAAGCAATCCCGGGATGCTCGCCGATGACCTCCCCGTTCCGGTTCAAAACGGGTCCGGGACCCTGACCCAAGTAACCCCTTGATTGAAGAAAAGACCGATAGTCTCCGTCCGTGATAAAGCAAACATCCTGACTATCGGGTTTGTCGGCGACGGGCAGGCCCCATTTTTTCGCCATTTGGCGTGTTTCAACTTTCGTCTGTTCGCCCAAAGGAAAGAGGGTCCGCGCCAAAGAATCCTGGTTCATTACATAGAGGACATAGGACTGATCCTTCTGCCGGTCCACCGCCTTCAGAAGGCGATAATGACCGTTTTTAACGATTCGGGCGTAATGACCGGTGGCGATGTAGTCGGCGTCCAATTGAAGGGACCGGTAGAGGAAGGCTCGGAACTTAATAAACTCGTTGCACCGCACACAAGGGTTCGGCGTCCGCCCCTGCAGGTATTCGCTAATGAAGTCGTTGATGACGGTCTGTCGGAAATAATCCGTTAGGTTGAAGACATAGTGGGGAATAGACAGGTAATGGGCGACTCGTCGGGCATCGCTGGCGGACTCTTCGGTGCAGCAGGCTCTGCCAACCCCTCCCGGTCCGGAATAGAGATGAAAGGTCACGCCGATGACTTCGTAGCCCTGCTCCACCAAAAGGGCAGCAGCGACCGAACTGTCCACGCCCCCGCTCATTGCCACAAGGACTCGGGGGCGGTTTCCTCTCGCCTTTCGGAACTGGGGCTGAACACAGAGAGAATTGTCCCTTTGCATCGGCGTTTCAATGAAACGACTGATCACTTTCGGCACTGGCTGACAGTGCCTGATTGATTATGCCACTGAGATACTTGGGGACTTCAGTCGGTCCTTAGGCTTTCTGTTTCTTTTCCGGCGTCGCCGGCGGCTTCTCCTTCAATGCTTGTTGGACGAAGGAGTCCAAAGCGTGGGTCGCCGGTCCGAAGAAGACCTTTCGGACCTTCCCCTGACGGTCAATGAGGACCGTCGTCGGGTAGCCCTTAACCATGGTGAGAGGGGGTGGCAGTTTATCTTTTTCCCATATGAGGAGGGGATACTGGACCGCTTTCTTAAAACTCGCCTGCATTTGGGCGGGCATCTCGGAAAGGGCAAGGATGGTCAGTCCGGTCTTGCTGTATTTCTTGACCAACTCATTCAAGTGCGGAACCTCCGCACGGCACGCCCCTCAGTGAGGAGACCAAAAGACCAGGAGCAAAACCCTTCCCTTAAAGTCGGCGGACCGGACCGTCTTACCATCTATCGTTTTGGCAGCGAAAGGGGGAACGGTTTTCCCCTCCATTTCGGAAGCGGGACCTTTCATTTGAGCGGCGCCCAAAGCGACGAACCCCAAAAGAGCCCCTACCGTCCACGATCGCATTCGTCATCCTCCTTTCAAAAAGCGTTTCCTCTGGATGAAAAAACGATGATAATTCAAAGTGGGTTCCAGACAACGAACGCTTGCTTAATAGAAAAGAGGAAGGAAAGTGGAATTGGGACGGGCTCTCATAGCCGTAATGATCGGGATGGCGGGCGGTGTGGTGAGCGGGCTGTTTGGTGTGGGCGGTGCCATCGTCGTCGTTCCCGCTCTGACTTGGCTGATGAGGATGACCCAGCACGAGGCACAAGGGACATCCCTGGGAGCCCTTTTGTTGCCAGTAGGACTTCTGGGTTTTTTGGAGTATTACCGACACGGTCGTGCTCACCTACCGGTGTCAGTTTTGTTAGCCGTCGGTCTGTTCCTGGGTGCCTTCTTCGGTGGCTGGCTGGCGCAGAAGATCCCCACCCACCATATGAAAATCGCCTTTGGGTCTTTCTTGATCGTCATTGGCATCCGATTGATGATCTGGTAAGAGGGTGGGTAAGAAAGGAGCGAGTGGGACCGAATCACAGGGAGGGACCGGCAATGACTTTTCGGTCTGTCAGGTCTCAGCCAGCCCCTGAAGTGATGCTTTTGGAACTTCAGGGCACCTTGGATGCTTCTGTCCAAGACCAATTGGAAGACGCCTTGCGAGAGGCTATCCGATCGGCAGAAAAGGGCTTGCTGATTTCCCTGCAAAAGGTGGACTTCCTTGACAGTTCCGGATTGGGAGCCCTGCTGCGATCGTGGGGGGAGGCGGAGACTGAAGGTCTTCGCTTTGCTTTGGTTTTGGTTCCCCCCAAGTTGCTGAAATTGCTGGATACTCTTGGGATCCTTTCCCGAATCCCCTTTTACCCGACGGTCAGCGACGCTTTGAAGGAATGGGAAACGGAAAAAGAAAGGGAATGGGACGAGGAGGTGGTAGAGAGGGAGAGGGGCGCAGGCATTGCCCTGCAGCCACCCCCCACTCGGGAAGCAGCCCAACTGTGGACGATGGAGATCCATTTGGGGTGTGATCCTAAGTTAATTTCCGTTGCCCGGTTAGCGTGCGCTGGGTTCGCTTCTCAACTGGGTCTGGGACTGGACGAAATTGAGGACATTAAGTTAGCCGTTTCCGAAGCCTGCACCAATGTTCTGCAGCATGCCTACGAGGAGCCTCACGGTCGCTTTTTTTTGGTCCGCTGCCGAGTAGAGGGCGACGGATTAGTGCTGGAGGTGGTGGACGAGGGTCGGGGACTTCCCCCCGAAAGACCAACCAACTTGGGGACAATGATTATGACCTCGGTGATGGATGAGGTTCATTTCTTGTCCGGCGATAAGGGCGGCACGATCGTCCGAATGATCAAAAAACTGCGCTTTTCCCAGTAGGTTGACAAAAGTGGATTGGCAACTCTCCAAGAAGAGCACGGAAGAATTGTTTCGCCTTTGGCGGCAGACAGGGAATCCGCACATAAGGGACGAACTGATTGATCGGCACCTGGACTTGGCGAAAGGGCTTGCCCGCCGCTTCGTTAACCGGGGCGAACCTTTGGAGGACCTGATCCAAGTGGCGCTGTTCGGGCTCATCAACGCGGTTGACCGATTTGATCCCGATAGAGGAACGAAATTTATTACCTTTGCCGTGCCGACGATTTTAGGCGAGTTAAAGAGACACTTTCGGGACACGACTTGGACCCTGCAGGTGCCCAGGGGTCTTCAGGAACTGAACCAGAAAGCCTACCGAGTGTTGGACTTGCTGACTCAGAAACTGGGGCGACCGCCGACCATCGCAGAGCTGGCTCAGGAACTGGGGGTGGGTCCAGAGCAGGCTTTGGAAGCCCTGGACGCTGCCCACGCCTACGAGGTCCTTTCCCTTGAGCAAGAACTGGAGACCGAGGACGAAGACAGACCCCTTTCACTTGGTCAAATCATTGCTGGTGATGAAGCCAAGGAATTGGAACGGATGCGGATGTGGCAACTCATTGAAGACGGTCTGAGCGTTTTGGATCAGAGGGAACGGTCGATCGTGGAAATGACCTACTTTCAGGGTTTGACCCAGCAGGAGATCGCCAAGAAACTGGGCATTTCGCAGATGCATGTTTCCCGATTGCTCCGTCGGGCTTTGGAGAAAATGAGGATTCGGTTGCGGGGAACGGCTCATTTAGGGGTTGATGGTCCATAGAGCGGGACAATCCAACGATAGCCGGTCAAGGGGATAGGACCCTTGTTTCCAGTCCTTGGACTGCCGATCAGGTCCTTTGGATGCGCCGCATCGGCTATGGGCTGGTGGCTCTTCTGACCCTTATCGTCCTGTGGAAAGTCCGGTCAGTCCTTTCCCTTTTCCTTTTGGGCATCTTCCTTGCTTATCTGTTGGATCCATTGGTGGATCGGCTGGAGGAAAAGGGTTTTAGCCGAGCGGGAGCCAGTCGGCTGGTTTTCTTGTCTTTTTTTCTGATCGGTTTTGGTCTGGGCATCCTGCTGGTGCCGACGTTAATAGAGCAATCGGTCCGCCTCGCCCAGTCGCTCCTTCCTCCCGAAGGCAAGTTCTTCCTGTTGCTCACCGATCTTCTGCAATTTATAGAGAAAAAAACCCAATCCGGCGAACTGCCCCCGATCGTCAATGATTCCCTTCAAAACCTGATGAACCAGTTGGGGCAATACCTAATCGGTTATCTCAAGACGGCTCTTTCAACGGTCACAAGTCTTTTGTCGCTGATTCTTCTGCCGTTCATCACCTACTACGCCCTTCAGATTGTGGACCCATTGCGGGAGCGCCTTCGGTGGTGGATACCGGAGGAATACCGGACCGCCTTTGCAGACATCATCCGCCAATCGGGGGCAATGGTCGGGCGCTACATCAGAGGGTATCTTTTTCTGTGTGTCGCCGTCGGGATCACGGACACCTTGTTTCTTTATGCGTGCCGAGTCTTTTTCGGGATTGACTATGTTTTGACCGTGGGGATTTTGGCAGGGGCTGCCTATGCGATTCCCTATTTCGGTATGGCGGTGGTGACGGTGACGGCGGGGATCGTCGCGGGCACGACGGCAACCAGCAGTCCGGCTGCGGCGGTCGTCATTGTCGTCATCGGTCTTCTGGGGGTGAATCAGTTTTTTGATTGGGTCCTTCTGCCCCGAGTCGTCGGTGAAGCCGTTCGGCTCCATCCGTTGACGGTCATTTTTGCGGTGATGGCGGGCGGTTCGGCTTTTGGCGTTTTAGGGATGATCTTGGCGGTCCCTTTTGCTGGTGCTGCCAAACTGATTCTCATCCACCTCTTTCCCCGCCATTTTGGTCCCGTTGAAAGAATTAAAGGCAGTGATACAATCAAGTCACAATACCAAGTCAGCAAGGCAGAGGGGTGACCCGCAATGAAAGTAAAAAGAAGGGAAATCCTGAAGGTGGCAGCGGGGGCGCTCAGCAGCGCTTCCTTATCCGGGTTGGCAATCCTCGCCGGTTCGTCTCCGTCCCCCGCCTCACCAGCCGACCGGTCCCAGCGGGTCGTCGTCAAGGACCTGTTGACCGACCCAATCGGTGCCCCTGTCGTTCTTTTGGGACCAGAGAGGGGGAACAGAGCCCTCAGGGTGCTGATTGGGGAAAGCGAAGCCAGAGCCATTTTGCACGCCCTCAGAGGCATTCAACCACCCCGCCCCATCACCCACGATCTTTTGAAAACCGTCATTCGCGCCCTTGGGGGAAAGGTAGAGAGGGTGACCATCACGGATCTTAGGGAGAACACCTTTTACGCCACCGTTGCCTTAACCGGACCAAAGGGACCGATTGAAGTTGACTCTCGCCCTTCCGATGCGATCGCCCTTGCCTTGCGCACCCAGGCGCCAATTTTCCTGTCGTCCAAACTGACTTTGATGATGGAACCGATTCCCAGTCAACGGGCACCTGCTCCTTCGCCGTTGGAACCGAGCCAGAGAAAGAAGCGGGGGATCTCTGCTTAGGCACCTTGTTTGGGGATGCCTTTGATGATCTGTTCGGCAAGGAGGGGACTGTTTGAAGGACCGACTGGTTCGGGCCTGCCGACGACAGGCGACCGATAAAACTCCCATATGGCTGATGCGGCAAGCCGGTCGTTATCTTCCCGAATATCGGTCCCTGCGGTCTCGCTACTCTTTAAAGGAACTTTGGTCGGAGCCAGAATTAGCCTGTCAGGTCACTCTTTTCCCTCTTAAGAGATTTGAAGTGGACGGTCTCATCGTGTTTGCTGATTTGATGACGCCCCTTGAAGAAATTGGGGTGGCTCTTGAAATCCGAGACGGTGTCGGTCCTGTTGTAGAGAATCCCATTAGAACACCGGCGCAGGTAGCGGCTTTCCCCCACTGCAGCGAATCGGGTTTGGGCAGCCGAGTGGCGCAGACCATCAAGATGGTGAAGGCGCAAGCACCGGACATTCCTGTTATCGGCTTTGCGGGCGCTCCCTTTACGATCGCCGCCTACCTGATAGAAGGGGGACCCTCCCGAGATTTTTCCCTAACTCGTTCCTTCCTTTACAGCGATCCCTCCTCGGCACACTGCCTGATGGAGAAGTTGACCGATTTGGTGCTGAATTATCTTGCCGATCAGGTAAAGGAAGGAGGCGCCGACCTGGTTCAAGTCTTTGACAGTTGGGTCGGTGTCCTTTCTCCGGACGACTATACAGAATTTGTCCTCCCCTACACCAAGAGGCTACTGGAACAGGTGGCGTCTTGGGGTGTGCCGGTCATTCATTTTGGAACCGGCACAGCTTCCCTCTTGAAACTAATGAAAGAGGCGGGAGGTGATGTGATCGGGGTGGACTGGCGGGTAGACATTGGCTGGGCGTGGGACCAAATAGGACATGATCGCGGTATCCAGGGGAATTTGGACCCAGCTGCGCTACTGGGTCCTGAAGACACTTTGAAGGAAAAGGTTTTGACCATATTGAAGAGAACGGAAAAACGAGCGGGGCATATCTTTAATCTCGGTCACGGAGTTTTGCCTCAGACCAACCCTGATCAGGTGGCTTTTCTCGTGGACCTAGTGCACGAGTTAACAGAAAACCCGGTCTGCTACCAGGAGGTCTGGAAGGGTGGTCAAGGAGAGTAAAGGCTCCGAACGCAGGGGAAAAGGGCACGAACCCAGCGACGCCGAGAAGGCACAGGACCTTTTGGAACGGGCTTCCCGATTCATCGTGGACAAAGGGATGGAAGTGCCCGCTATTCTTTTTCTGGAAGCCCACAAGCCCCTGGCAAACCTTATCGGTCACGCCTTCTGGCTGACAATGCCCTTCTGGGCTTTTTTTTGGGGAGTGGGCACCGCCAATGAACTGGGACGCCTTTTTTCCAGCCCCGAAATGATTGAGAAACTGATCCAACGGATAGAGGACATTAGCGACCAAAAAATGAAGGAAAAAGGTAAAGCGAGGATTAAGTAAACGAATGGAACACGCCAAGTTGCTGAGTATTTACACCTATTTACCTTGGGCAATCGCAGCTATCATCGGCGCTGGGATTTTTATGGCTCAAGCGGGTCGATCCCTTCATATTCGGCGCCTTCCGGCGATAGATGCCATTGAGGAAGCCGTCGGAAGGGCGACGGAGATGGGACGACCGATCCTTTTCGTTCCGGGTCTTGCTGGCGTGGATGTGCCGACTTTCCAAGCGGTTGCTATTGCCGGTCACATTGCCCGTCTGGCAGCCGCTTACCGAACCCGCGTCCTGATGCCTCTCTCCCACCCTGTCATCTTCACGATGGCGGAACAGGTTCTCAAGGAAGCCTATGCGTCCGCTGGAGCCCCCGACGTGTTCCGACCCGAAGATGTCCGTTTCTTGTCGGATCAACAGTTCGCCTTTGCCTCGGGTGTGGTCGGTCTGATGAATCGGGAGCGGATTGCGACCGCCTTTTTCTTCGGGAACTTTGCTGCTGAAGCCCTAATCCTTGCCGAGACGGGACAGACCTTAGGAGCCATCCAGATTGCCGGAACGCCCTCTACTCTTCAGATCCCTTTCTTCATCGCTGCCTGCGATTTTACTGTGATCGGTGAAGAGTATTATGCTGTGACGGCTTATCTGACCCGCGAGCCGATCCTTTTGGGTTCTGTATGGGGTCAGGACCTTTCCCGAATCTCTCTGGCAGTCCTGGTGTTTGTTGCTTCCCTAACCTATCAGATGATGCCTGCTGGGCTCAAAGCCCTCTTCTCCTTTTATTGAAATCGTCCGTAAGGGGGTATGACCCATTCAACCGCTCCGAGATCAGGGCACTAATTTGATCTTCGTCATTGGGGCACTAACGGCAGGGATCATTGTCCTTATCCTATTGCAAACCCTGGCACCCGTATATCGGCGCCGTTTAACTGCCCTGGTGACCTTTATCGTTGGGCTCTACTGGCCGCTAGAGTTTTTCTATCCGGAGCATAACTTTTTGACCCCCTGGAGGGACTCGGTGGCGGAATTAGGGAGAATTTTGGTGGCTTTTACCTTCGGGTTGGGCGGCGTGAACCTCTTTCTCATTCACGGTCGGCACATTATTCGCAGGACGCCCAATTTGCTGTTCAGCATAGTTTTTTTCCTCGGCTTTTTCGCGATGGCGACGGCGGGCATGATGAAAGATTTCGGGCAGAATTGGTTGGAAGCCCGACCTGGTCCTGGTCAGCAGGGTTTTTGGGAAGCGTCCTTTAACATCCTTTTTAAAGGCGCTCTGTTGCCGTTGGCATCCACCGTTTTCTCCTTGCTGGCTTTTTTCATTGCCAGCGCAGCGTTCCGTGCTTTTCGGGCTCGCACGTTGGAAGCCGGTCTTTTGATGGCGACCAGTTTTTTGGTAATGATGGCGAACGTCCCGGCAGGACCCTGGCTGACTTCTTTTCTCCCCGATGAGGGGATTCTCCGATGGGGACGGTGGGAAAATATCGTCCATTGGTTAATGACCCAGATTAACACTCCCGCGATGCGGGCAATTTTGTTCGGTGTTTGGGTGGGGACAATTGGAGCGGCTCTCAGGATCTGGCTCAGTCTGGAACGAGCCTTTGTCTCTGGTCCCTAAAGATTGCGGGGACGATGCGCTGATGAAAGGAGAGGGGTCAACGAGTGGAAGAGCGCCGTGAGATGTGGCCTCGGTGGGGCATTTATCTCCTCGTGGCTCTCGCCATTACCCTTCCCATGGTGGTCCCTGTCAAACTGCGGATGATCCCCACGCCGCCGGTCAAAAGGTTCTACGAGATGGTGGAGACCATCCCTAAAGGAAAAGTGTTGCTGATTGCCGCCGATTTTGACACGGGCACGGAAGGCGAAAATGGTCCGCAGGCCGAAGCCGTCATAGAACATGCGATGCGGCGAAGAATCCCCATCTTGATCATCGGCAGTGACCTTCAGGGTCCCGAACTGGTTCAATCCTACGCCGAGGCTCTGGCAAAGAAATACGATTACCGATATGGAAGGGACTTCGTCAACCTGGGTTTTTTGCCGGGCGGACAGCCCGTTTTAGAGCGGTTGGGGAGAAGTATTTGGCAGACCAAGCCGACCGATTTCCGAGGCACCCCTTTAGCAGAACTCCCGATGATGAAAACGGTGACGAGTGCTCAGGATATCGGACTGGTTGCGGAATTCACGGGTGCCGGTCTCTTGCCTTGGTATATTCAAACCTTTTGGGCTCAGTTTCGTGTTCCTATAGCCCAGGGTTGCACGGGCATCATCGGACCAGAACAGTTTCCCTATTTGGACTCGGGGCAACTGTCGGGGCTCTTGACCGGGCTGACGGGAGCAGCCCAGTATGAGTCCCTTTTGAAGACAGAAAAACGGGCTTACCGAAGAATGATCCCCCAAACCTTTGCCCATTTGACCGTCATCGCCCTTATCGTCGCCGGCAACATCCTACTGTTGATGCGGATGAGACGCGGGAGGAGGGTGCCCTAAAGGTGCTGCCGGCTCTTTCTCAAGAGGCGCAAGCCTACGCCACTTATTGGCTGGGCGCCATTTGCACTTTGGCGATTTACACGATTCTCTATCGGGAAAATCGTCTCTACCGGCTCTTTGAGCATTTCTACATCGGCGTCGCCCTCGGTTTCGGCTTCTATATGAACTTCAAAGAAGTGATCTACGAGGTCTGGTGGAAGGCGATGATGACGGAGAGCACCGGCACCGTCTTCAATTTTGATGCGCCGCCGCCGTTGGAAGGCGTTCGCTTGGACAAAACCGAGAAAAAGGAAGGAGAGGGCTGCTGGGTCTGGGAGACGGTAAGAGTTCCGAAACTCCCTCTGACGGGCTTCGTCAAGGAGTGGGGAAGTCCCAACTACTTAAAAGTTTGGGTTCGGACCGATCAACCCGTCCCCGATGGTCGGGTCACCGTGACCATTGAGGTGAAACTGCCCCAGTCGGAGGAAGGGGGACTGTTGCGGTCGTCCTTTCCCGTTACGGAGGATCGCTGGCAATTACTTCGTTTGGAACTAAGGGACTTTGAGGTTCAGGGGACTGCGTACCGACCTTTTTTGGAAGCGGGCAAGCATTATCAGTTGGGAGAGGTCATCAATTTGGAACTGGAAGCCAATGATGCCCTTCAAAAGGCGGGGGCAAGGGTCTTTTTAGATGATCTGACCCACAACATCGGTTATCGATGGTGGTGGGTCCTCTCCGGGCTTTGGGGGGTCTTGTTTTACACCCTTTTCATCCCTCGGCTGGCTTGGATGAGCCGATTGGCGATGGGAGTGCCCTTGGGGCTGGGAGCGGGATATACCTTCAAAGCGTTTGTTTTGGAATTAGGTCCTCAGATTGAGCAATCCTTCAAGCCCCTCTATGGCGTGTCCTTTGCAACACTGGTCAATAACATTATTTTCATCCTTGCCCTCTTGTGTGTGATGACTTACTTCTTCTTCAGCATTGAGCATCGCCATTTTGCCATTCGTCATCCTGCCCAATTGGGTCGGTGGCTTTTAATGGCGACCTTCGGAATTGTGTTTGGTAACACGGTGATGGGACGGTTCTCCCTTTTCATTGCTCGTGCCGATTTTCTGATCAGGGATATGAAGACCCCTTGGGAGTTACCGGAATGGGCGCGCCTGCTGATCATCTTCGCCCTGCAGGGGTTCTTTATTTTGCTGGCTTACCTGTCGGTAGTCTACGAGCGCTGGCGCGACCGCTCTCCCCAATCGCCTGGTTGACGATCTTCATCCCTCTCCTTTTGCGGACCTTGTTGCCCTTTGGGATCCATCAGTCGGTTTGCTCTCTTGTCCTTCAGGCCGTTGGCTCTCTGATCCTTTCGGTGGTTTCAGGCGGATGCTGCCGAGTGGAGGGGGCAGGTAATTTTCGGGACCAGGACCCATTCCGGTTGGTCTCGGCGCCTCGCTGCGGCTCCAAAGAGCCCAATAGATTCCCGCAACCACCAAGAGGACAAGGGTCAAAACGGTCACGATAACCCATCGGGGAAGGTCCCTTTGCAGCAAAACGCTCCCCTCCTTAGCATCGTCTGCCCTATTTTTGTCAATGATCAGGGGACCTAAAGAGTTCCGCCGGTGATCTGAACGGACGCTTCCAAGACCTTGGTGATTCGGGTCAACACATCGTCCAGGTGAGCCTGGGTAGCCGGGTCGGTGACGACTTTTGCCGATCGCCGAACGGCCTCTTGCAGGCGTTTCAGTTCCCTTCTTGCCAAGGTGCCCGCCTCTATTGGTGCCTGAGGAGAGGGCTGGAGAAGCAGGGAAGTGAGGATCTGAAGGTGGGCTTTTTGCAGGTTGCGCCGGAACCCGTTAAGAGACTTTGAGCGGCTTTGCAGGACCTCTTTCCAAATAATCTTTGTCATCGTCTCCAAATGCTCACTTAAAGTGAAGGGCTCTTCTACCTTTCTTTCGGCATCCTGGATGCGGGCAAGAACGAGGGGATGGAAGAGACGATTGAGAAGGGATCGTTGCAGGTTGAGAATCTGCAAGTGGATCGGATAGTCCGGTCTTTCCAGATTGGTGGGCGAACTACCCCAATGCCACCACTTTTCAATGGTCAATTTGTTGAGAAGAGATGGGGGGAAGTGAAAAGCCTCTTCCGAGAAGAGGTAACGGTCCAGAAGCGAGAGGGCTTTTCGCTGGAGGGCTGGATTGACCGGCACGAAAGGGGGTCGGCTACCGGGGTCGTTGGGCATATCCCGACTGGTATACTGACCGCCGATGTAGCGGGCGATGACAAAGGTCTTATAGCGCCACTCTCCCAAGAGGAGGTTGAAGGCATCTCGCAGTTCCCAATAACCTTCCCCCGCCGTCGGAAAGTTTTTTTCCAGTTTCGGCCAGAGGGATCTGACTAACTCCAGTTCGCCCACCGCCCAGGTCATCGGATCCCTACTGAAGTCCCATCGCACGATGTGCGGGTCAAGATCAAACCCGACGCCCCAAGTGTCCTCGTCGGTCCCATACGCGAGTTCGGGTCGGGGCGCTCGGGAGGCAATCTTTTGGAGTGCGGGCAACTCGTCCTCTGGTGACTGCGCATCAGGAACCGTTCGATAACCGTATTCAATCGCCCAGCAGTCATAGGGACCAACGGTGCTGCTCCAGTATTCCCCTTGCTTCTTTCCCGGAGGCGCCAAGTTGACCGTCAGATAGTCCATCACGGAGTTGCTCAGTCCAATCCTCTCGGTCACTTCCTTCTGATGAAGGGCTTCGGGGGAAAGAAGGGAGCTGCCCGCGAAGTTGTGGCGCAGCCCCAGCGTGTGCCCTACCTCGTGAGCCACCAACTGGCGCAAAAAGGCATTGACATATTCCGCCGGCGGCTCGGGACGAAGCGGCTCGCCACTCAGAAGGGACAGAACAAGGGCGCCGTAGGCTGCCCTCTGAGCCAGACCGTATCCATAATCGCAAGCCTGCGCCCGCCGAAGCGAAAACTCAGCCCTGTCATCAGTCGTTTGAGGCGGTTGCCAGTTGGGCTGGTCCAAGACGGTTATCGGATCGGGAAAAAGGGTCATTCGCGCCGCCGCTGGATTCACCAGAAGCCGCCACTCTCTTTTCACAAACCTTAAAAAGTTCGCTTCAATAACGATGTCTGCATCCAATATCTGACCGGTGAAGGGATTTACCCGAGAAGGACCAACGGCGAAGGAATCGTCGTGGCTCACCATCCAGCGGATCACGTTGTAGCGCATATCGGCGGGATGCCAGTCAGCGTCGTCGGGCATCTCTTTTGCCACCAATGCCTGGGAAAAGCCTGCCTGTTCAAAGGCTTTGTTCCACATCAAGATGCCTTCCCGAATGGCCTGCCGATATTCTTTGGGTGTGGTATTTTCAATCCAGAATACAATGGGTTTGACGGGCAGCGAAAGGGGTGCCTGCGGGTCTCTTTTCTTCAGGTTCCATCGGCAGATGTAGCGGATGAAGGGACTTCTCCGGCTGTCGTCGGAGAATTCTTTGAAGGCAACGACAAAGTAACCGACCCTCAGATCGGCAAGACGGGGCTGATAGTCGTCTTTCGGTAGTTCAGAAAAACTAAAGTGAAGGCGAACGGTTAGGCTTCTTGGATCGGGCAAGGTCTGGGCGTTGCCACCCCGCTCGCTGACAAAGGTATACTCGGCTTCCGCTTCTACATTGTTGGGGAACGCCTTAACCAGAACGATGTAAGAGTCGTCTCGGACCATCCGGTAGGACCCGCCCAGAGCACTGTTGATCCACTGCCCCATCCCTTGAATGTCGGCTAAAAGGAGACCGCTCAGATCTATCAAAAAAGCCTTTTTGTCCGCTCGGTCGACTTCAATCTTTGTGGCGGCCACCACCGAATCACTGAAAGATCTCTCCACGACTTTTTTCCAAGGATGGTCCTTCAGGACTCTAAATTGAAGATTCTTGCGGATAACGGTTAAGCGATCACCGTTCCGGCGAAAAGTGAAAACGAAATCGTCAAGGGTCATGGCGCTGTAAAGACCACCCTCACCCACACCTTTCTCCAGAGTAATGGCAAGGATGTAGGGTTTGTCCAGTTGATCGCTGGTCAGCTCAAGATAGAACCTGTTCTCTTTACGGTAGACAGTGAATAAACCTTCTTCTTTCTGGGCGTCCTTGATGATTTCGGCGAATTTGTCAGGAGGTTTCTTCTCTTCCTTGGGTGGCTCCTCCTTCTTCTGTTCGCTAACAGGTTTTCCCTGCGGGGGATCTGAGGGCTGCTGGCAGAACAGGGAGCCGAGCGCAAAGGAGAAACTGACAATAAGAAGAATGGCTGGAGTTGTTAAAAGTCTCACTCCGTCCTCTCCTCCTCATATTGGAAGATCTCCACGTTGGCTCTCGGCACGGTAACGAAAGTGCCGTCGGCGGTCTCCGCAACTAAGACGCGCGTCTTGGCGCCTGTTTCTATGATCTGAGGTTCTGGCGGAAGGGCAACGACACGAGCAAGGACACCAAAATAAGGCGCCCGAATGATCCGGATCAAGGTCCCCACCTGAAGTTGACTGTCAGCAGCCGCAGCAGCCTTCGCCCCCATCAGGTCATCCATCCGAATGGTCCCCTCTTGGGGGACAACAACCTCTGGTCGGATCACACCGGCTCGGATCTGGGTCGCTCCATTGATAGAAGCCTGCCGCCCCTCCAGCGACTCCAAGAGGGAAAAGGTCCGCCGTGCCATTTCTATTTCACCAAACCCTTCCGTCACGATCAAGGTGAACGGGATAGACTCTTCACCAGTGATGGCAACACCGACATCGTAACCCAGAAGATCCCTAAGGTCAGTGTCCAACACACCCCCAGCGATGATCCCCACCACGCCCAGCCGGCCAGCCTCTCTAAGAAGGGCACCGTGAGCCAGGGAACCGGCAACCAATACCCGACCCCGGTGCTCTTCCGACAGGCGGCTTTCGGGAACCTTCTCGTCAGGTCCTTTGGCAATCACCGTCAGGGGTCCGTGCCGCTCGCCGCTGAGCCCAAAGATGCCCTGGATCAAAGTCCCCCTGGTCGCAACGACCACTCCTTCGTCTGGGATCACTTCTTTCACCACACCCTTAAGGTAAGCCTTCACTTCTACAGGTGTGGGAAGAGCACGAATTCCGATATTGCCCGTCTTTTCCGATATAAATTCAACGGTTCCGGACAGTGGGGCGGTCACTTTGGACGACAGGAGCCCAAAGAGACCTTTTCGCTCCGCCAGGACTTCCCCTTTCTCCACGCGGTCGCCCGGCTTTTTCGTGAAATAACGGGGCAAGTCTGCAGGCTCTACCCCCAACTGCTCTGCTAAACGGATCGTCGTGACGGGTCCGGGAAGTTCGGCTCGGGCGACGACCGTGTCTGCCTCCACGGACTGACCTTTCTCAACCAACACGGAACCCTTGATCGGTAGGCGACGCTCTTTCTCAACAACCGTATTGGCTGAGACAATGAGTCCGGGCGTGTAGGCAGCCCCCATCACTCGCCCCCGCTCGTTAAACGATGGCAAGGATTTTCTTCTTCAACTGTTCTGCCATCTGGTAGACATATTTGTAGTATTCCTTCTGCTCCAACCGAGAGGCGGCGGCTTCATCAATAAGGTAAGTGACTCGGGGGTGCAATTGAAGGGCAGAAGCAGGGCACATTGAGGTGACGGGTCCCTCAATGGACCTTCTGATCGCCTCTGCTTTTCCCGCTCCGGTGGCTAAAAGGACGATCTTGCGGGCTTCCAAGATGGTGCCGATTCCCATCGTGATAGCATATCGGGGGACATCCTCAGGGCGTTCAAAAAAGCGAGAGTTGGCTCTGATCGTCTCTTCGGTCAGGGTCTTGACGCGGGTCCGGGAAGCGAGAGAAGAACCGGGTTCGTTAAAGGCGATGTGCCCGTTATGCCCGATGCCAAGAATTTGAAGGTCAATTCCTCCCGCCAGTTTAATCTGCTCTTCATACCATTTGCAGTGGTCATAGGGGTCTGGTGCCATACCGTCAGGGACGAAAGTTCTTGCCTTGTCAATGTTTAGATGGTCAAACAGGTTGACATTCATAAAGTAGCGGTAACTCTGCTCGTGGCGGGGATCAATCGGGTAATATTCATCCAGATTGAAGGTGGTGACACGAGAAAAGTCCAGCCCCTCTTTCTGATGGAGACGGATGAGTTCCTTGTAGCAGGGTATCGGGGTGGATCCAGTGGCTAAGCCAAGGACGCAATTGGGTTTGCGCCGAATCAGCCGGGCAATTTCCTGGGCTGCCAACTTGCCGACTTGCTCCTCGTCCTCCACAATGATGACTTCCACAAGAAATCCCCTCCTTTTTTCTGTCTCATTTCTACTTTTAGACCAAGTCTAACGCTCCAAAAGACGATAGAGGTGACTCTTCGGGACGATTAACGAACGATTCCTCAGTTGTCAACCGAGGACCCTGCCTCCCTCGCTGACTCGGTCGACCAAATGAGCGCCGGGTAAAACTTGACATCTGCTGGCAAGAACGCAATTTTTGACCAGCGCCTTTTCCCCGACGGTGCATTCCTCCCACAGTATCGTTCTCTCCAAAAAAGCCTTTTCTTTAATCGTGCAACCGGGACCGATAACCACAAAGGGACCGACGGTGGCACCCGCTGCTATTGACGAATCATCTCCCACAACGACCGGGGGTCGGATCTCTGCTGCGGGGCTGATGTGGGTCTGTCCCGCCCAAACCGACTCTTGAATCTTTTGGACCGGTAGGGGAAAAGGAGCCTGACCGGTGAGAAGGTCCCAGTGGATCTGACAGTAGTCTTCCAATACCCCCACATCTCGCCAATAAGAGTGTGTCGGTCGGCAAGCAAAGAGAGGGACCTGCTGCCGAATCAGTTCGGGATAAAGGTCCCTCTCAACAGAGGACGGCTGCTTCGACGGGATATGGTGAAGGAGGTTTTTTTCCCAAATATAGAAACCCGAGTTGACCCAGGACAAAGCCTTGTCGGCAGGTGGCACTTTTTCTAAAAAAGCCGTTACCCTCCCCTCAGCGTCCCATAGGACCGTCCCAAAACGGCTCGGATCAGGAGACGGAACAACAGCAATGGTCGCTGCGGCTTTTCTTTCCTTATGAAACTGCCACAATTGATCCAGCGCCAGATCGCTGAGGACATCCGCGTCGGCAACCAAAAAAGTATCATCAAGAAGAGGTTCTGCATTTTTAGCAGCACCTGCCGTCCCCTGGGGTGTCTCTTCTGCAACGATGCGGACCGGAAGAGGGCTTTGGCGAAGGGCGCGGGAAAGGTCATCGGCGTTCTCTGAGGAAGTGGCAAGGATCACTTCGGTGACCGAGTATGCCCGCAAGTGCTCCAGGACTCTGAGGACCATTGGCACCAGACCGATGGGCACAAGGGGTTTCGCTCGTGTCCAGGTTAAGGGGCGGAGTCGGGTGCCCAACCCACCGGCAAGAACCAGCGCCTGCACCCTTTCATTTCACACCTTCCGTCGGGCGCCCATATCGGTCTTCATAGCGAACGATGTCGTCCTCATCAAAAATGCCAAAACTGATTTCCAAAACCCTGCAATCGTTGTCTTCCCCTTTAAGGCGGTGGCGGCAACCTTGAGGGATAAAGACCGGTTCCATCGCTTTCGCTTTGATCAAAACTCCGTCTTTCTCTATCACGGCACCCTCATCCAAGGGGATCCACAGTTCGCTGCGATGGCGGTGGGACTGGAGGCTAAGAACTTCACCTTTTTTGACTTCCAAAATCTTGACGGTCACCGGTTCATTTTGAACATACTGAATGAACCGACCCCATGGCTTCTCCACAACAATGGGCTCAGGTGGTGTTTCCCTAACGGCTCTCTGTTGCTGTGTTTCACTATTTCCTACTGTCATCAGCAGCGCACGACCCCCTTGACAGACAGGTCCCTGTCAGCCTTTACGAAACCGGCTCTACCCTATTCCAGGGCTCCAAGTTAACCTCTGAAAAGGGTGCCAAAACGCGGGTAATGACTTCCTTCATCCTCTTCAAGGAATCAAGGTCTTGTCCTTCGGCTCTCAGGACCAAAACGGGCTCCGTGTTAGACGCCCGAATCAACGCCCAGCCCGTCTCGTCCATTATCCGGGCACCGTCCACGTCCACGACGTGATAGCCTATCTCTTTAAGTCGGTCGACGACTGTTTGGACGACCTGAAACTTTATGTGGTCGTCGCATTCAACCCGCACTTCGGGAGTGGATAGGTATTGGGGCGCCGATTGGAGAAGAGCGGATAACGGCACCGTCTGGTGGGAAAGGAGGCGAACGAGGCGACAAGCCGCATAGAGGGCATCGTCATAGCCAAAGTATTCGTCGGCAAAGAAGAGGTGACCACTCATTTCGCCAGCAAGGAGGGCGGATTCTTCCATCATTTTGGCTTTGATGAAGGAATGCCCGGTCCGGTAAAGGATGGGCTGACCGCCCGCTTTTTTGATTTCATCCAAGACGGCCTGGGACGATTTGACATCCACAATCACCTTCGCCCCTGGATGGCGGGACAAGACTTCCCGACTGAAAAGGATCATTAATTGGTCGCCCCAAAGGATGTTCCCTTTTTCGTCTATGGCAGCCAGCCGATCACCGTCGCCATCCACTGCCAGACCCACATCCGCACTGACTTCCAAAACTTTTGCTTGCAAATCTTTAAGGTTTTCTGCCTTGGACGGGTCGGGGAGATGATGGGGAAAGGTAGGATCCGATTCACAGTAGAGTTCCACAAGGGAGCAGCCGATTGCTTTCAGAAGTTCAGGGGCGAAGGCGCTGGCGGTGCCGTTGCCGCAGTCCAGGACCGCCGTAATGGGACGGGACCCCAGTCGGATCCGCTCCACGATCCAGGACCGATACTCCGACCAGGCGTCTCTCTCCTCTACTTGTCCCTTACCCTGATCCAGGTCCCCTCTTTCAATCGCCTCATACAGTTCCCTTATCTGAGGACCGAAGAGAGCCCCTTTCCCCCAAACCAGTTTGACCCCGTTGTAGCGGGGCGGGTTGTGACTGGCGGTGATCATAACCCCCCCGTCGCAATGCCAATGTCGGCAGGCAAAGTAGAGGATTGGAGTGGCGACTTCCCCGATGTCCCAGACCATCAGACCCGTCGCCATTAAACCTTCCTTCACTGCCGTAGCGAGAGGGGGCGAACTGAGGCGGTTGTCTCTCCCCAGGACCACTTGATGGATGCCGTGACGGCGGCACCTGGTGCCGTAGGCTCTTCCAATGTCAAAGGCGACCTCTTCATTCAATTGGTCGGGGTAGATCCCCCGAATGTCGTATTGCCGAAAAATCAAAGGCGACACCTTTGCCACTGATCACCCGCTCCTTCATTCCACTCAGCATTAATCTTTTCAGCGAAGCCTGTGAAAACGACGAGTCCTCAATGCACTGAGAGAAAGGAAGTCTTGCTCTCTCAACCCAACCCGCTGCACCAAGCGACGAACCCAGGATAGTTGCCCGACGCCGTGAAAGGAATGGGCGTCACTGCCGGCGACAAATGAGACTCCGTTGTCGGCGAAAATCTCCACAATCCTCTGGTAATCTTCCCTCACTTCGGTGGGCGACCGATGAGGAAACCACCACCAGAAACTGTTGTTCAGTTCAAAGGCAACGCCTCCCTCGCGGAACGCCGACGCCACTTCTGCCACTGCCGTTAAAGGAATTTCTGAGAGGTTGAGATCCTTGAAGAAAAGACCGATGTTGAACGGATGGGCGATGACATCCACCCAAGGGTTGGTCGCCAATAGGCAGTAGACATCCACGAGTCGCCGGATCGCTTTCGTTTTGTCTTCTGGCTGGTAAAAACCGATGCCTTTGGTTCCCCAGCCTATGCCCGCCAAAATTAGATCCAAACGGGAGTATAGATCGGGTGTGACGCTGATGCGTCCCTTCCAGTCAAGGATGCTACTTTCCACTCCTGCCAAAACCATTACCCGTGACTGGGACCGAGCCGCCTCCACCTCTCGCAGGAGACTGCCCACCCATTCGGCGTCCACACCGCCAAATTGATTGACTTCTAAGTGGTCGGTGATGGCGACGGCGGTCAGACCTGCCGCTTCCGCCGCCCGAACCATATCTCTAACTCGGTCTCTTCCATCGGAAAGTTCCGAATGAGTATGCAGATCGTATGTCATTGCGCCCTTCTCGTCCTATTTTGGCACCGCTGACCTGTTGTCCTTGCTGCCCCAGAAACCTTTCCCGCACCGTCTCATAATTGCGGGCAAAGGTGCCGGTCCTATGAAATTATGGCAACTGACCGTTCAAGAAGCCCATCGTTTGCTGCTCAAAAGAGATATCTCATCAAGGGAACTGACTGAGAGTGTCCTTGACCGGATCGCTCAGGTAGAGGACAGGGTAAAGGCGTTCATCACGGTCACCGAATCGGTCGCTCGCCAGATGGCGGAAGAAGCAGACCGTCGGTTGCGCCAGGGGGAGCACGTAACGCCGCTGACGGGCATCCCCATCGCCATTAAAGATGTCTTGTGCACTAAAGGCATTCGGACGACTTGTGGTTCCCGAATTCTGGAAAACTTTGTTCCCCCCTACGATGCTACTTGCGTGAAACGGCTCAAAGAGTGGGGCGCCGTTTTCGTCGGTAAGACCAATATGGATGAGTTTGCGATGGGGTCTTCTACAGAGTTCTCTGCCTTCTTCCCGACGGCAAACCCTTGGGACCTGAAACGGGTCCCCGGCGGCAGCAGCGGGGGCAGCGCCGCCGCCGTCGCTGCGGGAGAATGTTGTGCGGCTCTGGGAACCGACACCGGTGGTTCAGTCCGTCAGCCGGCATCCTTTTGTGGCATCGTAGGACTGAAACCGACCTATGGGAGGGTCAGCCGCTTTGGTCTGATCGCCTTCGCTTCCTCGCTGGATCAGGTCGGTCCAATGACCAGGACCGTTGCCGACTGTGCCGTCCTTCTTCAAGCGATTGCCGGGCACGATCCTTGGGACAGCACCTCCATCCCAGAACCGGTGCCCGACTACTTGCAGGAACTAAACAAAGAGGTCAACGGGCTCACCATTGGGTTACCCAAAGAGTATTTTGGAGAGGGAGTCGACCAACGGATTGCCCAGATGATCTATGGTGTCGCTAAGAAATTGGAGACTCTTGGTGTCCGGATTGAAGAAGTTTCGTTGCCGACGACCGAATACGCCCTGTCGGCTTACTACATCATTGCCCCTGCGGAAGCGTCCAGCAATCTGGCACGGTATGACGGGGTTCAATATGGCTACCGAGTTCCTGCCGACGACATTGTGGAGATGTATTGCAAAACGAGAAAAGAAGGCTTTGGGCGGGAAGTGAAACATCGGATTATGTTGGGGACCTACACTTTAAGTTCCGGTTATTACGAAGCCTATTATCTGCGAGCCGCAAAGGTGCGCAGTTTGATTAGAAGAGACTTTGAAAAAGCATTTCAGACCTGCCAACTGCTGATGTCCCCGACTTCTCCCATTTTGCCCTTTCCGATGGGAGAAAGGACGACGGACCCGTTGCTGATGAAGATGTGCGATATCTGCACCATTCCCGCTAATATGGCAGGTCTTCCCGCCATCAGCCTCCCTTGTGGCTTCATTGACGGTTTGCCCGTCGGATTGCAATTGACAGGTCCACCCCTCTCGGAGCCGCTCCTGTTGAGAGGAGCGAACTGGATAGAGAAACAAGTGGGGCTCTTCAATTGTTTGGCTCCCCTGTCCGTGCCATAATCAACAGAGGTGTTACCGATGAGGCGGGACAGTATGTCGTTGGGCGACATCTACAGCCTGATCAAGAGGGTAGCCGAAGAGACGGTGGAGGAGAAACTGGGGAGCATTACCCCTGGGGGACCCTTAGACGAAACCGAAGAAGAGGAAGAAATCATCCTTCCCAAGCGAAGGAAAAGGAGAGAGGCGGAGGAGCGAAAAGAGGCGGACCTCAATGCGGACACCTTGGCAACGGTCTTGATGACGGTCGCCCAAACCCAGCAGGAAATCCTCAAGGAATTGAGAGAACAGCACCGACAAAACCAAGAGACGACCGTTCGGGTTTTGGAAGCGATGGGGACTGTTCTTCAACAGTTGCGGGCGTTACCGTCGGGCGCCGGTTCGGCTCCGATGGTTACCCCACCCCCGGACGAACAGGCTCCTTTGGGACCCCAGGATAGCCGACCAGCAGCAGAGATACCATCGCCGACGCCGACTCCAAGCGCTGCGTTGCAAGAAAAGGGCAAAACGAATCTTCTTGATAGACTGGGTGACTATTTGCAGTCCCACATCGCCGTCACCGTCGGACCTTGGGAACCTGCCCAAACGATTCAGGTCCTTGGTCAGGAGAACCAAGTTTATATGGCCGAAGGGGTGAGCGACGGTGGAATGTGCCGGATCGTCACCCTAACGGCTAATCATATTTCTTCCACAGACGTCTCCGTTTTTTATAACAAAATTGTCCGAGAACTAATGCGCACCGTCCGAAGTGAAATATTACCGATCGTCATCGGTGAAACTTTAGAACCAAAAGCCAGAAGGACCGCCATCTACTACGGGATCTTGCCCCTCACTTTGTCCCAACTGGACTTTCGGGTGGGATAGGTGGATGGTCTTCCAGCCCGTCATTGGTTTGGAAGTCCATGCCGAGTTGAAGACGAAAAGTAAGGTCTTTTGCCCCTGCCCCGTCGTTTGGAAAGCACCTCCCAACACCGTCACTTGTCCTATCTGTATGGGCTTCCCCGGTGTGTTGCCCGTTCTCAACCGTAAGGCACTGGAACTGACCTTGAGGACGGCAATCGCTCTCAACTGTCACATTCACCACCAAACGATTTTTGAAAGAAAAAATTACTACTACCCCGACCTACCCAAAGGCTATCAGATTTCCCAAAAACGCATTCCGATCGGATTTCAAGGATGGTTGGAGATTGCAACAGCCAGTGGTCGCAAAAAAATTCGCATCCACGACGTTCACTTAGAAGAGGACACAGGTAAGTCCGTTCACGGCGAAGAAGCGGGGGATCCTTCTGCCAGTTTCATAGATTACAACCGCTCGGGTGTCCCCCTTTGCGAGATCATCTCCGAGCCGGACATTCATTCGGTGGAAGAATTGGAGCAGTTTATGATCAAACTCCGACAACTGCTTCTCTTTTTAGATGTCTCCGAGTGCCGAATGGAAAGGGGTCATCTGCGTTTTGAAGCCTCCGTTTCGGTCCGTCCTCAAGGAACCAACACCCTGGGGACGAGAGTGGAGATCAAGAACCTGAACAGTTTCCGAGCGGTGTCAGGTGCTGTCCAGGCGGAAATTGAACGACAGATTGCCCTTCTGAAAGAGGGGCGATCGGTGCAGCAGCAGACCATGCTCTGGAATGAAGCGTCCAAACGGACGGAGCCGATGAGGACGAAAGAAACGGCTCACGACTACCGATACTTTCCCGAACCGGACCTGGTCCCCGTTCTGATCAGCGACGAGTGGCTTGCGCAAATCCGTCAGACCTTACCCGAAACGGCGGACGAAAAAACCCTTCGGTTCGTCCGCGTCTACGGACTATCGGAAAAAGAAGCCGAACTGCTGACGGCAACGCCGGCGGTCGCCCACTTCTTTGAGTCCGCCGTTCGTCATTTTCACGACCCAAAGGGCATCGGCAACTGGATGCTGGGCGACCTGCAGGGTCTCCTTAACGAGTCCCAGAAAGATTGGGAAACCTGCCCCGTCAGCCCCGAATCCTTGGCGCAATTAGTCCAACTGATTGACGATCAGACGATCAGCGTCCGAATGGCGAAGGAAGTGCTGAGGGAGATGTTCGCCACGGGGCGGGCACCCAAAACCATCGTCAGCGAGAAGGGCTTAGTCCAAATTGCCGATCAAGATTATGTAAGAAAAGTTGTCATCCAGGTCATTAACAATCATCCCCACGCCGTTGCCGACTACCTGTCGGGCAAGGACAAACTCATCGGGTTCTTCGTCGGGCAGGTGATGAAGGCGACGGGCGGGAAAGCCAATCCTCAGTTAGCCAACCGATTGGTGCGGGAAGCCTTGGAGTCCAGGAGGACATCGTCTTGACCTGGCTGGACGGTCTTTGCCTTCTTCTTCTTGTCGTCCTCGCAGCGGTCGCTACCTGGTTGGGAACCGTCAAAGCAGTGGCATTTTTGATCGGTGCCTATGCCGGAGGGAAGATCAGCCACTTTTTGGCAGAACGCAGCCTTTTCATTTTTCAGGGGCAACTGACTCCCGATACGACGAAAGCCGTTGTCTTTCTCCTGGCTATGGTCTTCCTCCTTTTCCTAACCATTGGCGCCGGACATCTCATTTCCCACAGTGTGCATATTAGTGAAGAGACGGACCATCTGATTGCCTTCCCCATAGCCGTTCTGGTCGGGATCACTCTGGTCCACTGGTTTGTCCAGGTGCTGGTCTGGTTCTCACCACAGGGGTTCGGAAAACTGTTGTCCTCTTCCCCTATCGCCAACGAATTTTTGACTTTTGCTACGACGAAGATGATGTTGGGCTTTCTCCGACCTCCCCGCTGAGACGACGATACCATTTAAAGTCGCTGGTCAAAACAAGAAAGTAGGACCGAAAGATGAGGTTCGGGATCATCGTTTTCCCAGGGAGCAATTGCGATCGGGATTGCTGGTATGTGGTGACCCAAGGGCTGGGTCAGGATGCCCGTTTTGTTTGGCACCAAGAGACCGATATTAGCGACATAGATGCGGTGATGTTGCCCGGGGGTTTTTCCTACGGCGACTATCTAAGGGTGGGTGCCATCGCCCGCTTTTCCCCTGTGATGAACGCGGTCCGCCGATTTGCTGAGGACGGCGGTTTGGTCATTGGCATTTGCAACGGATTTCAGATTTTGGTGGAAGCGCAAATGTTGCCAGGGGCTTTCCTTCGCAATGCCGGTCTGCGGTTCCGATGCCGCCCAACCTTCATCCGGGTGGAAAACAATGCAACCCCGTTCACGGTCCTCTGCCGACCGGGTCAGGTCCTTCAGATTCCGATTGCTCATGCCGATGGTCGCTATTACGCCGATGAGGCGACCCTGAATCAATTGGAGAAAGAGGGTCGGATCGTCTTTCGCTACTGTGACCCGTCTGGGCAGGTTACGGAATCGGCGAACCCCAACGGCTCCGCTCGCAACATCGCCGGTCTGATCAACGAGACGGGAAATGTTTTAGGAATGATGCCCCATCCTGAAAGAGCCTCCTCCAAACTGCTGGGCTCCGAAGACGGATTATGGATTTGGAAGTCCCTGATTCACTCCTTTCAAACCTGTGGTTCTGTGGTGCCCCGATGATTCGCAGGACCGCCCTCTTTCTTGTTGTTGGTTTCCTAATTGTTCTGTGGTTGCTCCATCGCTCTTGGGGACCGGCGGACGTGATGGCTTCTTATCAAAAGGCTTTGTCCCCAGACCGCACAATAAAGGACCGCATTCAGGCAGTCAGTAACCTTTACCGTTTTTTGACAGAAGGAACGGTTCCCGCTGAACAGAAAAAGAAAGCCGTTACGCTCCTGATGAGGGTAGCGCACGAAGACGATTCTGAAGAGGTGCGCACCCGTGCCCTTTCTCACCTGGTTCAATTGCCCTTAGAAGAGGACGAAAAAGTCAATCTTTTGTTGACGGCTCTTTCTCGGTCTTCTCAGGAGGCAGATATAGCGATCCAGGCTTTTGAGTCCATCACTTCTTTATCAGCGTGGCGAGGGGTTTTGGATTACTATGATGAAGTGAAGGACCCGGTGGTAGCCGATCGGCTCCTTCGCCTTCTCCGAAACCTTCCCGATTCGGTATTGCCCGATTTTTGCCGCAGACTGGGACAAGACCAAAGGCGTTGGGCACCGGTCGCAGACCAACTGAAGGGACCTTCGGTCAACGAGTTAACTCGGCTGGCTTTGGATCGGGACAAAAATGTTTGCGTTGGGGCTTTGCTGCTGCTGAGTCGGTTTTTGCCCGAGCGGGAGAATGCCCTACGGTTGGTCCCCCTTTTGAAAAGCCCCCAAAAGGAAGTGCGGGCGTTGGCAGCAACAGTTTTATCAAAGGCACCGTTTCCCGATTTAGTGCCGAAACTCAAGGAGAGACTGAAAGACGAACCAGCCGTGGCAGAACCGGTCAGCAGTGCGTTGGTCCAGATGGGCGCTCTATCTGCCGAGGAGGGAAGGGAATTGGTGCGGCGTCCAACAGCGCCGCTTCGGGCAGCCGGAGTTCTTGCCCTCGCTCGCTCCGATCGGGAAGATGATTTCCGCCTTCTGACAGGTCTGCTTTATGACCCTGACCTGGTTGTTGCCCGCAACGCCGCTGCGGCGCTGGCAGCGAAGGGACAGCGCGGGCTAGAGACGGTGCTCCGGGCTTGGCGAGGGGAACTGACGGAAAGCAGGAGAGCCGCCTGGTTGGAGGGCATTGCCGGTGTGAACAACCCGATGGTTCTGGATGCTTTGATGACCGCCCTGCGCTATGGAGGCTGGCAGGAGCAAGCGGTCGCCGTCAGCGGTCTGGCTTTTCACGGCGATGAAGCCGTCAAGCAGTTGCGGCGC
>JANXBO010000036.1 GCA_025057575.1 Candidatus Caldisaccharidevorator malaysiensis
GGCAAGAGCACTCTCATTAAGATCATCGGAGGGGTCCTGAGACCGGACGAGGGGAAAATTCTGATCAACGGCAAGGCGGTCGTTTTCAAGGAACCCAGGGATGCGGAAAGACAGGGCATTGTGGTCCTTCATCAAGACCCCCGACTGTGTCCTGATTTATCGGTCGTTGAAAATGTCCTTCTGGGTCATTTACCAACCCATCTGGGCTGGGTTGACTGGAAAGCAGCAGAGGAGAAAACCCGTGACCTCCTTCGTCGTTTGGCGGTCACCCTTCCTCTGGACCTTCCCGTCAGCCACCTAACGGCAGCCCAACGGCAGTTAGTGGTCCTTGCCCGTGCTCTGTCCATCAAAGCACAATGGCTCATCTTGGACGAACCGACGGCACCTTTGTCTGCCTCCGAAACAGAGACCCTTTTCACCATTCTCCGGCAGTTAAAGAGCCAGGGCGTGGGCATATTGATTGTCAGCCACAGGGTGGAAGAAATCCTCAGTTTGTGCGATACCGTCACCGTCCTTAGGGACGGAACAAAAGTGACCACCGTTTCTGCCAAAGAGGTGACCCGTGACGACTTGATCCGCTTGATGTCGCCCCGAACGACAGGGGCAGGAGGCACGATCCAGCGCACCCCACCTGCCTTCGGTGGTCCCCTATTGAAATTGGAAAACTTTCAGGCTGTTGGAATGAAGGAGCCCGTTCACCTGACCGTTCACCGAGGGGAGATCGTTGGTTTTTTCGGTCTGGTGGGATCGGGAAGAAGTGAGTTCGCTCAAGCGATCGTCGGACTGGCTTGCGCCCTTGATGGTGAACTTTATTGGAAGGACAAAAAAGGAGCGTTTGGCAACCTGCGGCAGGCGCTGAAAGCGGGCATTGCCTATTTGCCCGAAGACCGGCTGACGGAAGGTATTCATCCGATTCGCAGCGTGAGAGAAAACATCGGTTTGAGCAATTTGCCCAAACTGTCCCGCTGGAGTGTGGTCAACAGCGAAAGAGAGAAACTCTTGGCGAAACAAATGGTGGAGAGCCTTAGGATCCGGACCCATTCCCTTGAAGAGCCTGTTGCCCATCTTTCCGGTGGCAATCAACAGAAAGTCTCGTTGGCAAAGTGGCTGGCCGCCCAACCAGACCTGTTGATCCTGGACGAACCGACCCACGGGGTGGATGTGGCGACCAAGGCAGAGATCCACCGCCTGATCCGTCAGATGAGGGATAACGGTAAAGGCATCATTCTCATCTCCAGCGAACTACCCGAACTGATGGAACTTGCGGACCGAATTCTTGTTTTCCGTGACGGGCGCATCGTCGGTGAGTTTCGCCCGCAGGAGGGAGCGCAGCGGATTTTTCAAAGAGCCTTGGGGAACGGCGACAGTAAAGTGGAAACCCGTCGCCCCATTCCTGGGCAACGGTTGAGCGCCTTTCGCTTCGGAAGGGAGGCAATCCTTGCCCTCTTCTTGGTCATCCTTGTTTTGGTAGTCGGTGCCTTTAACCGAGATTTCTTGTTACCGTCCTACTGGTTGCAATTGTTAAAGGAGACCGTCCCGACATTCATCGTCACCGCTGCGATCGCCGGGCTGATCATCTCGGGTAATCTGGACCTTTCCGTCGGTTCTCTTTTGGGTGCTTCGGCGATGACCGCTGGGCTGTTAGCGAAGGCAGGCTTTCATCCCTTGTGGAGCGTCGCTACCTCCGTCGTCTTGGGTGCGGCTGTTGGGACTATCAATGGTCTCTTAACAACAACCTTGCAGGTTTCCTCGGTAGTGGTCACCTTGGGGATGATGGGGATTATTCGGGGATTAATGTTGTTTTTCACGAAGGGCAACTGGGTAACGGACCTGCCGGACTCGTTTCGCTGGCTTGCCCACGGAGCGCCCCTGGGTTTACCCAACAACCTGCTATTGGCAGGACTGATTGCTGTGCTGCTGATCGTTGTGCTCAAACAAACGCACTGGGGTCGGCAGATTTACGGCATCGGGAGCAATCCCGAAGCATCTCGGCTCGCGGGGATACCGGTAAAGAAGCGAGTGGTGCAGGCGTTTGCTTTGTGTGGGGCGCTGACGGGGCTGGCAGGGGTTCTGAGCGCTGCGCAATTTGCCGTGGTTCAGTCAGAAACGGGAAAAGGTTTTGAACTGGCGGTCATTACCGCTGCCGTTTTGGGCGGAGTGCGGATTTTTGGGGGAGCCGGATCCGTCCTCGGCGCTCTCATTGGTGCCCTGACTGTCTCGGTCATCACTTCCGCCCTCACTTTCCTACACCTCCCCGGTGAGTGGGGGCAGTTTTTCCTCGGCTTCCTCATCCTGGTAAGCCTTTTGGCAGACATCATCAGCAGGAGGGGAATTCCCGCACCAAGAGGATGGTGACGAGAAGTCTCTTTTTGATCATCGTTTGGCTGTTGCTGGTTGCCTTTTTCTCCGCCCTTACCCCCGGCTATCTGACGGTGAATAACCTTTTGGGGATGACGCGGCATCTAACAGAGGTCGGGATAATGAGCATCGGGATGACCCTTCTGCTCATTGCCGGAACCATTGATCTATCCGTGGCTTCTCAATTGGCGCTGGCGTCTATTGTTTTGGGCTGGACTTACCGATGGGGCTGTCCGATAGAACTCAGCATCGTCCTTGCCCTAATGACCGGAATGACAATGGGCAGTCTCAACGGTTTGTTTGTCGCCTTTTTACGCTTTCCCGCTGTCGTCGTGACCTTAGCGACTATGGCGCTCTTTCGGGGACTGGCGATGGGGCTAACAGGCGGTGCTAAGGTCAGTGGCTTTCCCGATGGACTGATCCAGTTTGGTCAGGGGCAAATCTTTTTCATCCCCTACCCTCTTTTTCTCTTTGGAGCGATTGCTCTTCTTGCGGGGTTTGCTCTCCATCGGACCGTTTGGGGGCGTTACCTGTTCGCCATAGGGGCGGGAGAGACAGCGGCTCGTTTTTCGGGTGTGCCGGTCAACGGGATCCGATTTTCTTTGTTTGTCCTCAGTGGTCTTTGCTCGGGACTGGCATCGGTCGTTTATGTCGCCCGGTTCAACACGGCAAAAGCCGACGCTGCAATGGCGGCGGAAATGGACGTCATCACGGCTGCCCTTTTAGGGGGCACCCCTCTGACCGGTGGGACGGGGACCCTTTTAGGGACCATAGTCGGTCTTTTACTCCTGAGTAGCCTGCGCCGGGGGCTAGATTTGATGGTTGTGGGGACTGAGCAGCAAGCGGTCATTATCGGTGCCATCCTAATCGTTGCGGTTGCGGCAGGGCAGGTGTCCGTGTCCTTCCGCCGCCTTCTACCGTTAAAAAGGGGCAAAGAACCGGAGGGAGTTCTATGAGTCGGTTGGGCACAATGCTTCTGGTTTTGGTATTAGTGTCTCTTTTTTTTCTTCATCTTTTCGGGCAGAAGGGCAAACCGATTACTGTCGTCATGATCCCAAAGATCAAGGGGATTGACTACTTTAACGCTTGCGAGCGGGGCGCCAAAGAGGCAGCCAAGGAGTTGGGCAATGTCCAACTGATCTACGAAGGACCGACGGAGGCTTCGGTGGAGCGTCAGGTGGAGATGATTGAAGCCTGGCTAATCCGAAAGCCCGATGTCATTGCGGTCGCCTGCAACGATCCGACCGCCATCGCTCCAGCCCTCAAAAAAGCACTGCAAGCGGGGATCAAGGTCATTACCTACGACGCCGACGCTCGAAGGGACGCTCGGCTTTTCTTTGTTAATCAAGCGACCTATGAAGACATTGCCCACGCTCTTGTAGACACGATGGCGAAGGAGGCGGGTCCTGATGCCCCCGTCGCCGTTGTCACCAGTTCCTTCACGGCACCCAATCAGACGGAATGGCTGAAAAGAATGAAGTCCTATATGGCGAAAAAGTACCCCAAGATGCGCCTTTTGACGGTGAAGCCCAGTGAGGAGAGTATGGAATTAGCCCTTAGGGTCACGACGGACATCCTTCGCGCTTACCGAGACGTGCAAGGAGTTTTCGGTATTTCATCGGTTGCTTTCCCAGGTGCTGCCGAGGCTGTTTTGCAAGCGGGCAAAGCCGGTAAGGTTGCGGTCGTCGGTCTGTCCACACCCAAGACGATGAAACCCTATGTTCACAAAGGAGTCGTCAAGACGGTGATCCTCTGGAACCCCGTGGATTTGGGCTATTTGACTATTTATGCTGCCCGCGCCCTTTGTGATGGCACCCTCAAGAAAGGGGTCCGGCACCTGCAAGCGGGACGACTCGGCAAAAAAGTTGTCAGGGACGATGAAGTGTTGCTGGGTCCACCAATGTTTTTTACCAAAAAGAACATTGACCGTTATGACTTTTGAGGGGCGCCACCCTCAGTATCGGCTTCGGCTCTTTCCTTAATTGCCAAAACTTCTTGCATCATTCGCCTTTTGGCTTCGCCCGATCGGAGAAAGAACAGACCCAGGAATCCCATCGGACCTCCTGCCGTTAATTCCGCACCGTGAACTAAGGATGTGGTCGTCTCGTCTTTCTTTTGCAATTGAAACCAGCCGATCGCCTTGGTAAAAGGACCTCTGATCTGTTCTATCGTCACCCTCTCTGGTTCTTCAAAGCGAAACCGCGTCCGCACCCACACCTTCACCAAACCGAACAGATCCTCCAAAATCTCCGCAATCAAGTGATTTTTGTTTCTGCTAATGACCTTCAATTGGTGAAGGTAGTGAAACATCTTGGGGTAAGACTCCACATCTTTCAAAATGGCAAAGACTTTTTCCCTGCTCGCCCGAATGTCCACGGAAATAACGAGGCGCAGGGTGCGCTCCTTTGCCCCTAACAGGTTGTCCGCCCCCTAAACGATGGCGATGGACCGCTTTTGGATTTCTTCAAGGTCAACTTGCCAGCCAATCCCTGGGCGGGTCGGAGCGTGCACATAACCGTCACGATCAATGCCCAGTTCCCCCTGCTCCTCCCGCTCCCTCTCTGGGTCGTCAATAACTAATATCTCATAGAAGCGGGTATTGGGAACCGCCAACGCAATATGGAGGTTCGGATAGCCCCCGCCGTGCACTTCCACATACATACCGAAAGAGTCCGCCAAGTGGGCGATTCTCAGAGCGCCCGTTATGCCACCTTTGAAATGGGTGCTGGTCCTAATCAGATCGGCTGCCCCGTGCACGATGAAGTCGGCGGCATTATAGTGACTGCCTTCTGTGGTTTCGGGCACCAATATAGGAATTGTCAGGTCCCGGCAAAGACGGGCATATTGCCAAATGTTGAATTCTCTCATAGGCTCTTCATACCAAAGGAAGTTGGCTTCTTCCAGCATTTTCCCTAACGCCAGTGCCTCTTCGTAGCGAAAACCCGCTGACCCATCATACATCAAGAAGATGTCGTCACCCAGATGCCTTCGAAGACGAAGCGCCAGTTGACCGTCCCGTTTTACATCCCCCCAGGCGTGGAGTTTGATTGCTTTATACCCCATTGCAACCAGCTGGTCGGCGTAACGAAGATAGTCTTCCTCCGTCTCCCAGGTCACTGTGGAGGCATAAGCGAGGATTTTCTCCCGTGCACCCCCAAGGATTTGATACAAAGGGAGCCCCGCTACTTTTGCGGTGATGTCCCACAGCGCAATGTCCGTTAACCCGAAAGCGTAGATGGGAAACTCCTCTATCCGGTCTATTTCCCACAGAAGATGCCAGATCTCCTCCTTTTGCAGGGGATTTTTGCCGATTAGGGCTTCCTTAAGCCGGCGCCGAACGGTATCGGCAACGATGAAGCCGTGGCCGGATGCTGCCAGCCCGTCCACTCCTTCATCAGTGAGAATGTGGAGCCAGCAAACCTCCGCTTTAGCCTCGGAACCGGGCAGTCCGTGGCGCCATCGAAAAAACCGCTTGGTCTCCACTTCTATCACATAAGCGCGCACATCGGTTATTCTCATCGTTGCCATCCCGTCCTTCAGCCCTGCACGTCCTCTATGGCCTCTGACCAGGAGCGGATTTTCTGACCTGGCCAGACTTTGACACCGGGGTAAAGAACGACTCCTTTTCCCACGACGACTTCTTCGGCGATGAGGCACCCCAATTCCTCTAAACCGGAGTCAACAACCATACCCCTGACAACAGACCGAACGGTTAGACCGGTAGGGGAACGGTCTTTAACCCTGACTGCGTCCTCCAATCGGCTGCTTCGCCCGATGACACTCGTGCTAATGTGACAATCGGACCCTACGGTAACATCGTCAAAGAGGATTGACTTCCGAATTACCGATCGGGACCCAATCCGACAGCGAGCCCCAAGGACGCTCCCCTCCACAACCGTTCCCTCACCGACGAAAGCGTCCCTGCCGATGACGGAAGGTCCCAGCACAAACGCCTCTTTTCCGATGACCGCTCCCTCTTCAATTCGGACTGGTCCCTCAACTCTTGCCGTCGGATCAATGGTGCCCAGGACAATGGGGGGAAGCATTAGATCGTCGCCATCGGTCGTGCCCCATAAGGATAAGAGGCGAGCGGTTGCCAGCAACACATCCCAGGGGTAGGTGACCGGAATCCAACCGTCGTCGGTGACGACTGCTTTCAAACCCGCCTCTATTATCGGACCCATTATGTCCGTCAACCTCAATTCTCCGTCCGGCGCCGGTTGCAGGGAATCTAGCAAAGAAAGGCACTCGTAGGGCAGACAGTAAGCGCCGGTGCTGACCAGGGCTTCGGGCGGTGCGGTTTGAGGCTTCTCTACAAGTTTTTTCACGAAACCGTTTTGGACCTGAACGATCCCAAATCGGGTTGGCTGGGGATGGGGAGCGACGACCAGAGACGGAATCGCCTTTGTCGCCTCTACGATCGCCTTGGGAAGAAGCAAATCGTCGCCATTGAGGACGAGGAAGGGGGCTCGTTCCAGTTTTGGCCGCGCCATCTTGAGAGCGTGACCGGTCCCCAAGGGGTCTCCTTGTTCTACATAGTCAAGAAACAGTCCTTCAAACTGGTGGCAAAAACGCTGGCGCACCTGATCAGCGTGGAAGGAAACGACGATGATGCCCTTCTCAATTCCTGCCTTCTTAAGTCCTAAAAGGAGGTTTCCCAAATTCGGACGGCATCCGATCGGCAAGAGAGGCTTTGGCAGGTTAATGGTCAGAGGGTAGGTTCGTGTGGACTTTCCCGCTGCCAAAATGACCGCCTGACGCACCATTTTGTTTCCCTGGGCGATGGTCTTTTGCCCTTAATCAGTAACCGTCTTGTGAAGGGCTTTTAACTGCTCCTCAATGAGAACCTCATTGGCCCGCTTGCCGGCTTTCTTTCGGATGGCGAGAGCAAATTCCTTATATTCCTCCAACGAGACCGCCTTTTGCCCTCTCGCTTGAGACAGGTAAGCGGCACCGACGATCGCCTGCGACTCGGCGCCCACTTGATGGTCGCAGATCGGTTTCACACCACTCAAGACGCACTGGACCATATTTTTGATCTCTCCATAAAAACTGGATGGCCAGAAGGTCCAGGTGGGACCTGACGCTTCTACTTTCCGAATCCTTCCGAAGGAGTCCGTTATTTCCAAATGAAGCCGTCCGTCTTCGTAGGTGGGTCGAATCATTCCCATCGTTCCGTAGATCGCTGTCGGTGGCGAATCGGGGTGACTCCACGATCCCTCCACGTGAGCCGTTGCCCAGCGACCCGTTGTTGGTTCCTGAAACAGGATGAGGATGTGACCGTCATCCTCCACCCGAAAGGGGCGGAACCGACCGTCAATGATCCGCAAAGGCATTCGCTGGGCAATCCCGATGGGCGCTGCCGCCTTTACGGTGACCGGTCGCGTGTCAAAGCCAGCAAGGAACCACGATGCCGTAACGGCGTGGATGCCGTTGTCAAGGAGGGAGCCTCCGCCAGCCAGTTTTTCATCCCAGAAGAAAAGTCGGTTCTCCGGACCCGGATGGGCGGTGTTGAGGTAAAGAGCGACAACTTCCCCGATGGCGCCCGCGTCCAAAAACTTTCGCACGGTGTAATAGAAGGGATCATAGAGCCAGTTTTCATTGTGTTGGTAAAACTTGCCGGTCTCCTCCACCGCCTGGCAGATGTCCAGGCATTCCAACCAGGTTCGGGACATCGGCTTCTCGCACATTACATTGGATCCTGCTTTCAGGCTCTCAATGGCGATGGGTGCGTGAGCGTCGGGGCTGGTGCAAATTTCCACCAGGTCCGGTTTCTCCTTCTTGAGCATCTCCCGATAGTCCCGATAAAGAGTCACCTTTTGCGCATCCTTCCGAAGTGTTTCCGCCCTTTCCTTTTCTCCCCGCTCTTCCAGACGCTGGGCGGTTCTTTCGTAAAGGTCTGCCATTGCCCGAGCAGCGGCACCAAGGGAGCGGGGATCATTGTCACACAGAGCGACGACTTGCGCCTCTTCAATCTCCGGGTAGGCGGGCAGATGGGCGCCCCGAAAGATGGATCCCGTTCCGACCACCCCCACGCGAACCCTCTCCATTTACTCTTCCCTCCTTCGCCATCTCCAAAGACGATTGTCAAACCAGACCCAAAATTTACAACAAAGAATGAGCCCACCAAAAGTAAATCGTTAGGAGGCTTCCGATGAGCACCGATTTTGAAAGGCACAACGAAGAGGTTGCCCTTGTCTGGGATTCCTACCGGAAGGGTCGTCCCATCAGGGTGCCGATCATTTTCGGGATCAATGTCCGCTTTACGATGGACATCCTTGAAGCCAATCCCCGCAAGATGACCTTTGAGGACTATTTTTCCAATCCCCAACTGATGCTGGAGAGGCAATTAGAGCATTTTTACTGGGTCCGGCATCACATTCCTCAGGACGCTGAGATGGGATTGCCCTCCTCAGGCTGGTCCGTTTTCGTTGATTTCCAAAATGTTTACGAGGCTGCCTGGTTCGGCTGCCCTATTTGCTTTTGCCCTGGAGAGGTTCCCGACACCATCCGATCCTTAACGCCGACAACAAAAAGATGATTTTGGACAAGGGAATCCCGGATCCTTTCGTGAGCGGTTTAATGCGCCGAAACTGGGATTTTTACCAATTTTTTGTGGACAAGATGAGGGAGGGGTGGACTTTTCACGGCAAGCCAATTGTTTCCGTTACTCCCTGCGGATTGGGCACGGACGGTCCGATGACCGTCTGCTGCAATCTGAGGGGGGCAACGGAGTTCGCTTTGGACCTTAAGGAAGACACCGACTATGCTCTTCAATTGCTAGATTTGGTAACGACTGCCATCATTGAGCGGATCAAGGCTTACCGACGGCACTTAGGAATGGAAGAGAAAGTTTCTTCCTTCGCCTTTGCCGACGACTCCATTGAACTTCTGAGCCTTGAGGACTACAGAGAATTGATTTTCCCTTTTCATCAAAGGCTGGTCCAAGAACTGGCAAAGGAAGGGGCAGCGGTGCACATTCACCTTTGCGGCGATGCTCAGCGGCATTTTCTGTTCCTTAAAGAACATCTAAGAGTTCGGAGCATTGATACGGGTTATCCTGTGGACTTGGGCAAAGCGAGGAGGGAATTGGGACCGGAGGTGGAGTTACTGGGCGGTCCTTCAGTGCCCTTGCTCAGGTTCGGCAATCCCCAAAAAGTTCGGCAAACCGTCGCGGACATTCTTGCTAGTGGGGTGATGGAAGGAGGTCGGTTCATCTTAAGAGAAGGCAACAATCTGGCACCGGGAACGCCGTTGGAAAATCTTTTCGCAATGTGGGAAACAGGTAAGGCGTTGGGTCGGTATGATTGGGACTGAAGGAGGTAACCGTTTTGAGGCAATTGCCGACGATCCGACCATTGACTACAGTGGTCGGTAGTTACCCCGCACCGAGTTGGTATGTGACGATGGGACAGAAAGCCTATTTGCGGGATGCTTTGATGGTGGTCCTTAAGACCCAGGAATTGGCGGGAGTGGACGTGATCAGCGATGGCGAGATCGTTCGCTTTGACCCTGCCCATTCGGAGACTCAGGGAATGGTAGATTACTTTTTAAGACCTCTTGATGGCATGCGCACCCGACTTTCGGCAGAAGAGATCCAACTCTTTCAAAAGGAAAGCCGCCTTCGTTACCGGAAGGAGCCCGCTGCCGTCGTTGTCGGTCGGCTTGAAGCGGGGACTTTGAATCTGTTAGCCGACTGCTCTTTATCCCGATCCTTGACCGACAAACCTCTGAAGTTCACCGTTACCAGCCCCTATATGCTCGCCCATATGGTCTTGGACCGTTTCTATGGGGACCGTCACCAACTCGCCGTTGACATCGCTCGCATTCTCTCCGATCAAGTCAAAAGGCTTACTTGCGAAGTGCTTCAGATTGACGAGCCCCACCTGCCCGGTCATCCCCACGATGGACCCTTTGCTGCGGAGGTCATCAATATCGTTCTGGACGCTTTTTCGGGAGTTAAAGGGGTTCATCTCTGCTTTGGTAACTATGGTGGTCAGACCATTCAAAAGGGATTTTGGAAGGACCTTCTGCCTTTTTTCGACTCTCTGAAAGCCGACCATCTGGTTCTGGAAATGGCAAGGAGGGGATTTCAAGAGTTGGAGGTCTTCCGTGACCTTCCCCCTCACTTGAGTGTTGGATGCGGAGTGGTGGACATTAAAGACAACGAAATTGAATCGCCCGAGACCATCGCCCGCCGCATTGAGAAAGCCGTTAATGTTCTTGGACCAGAACGGGTCCAATGGGTTCATCCCGATTGCGGACTGTGGATGCTCCATAGGAGTGTGGCGGACGTAAAGTTGAGGGCACTGGTTCAAGGGAGAGATGCCTTTTTGAAGGCGGGATCTTAGTCGGCTGCCCAATGGTTCCTCAGGTTCCAAGACAGCATCCGCAAGGGCAATGGCTCCTTTTCAACAGGAAAGTCTTCTGGCTGCCTGCTTGGCTCTGGCTGGCTGCCTTTGGTATCCTCTTGTCCGCTCAGGTGCCCATCGGCGTTACCGGTGAATGGGTCTGGTCCTACCAAGACACTGTTCAGTTTCCTATTTTTTGGCTCATCGTTCTACTGATCGGGTCCTTAGTTTTTGAAGGGCTGGCTCGCCTTCGCTTCCAAATGTTACCAAAAGGTGCTCTCGTTGGGGCTCTCGCAACGATTTTGATAGTTCGGCTCGGCTTTTCCATCATTCCCAGTGGTCCCTGGTCCTCCCCTGGCACCTATTGGTCCTTAATTGTCTCGAGCCCTGTTTCCACGACCTTCTTTTTGGAGGCAAGGGAAGCAGAAAGAGAGGGCGTGGGTGCCTATCTGAGCACTTATCATCAAGGACTGTCCGCAAAGCCCTTTCACGCAGCAACCCATCCACCTGGAATGGCTCTTTTTTTCGCCGCTGGACGGTTGATCAGCCTCTCCTCGCCCCTGGAACCGGTTCGCCAATGGCTCCTAAACGATGAGATGGCACAGATTCTTGCCGAAGCCTTCCCCCGTCCCCTGCAAGGTTTTGTTCCTGAAGACTGGAAACACTTCAGGACGGTCACGGCAACCGAACTACAAAGTGCCGCCCTTCTCGGTCTGATGCTGGTCCTTCTCAACTCGGCTGCCTACCTGATTTGGTGGCTTTTGCTGAGATCCTTCGTTAGTAGAGATCTATGGGTATTTGCCGCTGTTCTTCCCGCCACGACCCCCGGCACCCTTTTTTGGATGCCTGCTGTTGACAGCATGCACCTGTTTCTGATTGTTCTTCAGTTGTTTCTTTTCCACCAGTGGATGATCTTCCGAGCCACGAATAGAGGCTGGTTGCTGATCATTCTGCTAGGCTTCCTTGCCGGTGGGAGCCTGTTCACCGCTTTTAAGAACGCCATCCCCTTTCTGTGCCTGCTGGCTTACGGGGCGTGGCTCATCACCAAAAAAGATGATGCTCCGCAACGCTGGGTCGGTTTGATTCAATTGGCTGTTCTCAGCGCCCTTGCGATAAGCCCTTTTCTTGTCGCTTGGCTTTTTTGGGGGTTTGAGCCCGTTGCCACATTTTGGGAAGCGAGCAAAGCGCACTCCCTTCAAGCAGGGGGGCACAGCCGATCGTGGTTGCCCTGGCTCTTTGCAAACTGGTGGGAATTTGCCCTCTCACTGGGCGGGCTTTGGATAACGCTTACGGCCGCTTACCTATTGGTCTGGTGGCGGGCGGGTTTCCCCCCAAGTTTGACGGTAACGACACTGACGATCCTCCTTTTTTTGGACCTTACGGGTTTCGTGCGAGGGGAGACGGCGCGCTTGTGGGCTCCCTTTGCTCTGTTCCTGTCCGTTGAACCGATCCGCCTCCTTCCCTCAATCGGACGACCGCCCCCTGCCCTCATCTGCCTTCAAGGGGTAATGAACCTGGCACTGGTCTGTCGCCTCAAATGGCTTGTGCCCTGGTAGGACCGAAACGATCACACCGACCGTAGAGAATTACCCAACCTCACCAGAGCCAACCAAAAAACAAAAAGCGCAACGGCTATCCACGGGGCTTTAAAGGCGAGAAAGCCAATGATCATTAGCGGGATCGGAATGATGATGCAACCCCGACAACCCCCGACAAAAAAGGAGACGATAAAAGCCGAGGCAATTAATAACCAAAAAAGTAACTCAATGAAAAAGTCAAAGGACGGGACGGACGGTGCTCGTGAGGGGGTCGGCGAACGGGGGTAAGAACGCTGCCTTGTTCGGTTGGTCGGCACCGGATGGGTAAAGGGACCGTAACTGGGACGCCCTACAACGGCGCTCATAAAGGCAGCGACGGAGGGATAGCGGTTATCAGGCTTAAGGGACATTGCTTTCAAAATGGCGGAGTCCAGGTGGGGGGGCACACTACGGTTAAATTGGGAGGGAGGGATCAGTTGCTCCCCTCGGGTCACCCGATCTATGGCTTCGGGTGGCATCCGTCCGGTTAGGGCAAAGTAGTAGGTGGCAGCCAGTGAATAAATGTCCGATCGTTGATCGGTGATACCCTGACCGTATTGCTCGGGCGGCGAGTAGCCGGGGGTGACCGCAGCAGCGGCGCCAATTGTTTCCTTGCCAGGCTGAAATCTTTTAGCGATTCCCAGGTCCACCAAAACCGCCCGACCGTCCGTCGCTACTTTGATGTTGCTGGGCTTAATGTCCCGATGAATGACCGGCGGCGATTGGGAATGAAGATAACTGACTGCATCCGCCACCTGGGACAAGATTTGGTGAGCCTCTCGGACCGACAGGGGTCCTTTCCGGCTAACCATCTGCTCCAAATCGTCCCCAGAGATGTAATCCATCACCAGATACTGCTTCCCCGTCTCCGGGACAACAAAGAAGTCAAAGACTCGTGGCAGATGTCGGTGATACAGGTCCTTAAGGATTTGGGCTTCCAGTTCAAACTGAGAGGCAGATTCGGGAGAAGGGTCAAAGTTTTCTTTAACAGCAACCAAGCGATTAGCAGACTGGAGGTCTTCAGCAAGGTAAACCGCACCCATTCCCCCACACCCTAAGACCCGCACCAGACGATATCTTCCCCTCAGAATTTCCCCCTGCCCCAGAAGGTTTCGCAACGGCTCACCGCAGCGGCTACAGGTCTTCGCCGCATCAAAGTTATTCCAACTGCAAGCCGGGCACATCTGCATCAGAAAGGTTCACCTTTAAAAAGCCAGTCTTCCACAATTTTGGAACCACATCCTTGACAGGATGTCTCCAAACTCAATAATTGGTCGCAATTACGAAAGTGGCTTAATTTTGGAAAGGGAAGGTGGCAATCGGTGAGACCAGGGCTGGTAGCGTTTCCCAAACCACCGGAAGAGTATATCGCCTTTGCCGTCCAGCACGGTGCCAGCCATTTAGAGATTGACCTTTTTGGACCCGATCAGTGGCTGGAGCGCTTCCATTCGGCAAGAGTGAGAGAATTAAGGAGGCTGGTCCAGCAAGCGGGACTGACCTGCTCATTTCATACCCCCTATGTCTTGAACCTGGCAGATTACCTGCCCTATATTCGCGCTCGAGCGGTGGAGTATGTGACGCACCTTTTGAGAATTGCGGGGGAAGCGGATGCCCTCTGGGTGACAGTTCACCCCGGCTATGGCATCGGCATTCCGACCTTAGATTGGGTCCGAAGTAAAGCCTTGGACTCGTTGCGCAGGTCTTTAGACTTCCTTTTGCCCTTCGCCGAAAAACTCAAAGTGCCTCTTGCACTGGAGAATGTGAGCCCTTCCCCTCCTGGGAGCGAAATCATCTTTTTGCTGGATAGCCCCGAAGAAATGGCGCAAGTGCTCAACAAAGCCTCTTCCCCCTACTTGAAGGTCTGCCTGGATGTCGGTCACGCCGTTGTTTCCGGCGACCTAAGGGAGTTTCTTAGGGTCTGCAAAGACCGTTTGGTCGGTGCCCACATCCATGACAACGATGGCAAGGATGACCTTCACCTGGTTCCCGGTCAAGGAGTCATTAACTGGCAACAAGTGCTTTCTGAATTCCTCAATGCCGGCTTTAACGGCGTTTTGAACATTGAAGTTTACGACGATACGGACAAAGCAAAGGGGCTTTGCTTCTTGAAGCGTTTGATCGGGGAAATTACCGGATCCATCAGTTGACAGGCTGAATCGGATGGGCTATCCTGATATGAGGGGAAAGTAGTGAAAGGACCGACTTACCTTGGTTTAGTTCTTTTGCTTACCCAGGTAATCTTGGCTCAGCCGGTGGTGGGGCAACCTGTCTATGTCGTCACCTTAAAAGATGCTTTCGTCAACCAAGCGCTTGCCGATTACCTAAAGCGGTCCATTGAAAAAGCCGAGCAGGACCGAGCCCAGTGCCTCATTATCCGGATAACCACCCCGGGTGGGATGTTGGAGGCGATGCAGGAAGTCGTTCGCCTGTTTTTAAACTCCCGGGTCCCGATCGTCGTTTTCGTATGGCCAAGGGGTGGAAATGCGGATAGCGCCGGAGCCTTCATTGTGATGGCAGCCCACATCGCCGCAATGGCGCCTGCCTCCCGGATCGGCGCTGCCCATCCTGTTCTGGTATCCCCGACCGGCACTGAAGGTCCACCCACGGAGATGCAAAAGATAATGATGGAGAAAGCCACCAACGCCGTTGTCGGGACGATCCGGGCGATCGCAGAAGAGAGGAAACGAAACACCAAGTGGGCCGAAAAAATGGTCCGCCAGAGTGCCGTCTTAACGGCTAACGAAGCGGTCCAGGAGAAAGTCATAGATTTGGTCGCCGAAGACTTGACCGATCTCCTCAGGCAATTGGATGGTCGCAGAGTCCGAACAGCGGCAGGGGTCGCGACGCTGCGAACCAGTGGGACCGTCGTTGAAGAAATCACGATGACGCCCAAGGAGAGTTTCCTCCACTTCCTCTCCAACCCGAACGTCACCTTATTATTGCTCTTTATCGCCGTTTTAGGGTTTGTTCTTGAGGTCTACAACCCTGGCGCGGTGCTGCCCATTACGGTCGCCATCATCGCCTTCCTTCTGTTCCTTTACTCGGCGATGCTGATTCCAGTGAACGTCGTTGGTGTCCTACTTATTCTGGCAGCTGCTGCCTTTTTTGTTGCCGAGTTGTTCGTCGCCAGCCACGGCGTGTTAGCCATCGCAGGACTGATCTCTTTGATCTTGGGAGGTTATTTTTTGATCCCGGAGCCCGGTCCCGGTCAGCCCTTCTATGCTGGTTATTTTCGGGTGTCACCGGCGACCCTTGTCGGGTTGGGGATTATGGTGGGGGCGATTCTGGGTGGCGCCATCGTCGCCATCGTCAGGAGTCAAAGAAGAAAACCCGCCTTTGGTCGGGAGGGTTTGATCGGCTCCTTTGGAGAAGCCAGAACGGACCTCAGTCCATCGGGGACCGTTTTCATTAGCGGCACCTGGTGGACGGCAGATGCGGTTGACGGAGAGATCAAAGCAGGAGAGAAGGTGGAGGTCGTAGACATAGAAGGACTTCGGCTGAAGGTGAGGAGAAAGACCTAAGGAGGGTCTGATTATGGAGGGAGCAGCGGCACGGATTCTCGCTCAACTGATTGTGGTAGCCATTGTCGTCGTTATTGTGATTATCGCTCAGGCAATTCGGATCGTTTCGGAATGGGAGAGAGGTGTCGTTTTGAGACTGGGCAAACTGGTTCGCGTCACGCCACCCGGTCTTCAGTTAATCATCCCCGTCCTTGAGCGGATGATTAAGGTAGACATACGAGTCTTCGTGGTGGACGTTCCCAAGCAAGAGATCATCACAAAAGACAACGTGACGGTTAAGGTCAATGCAGTCGTCTACTTCCGGGTGTTAGACCCCGCCGGCGCCATCGTCCGGGTGGAGAACTACATTTTCGCCACCCAGCAAGTAGCGCAAACGACATTAAGAGATGTCATCGGTCAAAGCGAACTGGACGAACTTCTTGCCCACCGGGAGGAACTGAATCAAAGGCTTCAACGGATCATAGACGCAGCGACGGACCCGTGGGGGATCAAAGTGGATATGGTTGCCATTAAAGATGTGGAACTTCCCGATGCGATGAAGCGGGCAATGGCTAGGCAGGCAGAAGCCGAGAGGGAACGAAGAGCCAAAGTCATTCACGCTCAGGGCGAATTTCAGGCTTCCGAGACCCTTGCGCAAGCGGCGGAGATTATGGGTCGGCACCCTGGTTCCCTCCAGTTACGGTTCCTTCAAACGCTAACGGAAGTGGCGACGGAGAGGAGCACGATTATCGTGATGCCCGTCCCGATAGATATTCTGGAAGCCTTTGTCTCTGACCGACGAAGGATTCCCACCAGACCCGAAGGATAAAGGCGGGGAGGCAACCCTCTCGTGTGGAGACCCCAAAGTAAAGAAGCCCTGATCAGGGAGATGCGCATTCGGGAGTGGCGGTCCAAGGCGTGGCAACAGTCCGTGCGCGCGGTGGGGGTAGCCTTGAGAGTCGCTTTTAGTGCGCTTTGTCGGGCTTGGTCCTGGTTGGTCGGTCGCTCCTCGGTGACAGCTCGGGAGGTAGAAATGCGAGCCCTCGTCAGCAAGCGCCACGATTTGATTCTCCGTTTGGGCGAAGTAGTGTATCAGTTGCACCGACAGGGCGCTACCGATTCGGATCAGATCAAGACACTTTGTCAAGCCATTGAGGATTTGGACAGGACTTTGGACGAAAAAGAGAGCGTTTCAAGAACTGCGTCAGAGTCAGAAAAAACGGATAACCCGTAAGGGCATTGCTAAAAGCAGGAGGCTTCGGCTATGGGAGAATTAGCCGATCAGGTCCAAAGAAGCCTCGTGGTGACTTTGTCCCCCTATGTGGGGAAAGTCATTTACGGCAACCTGCGGTTTGACGTGTCCACCTGGGACGAGCAGGGTCACCGGCACGCCAACATCGCCATCGTTTACGAAACGCCGGGCAGTTCTACGAACCAGATTAATGTCACCGTTGACGAGACCACGAAGGAGATGATCTTTGTTGATGGGGAGCGGGAGGTTCGGACCCGCAATCTGGAGGACGTCCTTCAGTTTGTTGAAAAAGCCGTCAAGGACATTCCCAACCGAAGGATGGCACGGCTTCGCGCCAATGTGGATTACTGGATGACACAGGGAAAGACCAAGGCAGAGGTTCTGGCAGAACTCAACAGAATGCTTCGGGCAGATTTGTTAGGGGGCACCATCACCCACACCGAGTTGAAAGCGAGCATTCAATATTGCCTTCAGAAGTTCAATATCCTGCCGGGCGATGAGACGATCCGACAAGGGGAACGGACCGAGGCATCGGGCGTCTCTTACCCTCCCGAGAGGACAGCCTGATGGGGCTTTTTTCGGTCATTAGGGTTCATCCTTCCGACAACGGACAGCGGGATCAAGAAGAATCCCTTGCCCGCCTCCGCCAAGCAATGGTGGAGCATCAGATTCGGAGGAGAGGAATTGTTACCGAACGGGTTTTAAAGGCTTTCTCAGAGGTCCCTCGGCATAAATTCGTTCGCCCGGAAAATGTTTGGCAAGCCTACGAAGATTATCCCTTAGCGATCGGCTATGGGCAGACCATTTCCCAGCCGTATATCGTTGCCTTAATGACCGATCTGTTGGCTCTCAAGGGCAACGAGAAGGTTTTAGAAATCGGGACAGGGTCTGGATACCAAGCCGCCATTTTGGGGCGACTGGCGGCGACGGTTTTTACGATTGAAAGGATTCCGCATTTGGCGGACCGCGCCGCTAAGATCCTTGAACAGTTGGGTTTTAAAAATGTTTATGTGGTCGTCGGCGACGGTTCCAAAGGGCTGCCACCTTATGCTCCATATGATGCGATCCTCGTCACCGCTGCCGCTTCGGACATCCCTCCTCCTCTGATAGACCAGTTAGCAGATGGCGGACGATTAGTTCTGCCCGTCGGGGACCGTCATTTGCAGGAACTCATTCGGGTCATCCGCAAAGGAAATCGGATCGTCACGGAAAGGAGGGGTCCGTGCACCTTTGTCCCTCTCGTCGGAACGGAAAAATGGGCGCAGTGGCCTCCTTTCCCCACAAGCGAAGAGCCCTATGTTTAGAACAACTTTATGAAGACAAATGAGGGATCTGGCTGGTGTGGCGAATCCAGGAAATTGGTAGTTCCATCACTGTGGAATGCAACGGGCTCACCATCACGGTCTACCAAACGGACCCATCTCTCAGCCTTCCCTACTTTTATCCTGTCCGAGCGCTGTCAGGGGAAGAAGTGTGCGCAATAGGACCTCAGCACTTGTATCCTCACCATCGTTCCGTCTGGATCGGGCACGGAAATGTCAACGGCGTTAGTTTCTGGCTGGACCGACCAGGAGAAGGTCAGATTCGTCACGAACAAACGGAAACGATCACCAACAGCGAGTTTACGGTCCGATCCCTATGGATCAGTCCCGATGGGACCGCCCTAATGCACGACGCCCGCTCGTTTCAGTTTCGGGACCTACCCGAGGGCTGGCTGATGATCTGCCACCTTACCGTGACCCCACTTCAAGAATCTCTCGTCCTCGGTAAGACCAATCACGCTTTTTTCTCGGTCCGGGTGAGACCTGAGATCGCTGTGACCGGGGGTGGGAAAATCTGGAATAGTGAAGGCAAAGAAGACGAATCGGAGACAATGGGCGCCAGAGCCCGATGGTGCCTATATGGTAGGGAACTATCGGGAAGGTTTCTTGGCGTTGCTCTTCTGGACGCACCGGAGAATCCTTGGCATCCGTCTCCCTGGTTCGCGCGTGACTATGGCTTTCTGTCCCCATCCCCTTTCTACTGGCAGGATTGGACGATTGAGCGCAACGAACCTCTCCGTCTCCGCTACGGACTCTTGGTTTGCCACCAAAAGCCCGATATGGACAAGATTTGGCAAATTTTCTCCGTTGGACTGTGAACGGCACAACGCATTGAATGTGGATATATGGTCGTCATCCTGTTCGGGAAGCCTTAAGAGCGGGTATTTTACCGCAGGTTGTTTTTGTAGCAGAAGGATCACAACTGCCCGAGGACTTTAGTAAGGAACTTTCACGAGCGGGGATTAAAGTCCGGTCACTGCCCCGGGAGAAGTTGACCCAAATCGTCCGCACCGACCATCACCAGGGCATCGTCGCGGACATCGGCCCTTTTCCCCTCGCATCGTTAGAACAACTTTTGGAAAGAGCTTTCCAGCAGAAAGGCGTGATCGTGGGTCTGGACCATTGGCAAGACCCTGGCAACGTGGGCAGTATCATAAGGACTGCCTATGCGCTGGGTGCCACCGGTCTGCTCATTCCTGCGGGTCGTTCCGCCCCACTATTACCCGCTGTCGTTAAGGCATCGGCAGGTGCCTGTTTCCATATCCTTATCAGTCAAGGTAACCTGCTCCAGTTCCTCACCCGATTTCAAAAGGAAGGCGGCAAGGTGGTGGCGTTAGACCTGGAGGGACAGGACATAAGGAAAAGCTTACCCGAAAGACCAACCCTTCTGGTTATCGGTGCCGAGGGTCCCGGTCTTTCGCCCAAAATTAGGGAGAGAGCCGATCTAGTGTGGACAATTCCGATGAAAGGAACCATCAATTCCCTCGGCGCGGTCGCCGCCGCCACGATCGCCCTCTGGGAACTCTTGCAAGAGAGATAAGGAGGCACGATATGGAGGTTGTCAGGGTCGGTTTCATTGGTGCCGGATCAATGGCAAATGCCGTGCACTATCCCAGCGTGGCGGAATGCCCCTTCACCGTTATTGAGTCCATCTGTGACCTGAGAGCGGATCGGCTTCACGCAACTGCCGACCGATACGCGGTTCCGAAAGAAAAAAGATACACGGATTACCGAAAAATGCTGGAACGGGAGGAACTGGACGCCGTTTATGTGATAATGCCGCCGATGGGACTAGCTCCCATCGTCATAGACTGCCTTCAGGCGGGCAAGAACGTCTTTATTGAGAAGCCTCCTGGCTGTAACGCAGATGATGCCTGGGCGATGGCGGAGGAAGCAGACCGTTGGAAGTTGAAAACGATGGTCGGTTTTAACCGTCGCTTCTCCGCTGTTTACCGATATGCCAAGAGGAAAATTGCCGAATCAGGCGGTATTAGTTCTGCCGTCGCCGAGTTCCACAAGGATATGCTCGGATCGGGTCCTTACTACGGGATGAGCATTCTTACAACGGACATCATCCACGCGGTAGATGTGCTGAGGGATCTTTTGGGGGAACCGGTGACCGTGGAGGCACGGGTCCTGTCCCATTGGGAGAAGTGGATGCATTCGCACAATCTGTTTTACGCCTTGATCACTTTTCAAGGCGGGCGGTGCGGGGTCCTCTTAGCGAACCGAACAGCGGGTAGCCGATATGAGAGATTTGAAGTGCACGGTAGAGGCATCAGCGCTTACATACGGGCTCCTGAAATGGCGGAGATCTTTCGCCAGGGAGCCGAAGGGCAAGTCGTGAAAGGGAGCGAGTTAACTGGCACTGACGACACCCGGATCACTTACGGCTATCGGGACGAAAACTTCCATTTTCTGGAATGCATTGTTAGGGATCAAATGCCGATGACCCACTTCGCCGACGCAGCACGAACAATGGAACTGGTAGAGCGCATTGAATCTTTTGGGACAGTTTTGTAGGTGTCTGCCGCCTTACCCTCCTTCACTCAACCAGCACCACGGTCCTCGCCATCATATCGTCGCAAGCGATGCCGGCACCCGGAATCATAGATCCCCCAGTGGTGAAATACTCAAAGGAGCCCCTTACATATTTTGGATTGCCTGACGACCTCACTTCTGTGAGCCGGACGGCGACAAAACCGATGGCGTGATAAAAGGTCTTCTGCGGAAAACTGCCGTGATTCGGGAACATCTGGTTGAGGCTGTTTCGGTCGTGCCAGCGGTCGTAGACAACGAAGATGAAGGTTCTTCCGACATAATTGCGCAGTTCGTGGAGCGCTGCTGCTCGGATACCGGGCTCGCCGAAGATGAAATCGCCTTGAGTGCTGGGAGGGTTGGGAGGTAGAGAAATAGGACCGGCATAGATGGAGAAGGGGCTTCCATCCCTGATCCATTGCCTGAGTTCGTTAGTTCCCGGCGATTGATCTACTTCCCTATTTTCAATGTGGTCTCGCTCGGCATTGTGAATCCACTCCAAATTGAGCCAACCGGCGTAGGGATTAGCCGGTTCGCCATAGTTGGTAGACTGGTTACCTTGCTGCAAGGTTGCCTGGTAACTGTAGCCGTCCCAAACCGTCAGGATGTCACCACGCTGAGCCCTGCGGACGATCTCATAGTGAACGGCGATGGGAGCGACACCCTGACCAGGAGGGACAACACCCACTGCCCGAATGTCCGCCCTTGCCTGTGCTTGAACAGTCTCCTCAGGCTTCATCAAAAACCCGCCAAAAAGGACTTGGATGGTTCCCCTGGTGGAACACCACACACCCTCTACCGACCGGTCAATAGTGAGATTGCCGGTCTGCCGGACGGTGTTGGCATCCAGTTGCAGAAGAGGGTTGCCGACACTGGTCGGGTCTTCATCTATGCGCCCATCACTGTCATTATCTACTCCATCAACTCTATCCTCGTCAGCCCGACCGTCACAGTCCTCATTGACAACCAGATAGGCAACAGCGGTCTGAGGATTTCCCCCGTTCATCTGGACATACCGGGAGACCTCGTTCCAAACCTGTTGGCGGGTAATCGTCGTCACACCTTTGTTCATAGCGATAAAGAGGGAACCTCCTAACGCCCCCTTGTCAGCGGCGTTTTGAAGGATTCTTCGCGCTCGATAGATATTCGTCCCGTCCAGAGCCAGCCCTGCCACGGCTAACAAAGCCACCAAAGCGAGAACGACCACGACGACTGTTTGCCCCTTTTGCACGGCTCTCGCCTCCTTTTAAGGCACGCGCATCTCCGATGTCACCGTGATGGTCCTATTGAACACCCATCCTAAGATGGACCGATAAGGGTAAGAGACCGTGACGGTCACATAGGTTCCGGACAGTCGGGGAGGCGCCGGAGCCGTTACCTGCACCTGATTTCTGTCCACGCCGGCTGTTGCTTGGCGCACCCGGTTGACAATTTCGGAAACCGGCGCTCCAGTCTGGACGACGGCATAGCGGGCTCCTTCTCTGGCAGCATTGGTCAGGCTTCCCAGCACGAACACATACCGACCCGCCTCCACCAATCCCAGAAGAAGAAGGACAAATAGAGCGACACTCAAGCCAAATTCCACCGTCGTCTGTCCGCGCCTGGACCCTCTCATTGCTGGATCACCGGCGCCGAAGCGGTGGCATTAACCGGGATGGAGTTAATTCCCAGAAGGCGGACGAAAAGGGTTGGAATGCTTTTGTTAATGGTCACCGTGATAGGCTGTCCCTGCTGGGCACCCAGGGCTGGTGTAATGACGATCTCATTGTCCGCAAGGGTGATTCCGACCCGACGGGCTTCCCTTCTGACCACCTCTCTTATTTCCAGCGTTTCGTTCGGGTCCTCGTCCACCCTTCCGTCCCCGTCATCGTCGGCACCGTTGCGGGGATCTTCATGAACGCGTCCATCCTGGTCATTGTCCCGGACTGGGTTTAGGGCGGCATACAGAGCGCCTTCCCTAGCGGCATTCCTGAGAGCTATCTGAACAATCAGTGCCCGACCGTAGTCAGCGATCCCTGCCAAAACCAAGACCAGAAAGATTATGGAGATCGCTAATTCCAGAAGCGCCTGCCCTCTTTTCATCACCGGTCACCGGTTCGTGCCCCGATTATACCACTCCGTCATTCTACATTTCACGACCCCAACCATCATCCCACCGACAAAGGACCCGATTTTTTTATCTAACTGAAAGGTGTGCTAACTTTGACTATGTGAGAGTCCCTTGACCTTATTTTGCTCCATTTGCCAGGCGACCTGCCAGCCAGAGCCTTTGGTCTGGCAATGCCACTGCGGCTCTCCCCTGCTCTGGCTTCCCCGGGATGACTTAAGAAAGACAGATATTCGGCTTGAGGACTGGACCCTCTGGCGATATAGGGCGTTTCTCGCGCTGCCCCCAAATATTTCACCCGTCTCCCTTGGGGAGGGAACCACTCCGATGATGGCAACTCCCGACGGTCGCAGTCGCTTGAAACTGGAGTTCCTTAACCCAACAGGGAGTTTTAAAGATCGGGGTGCCAGCGTTTTAGTTTCTGTCCTTAAGGCGGGCGGTGTCACGGAAGTGGCGGAAGATTCGTCTGGAAATGCCGGAGTGGCTCTGGCAGCCTCCTGCCGAGCAGCCGAGATCAAGTGTCATATCTTTGTTCCTCAAACTTCGTCCCCCGGAAAACTGGCTGCCCTTCGGGAATTTGGTGCCGTCATTCACCCGGCAAAAGACAGGACGGAAGCATCAGAAGCCGTCCTCCATTTCCTTGCGACTGGTGCCGCCTACGCCAGCCACACTTGGCACCCTTACTATCTTCAGGGGACCAAAACAGTCGCCTACGAAATTGCCGAACAGATGGACTGGTCGATCGGACCGGATTTGGGGGTCTTTATTCCCGTCGGGAACGGAGACCTGCTCTTAGGCATGCACCTGGGTTTTCAAGAGATGCTTCTGTCGGGTCTTATTGAAGGACTCCCTCGCCTCCACTGTGTGCAAGCGGAAGCCTGCGCGCCCATCTGCAACGCAGTTTATGGTTGGGACCTTCCTATTTCCACGACGGTCGCAGAAGGCGTTGCGGTCCCGTCACCTCCCCGCGTGCATCAGATCGTGCAGGCAGTCAGAGAGACGGGTGGCGACTTTATCGCCGTGCCGGAATCGGCTATCCTTAATGCGCAGTGCGAGTTACGGCACTTAGGCTTGTGGACCGAACCGACGGGTGCTATCGCCTTTGCCGCCTGGGATCTTTCTGGTAGACCCGATGAGAGCATCCTGCTCCTGACAGGAGCCGGCTGGAAGACTCTTGGCTCGGAACCGAGAGGGGAAACCCGAATAGTCGCTGAGCATCAAACAATGGAGAAGGAGCCGAAAACCATTTCTAAGAAGAGAGTCTAAACAGTGTCCGATGATTGGGGTGAGTTGCGAGATGGAAGGCGTCACAGCAAAGGGCAAGAGAAGAGGTAGGAGGGCGAAGAAGAACCTTCTTTTCGTTGCTTCCGAAATGTTTCCGTTTGCCAAAACGGGAGGGCTAGCGGATGTGGTTGGCGCGTTACCCAAGGAATTAGCCCGCTCCGGTCACGACGTTCGGGTCGTGATGCCAAAGTATCGGGCGACCTTCAAAATAGAACAGACCTTCCAAAGAGTTGCCACCCTGCCCAACATTCCCTTCGGCGGTTTCCAACTCGGTTGTGCCATAGATCGCTCCGACGCCCTCTCAGACGACGGAGTAATGGTTTATTTCATAGAACACTTCGGGTTTTACGACCGAGAGCACCTTTACGGCTACGACGATGACTGGCTCCGATTTGGTCTTCTGTGCCGGGCTGCTCTGGAACTCTGCAAAGTCATAAAATTCAAGCCGTGCGTCATTCACTGCCATGACTGGCAGTCGGGTCTGGTCCCGGCTTTCTTAAAGACCATTTACATTAATGACCCCTTCTTTCGGGGCACGGCAACCGTTTACACGGTTCACAATTTGGCTTACCAAGGCAACTTTGATCGGTCCGTTTTGGAGCCCTTAGGGTTGCCTTCAGAATGCTTCAGTGTCAACGGTGTGGAATTTCACGGGACCGTCAGTTTTATGAAGGCGGGACTTTATTACGCCGACCTGGTGACAACGGTCAGCCCCACTTACGCTCAGGAGATTCAAACCACTGCCTATGGCGAGGGCTTTCACGGGCTTTTACAGACGAGGGCTTCGGAAAAACGGCTCATCGGCATTCTCAACGGGATTGATACTTCTGTCTGGAACCCGGCAACGGACAAGTATTTGGTCCGGCGCTACGACGGTCGGTCGGTTCGGGCAGGCAAAAAGGAAAATAACTTAGCCCTGCGCCAAAGAGTGGGGCTCTCCGATAATTCGTATCTTTTGATCGGCATCGTGTCTCGGTTAGCCTATCAAAAGGGCTTTGATGTCATCGCCGCCCTTGCCGACCGCCTTTTTGCCCAGCCCGTCCAGTTAGTCGTTCTCGGTGCCGGTGAACAGGAGCCGCTGTTCGCAGAACTTCAGAGACGCTATCCCGATCGGGTCGCCTGCCGGCTGGGGATCGTGGACGAAGAGTTAGCCCACTTGATTTATGCTGGTGCCGACGCCTTCCTGATTCCCTCTCGCTTTGAGCCCTGCGGTCTGACTCAGATGATCGCAATGAACTACGGCACTCCCCCCATCGTCCACGGTGTCGGCGGTCTCAAGGATACCGTCGTTGATTTTAGATCGGACACCGAAAGGGGAACGGGTTTTGTCTTTTCTTCCCTTGACCCCGATCAGATTCTTTATGCTATCTCCCGCTGTTATCAGGCATTTGCTGATCAAAAGGTGTTCCTGAAAATCGCCCGGGAAGGAATGAAAAAAGATTTTTCTTGGCGGCAGTCCGCCTGCCAATACGATGATGAGGCTTACGAGCGGGCGATGGCGATTGCTCAAGGCATCAGCAACAGCCCCCATTAGTGGTGACCCACTTTGTTGCCGTCGCCTTACACTCTTCTTGGCAATATTAATCGCTTTCTAATGCATCCGAACAGGGAAAGGGTGACGGATGATAGTGCTGAGGATCAGATGGGTGATTACGCTGACTCTCCTTTTTACCTCATTCTGCCTTTTTTTCTGCCAAGCGGCTTCACGACCTCGGTCCGGACCAATCCCAATAAGATTCACCGCCCAAACAACCTTGCTCTTTGTCCTTCGGGAAATGAGCCAGAGAACCAATGCGCGACTAATTTTGGATCCTGAGACGAGAAAGTTTGCAGAATTTTGTCCCTTTCCCCCTCATCTTCACGGCAAGGCGTTTTCTTTCCCCAACGTCGGTGATGCCCTCGCCTTCCTTACGGGCAAAGGGTGGGAAGGGTCGCCTCTGCCGATTCAATTTCGGACCGTGGTGGGACCATCCTACCAATTGTCCCGTTGCCCCACACCTGTCCGAGTTGCGGGAAAAACCTTTTGGACCTGCAACAATCCAGCGATCACTGCGTCCTGGTCTAAGAAGCCCGCTGACCCGCCCGGTGGTGTCATCCGTATCGGGATGAGAACCAGATCGGATGGCGATTTGGTGCAAAGAAATCCGATTGAGATCGTGGGGTTGACAGGGGTGGAGTCCGTTGACTATATAAGGGACCGGATTAAAGAATTGACAGGAATCTACTTTAACTTCTCCCCTGAGTGGCATCAGAATGTGAACTACAAACTATTGCCCGAATACAAGGGAGTTACTCTACCCGCCGATCCGGAAATTCCTCTGACCCTTTCCAAGATCAGAACAACCCTGGCGATCACCTTGCCTCGGCAAATGACATTGGGTCAATGGCTGACCGTCATCGCCGCTGGGCTCAACGAGCACAGCAAGGCGAGACAATGTTTCTGGAAATGGTCCGCCTCCGATAAAGACCGACCGGTCTACACCATTCGCTGCTATGCCCATATGGAATGAGTTGGCATACATCTTTGCCACAATGGCTCAAGAGCCAAACGAGGACGACAACCTTCTGCGATGAGACCTTTTGAAGAGGGCGAATGGGTCCTTCTTGTGAGTCCGGAAGGAGAAAAAGAGTGGATCAGCCAGGTCGGTCGGTCCTTCTCTACTGCGGAAGGAACTTTTGACCTAAAGCAATTAATCGGCAAAGTCCCCGGCTCCCCCGTTCAATCGCACCGAGGTTCCCGCCTTTACGCTTTTCGTCCAACGCCAGCGGATTGGATTCTTCGGGGCGTCAAACGCCAGACCCAAGTGGCTTA
>JANXBO010000037.1 GCA_025057575.1 Candidatus Caldisaccharidevorator malaysiensis
AGGTCTCTTGAATCAGCAATTTGACCTCCTTCTGCCCCCTCGGGTCCAGTCCCATTAAAGGTTCGTCCAAAAGGTAGAGGGAAGCATTCCGGACGAAAGCACAAGAGATCGCCAATTTCTGCCTCATCCCCTTGGACAAGGTTCCGACCAGGTCATATTGCTTTTCCGTGAGTTGAAACCTCTCAATCAGTTCTAAAGCCCTTTCGCGAAACCCATCAACACAGTTGCAGGCTCGGGCGATAAATTCTAAATGTTCCCAGACGGTCAACAGATCGTAAGGGTTGGGTGCTTCCGGAACATAAGCCACTCTCCTTTTGACCTCAATCTCGTCCTTGACACTATCGTAACCGTCCACTAAAACCCGACCGCTGGTCGGTCGTAAAACACCCGTTATGGTCCTCAAGATCGTCGTCTTTCCTGCCCCGTTGGGACCCAAAAGACCCACCATCTCGCCAGGGTAGACTTCAAAGGAGACTTCTTTGACCGCTTGAAGGTCTTGATACCACTTACTCAGTTTTTCTACTTTAAGGATCGGTCTGACTTCATTTCCCCCATCCCTAATTGCCATTGGTGCTAACACCTTCCTGAGAGTCGCTAACCTATTAAGCAGGGTAAAAATTAGGGTGCTCGCAACCGACCAACGGAGCGAGACTTCTGACTGATCTTTGCTTTTCTTAGTATGGGTCGGATGTCGTCACCAAGGAGAAGCCCCAAAACGAACGCCGCACCCCACTTATCTAAGGGACGGTTTTCGCTGCCACACCGGGGCGACTGGACGCAGGACGGGCAACCGTCCTCACACGGACATTCAACAATGGTCTGAAGTGTTACCTTCATTAACTCCTTAAGCCTATCAAAAGCACCTTCTGCGAACCCCACACCACCAGGATAACCGTCATAGACAAACACCGTTGGAAGTTTCGTGTCCCGGTGCCAAGGGGCATAGGAGATGCCGGCAACATCGTCGGAGTCAACACTAACGACCAACGGCATCAGAGCAATGAGGGAATGTTCCGAAGCGTGCAGGGAACCCATAAGGTGAAAATCCTTGTCATCCAGTTGAGACACTAATTTGGCATCAATCGTGAACCAGAACCCCACGGTGTCGTATTCCTCAGGCGGCAAATCCAAAAGTTCCGCTGAAAGAACCTGATCAGTGACGAGACGGACCCTCTTAAATCCCAAAACTTGTTCCCGCACTTTCAGCCTTCCCAGGTAACCTTTTCCCTGATTTAGGTTTTTCTCCGACCAAGTTTCCAGAACTTGGGTCTCCTTATTCTCTATGGGGATGGTGTAATAGTCTACGTCCGCCCTCTGCACCCAGACGACTTTCAAATCAAGATCAAAACCGTCACAGTAATAGGGCACACCACCGTGAAAATAAATAGCACCTGGATGGAAGGTTCGGTAAAGACGACCCCTATCAGCAAGACCGATGAGTTGCCTAAGCCCTTTTTCTCTTATCTCCAGTTGCTGACCGGTAATGGTGCGCAGTCCGATTTGATCGTGGGGTCGTTTTGACGGAAGCCAAATCTTTCTCTCGCCCTTGCTGATCCAGCCTGCCTGCTCAAACTGATCCACAAGTTCCTGAAATAAGGGACCAAACCAGTGTGTGTCGTCACGGTTTAAGGGGACTTCGTAAGCAGCGCACAATATGTGAGCGGCGGCGATGTAGGGGTTTTTGAGGGTAACCGATACTGCTTCCGCACCCTTGAAGAGGAAGTCAGGGTTGCGAATGATATGCTGGTCAACCGGGTTGGAAGTGGCAACCAGAAAGACCAGCCCTTCTTTCTTCCTGCCGGCGCGACCCGCCCGCTGCCAGGTGCTGGCGACACTTCCCGGATAGCCCGCTAAAATCGCTGCATCCAGTTCGCCCACGTCAATTCCTAACTCCAAAGCACTGGTTGCGACGACTCCCAAAAGGTCTCCCTCAAACAGCCTTTTCTCAATCGCCCGTCGTTCCTCGGGAAGATAACCTGCCCGATAACTGGATATTTTTTCAGCCAGATCAGGATCGTCGGACTGCAAAAAAATGTCTTTGCTATACCGGAACAAAAGTTCCGCCCCGGCTCGAGAACGGGTGAACAGGATGGTGCGCACTTTATTTTGGACAAGAAGAACGAGCAGTTTGAGAGCCTCTTTTGACGACGCCGCCCGAACTCCTGCCTTGAGGTCCAGAAAGGGGGGGTTCCATAATACTACTGTCTTGGCAGGCGATGGTGAAGCATCTTCTCCAACGATGGTGAAGGGGAGACCGATCAAATTGTTTAATGCTTCCTTCGGATTCCCTAAGGTCGCAGAGGTGCAGATGAAGATAGGCTGGGATTGGTAAAAGTCGCACATCCGGCGCAGTCGGCGCATTAGAAATGCAAAGTGGATGCCGAAAATACCCCTGTAGGTGTGTAACTCGTCAATGACGACAAACCGAAGGTTGCGCAGAAAGGGAACCCACAGATTATGATTAGGCAGGATAGCCGTATGAAGCATATCCGGGTTTGTCAGGATGATCCGAGAGCGATCCCGAACCACTCTTCTCCTCTCAACGGGTGTGTCGCCGTCATAGGTGGCGGGAAACAGTTCGGAAAAGCCCAATTCGTTGATCTTCCTCAACTGGTCCTGAGCGAGAGCCTTTGTCGGAAAAAGATATAGGGCGGTGGTATTAGGATCCTGAATTAATTGCTCAAGGACGGGAAGGTTATAGCAAAGGGTCTTTCCGCTGGCTGTGGGAGTGAAGATCGCCACATTGTTCCCCTTGCGGACTTCTTGGAGGGCGATGGACTGATGGCGGTAAAGAGATCGGATGCCGACCTTCTGTAACGCCCTTTGAAGGGCAGCGGGAAGGGGCGGGTCGGGGTCCTCAAAGACCGATGGTCGCTCGGCTATCATCAGGACCTTTACGATCTGACCCTTATAGCCCTCTGCCTTCTCCAGTTGCCTCAAAAAAGAAAGCCACGAAGACCGGACAGGCTGGTCAAGGAATTTTTTCATTCAAAGCCACCTGATGAAATTTTGAGGGAAAAGACAACCGCATTCCCTGAGGCGGCTTGGGACCGGTTCTTGGTTTCCCAAGCATTTGTTTGTTGGCTTTCTGATATGGAAGAGTGCACCATAATTGGCTTGGGACGAGGCAATCGGTGTCGGCAGGGGTTCGTTCGCAGTGCTGAATTGGTAAGAACAAGAGTCCCGATGGGGCGCCGCCGTAGCTCAGCGGAAGAGCGGGGGATTTGTAATCCCCAGGTCGTGGGTTCAAGTCCCACCGGCGGCTCCATTTTGTGAACAACACCCCGACAATCAGGGTCAGCAGACCGATGGCGATCAGGGTCGTTGTGGCGGGTTTGGGGGCGATGGGGAGCGCCATCGCTTACCATTTGACCAGCCGGGGTGCCCAAGTGATCGGGATGGACCCCTTTTGCCCACCCCATCCCTTCGGCTCCTCCCACGGCAAGTCCCGAATCATCAGGGAAGCCTATTTTGAGGACCCTGCCTATGTCCCCCTTGTGCAACGGGCTTATGAACTTTGGCAGGATTTGGAAAGTCGTTCCCAATCCCGACTGCTGACCATCACAGGAGGACTGATGATAGGTCCGCAAGACGGCGTTCTGGTCTCGGGAGCCCTCAAAAGCGCCGCCGAGCACGGGCTCAGGCATCAGGTCCTTGACCGCTCTGAGTTGATGACAAGGTTCCCTTTCCTCCGGATTCCCGAGGGGTTTGTCGGCGTGTATGAGCCAAGGGCAGGGATTTTAGACCCAGAGGGATGCATTCGGGCGCACCTTAATTTGGCAAGAGCGCAAGGGGCGGACCTACGCTTCGGCTCCCGGCTCCTCTCGTGGACTTTGAGGAATGGGGTGGTGGAGGTTGCGACCGATCAGGGTGTTTTGTCGGCGGACGCTCTGGTCCTATCCTTAGGACCGTGGCTACTGGACTTTCTTGCCGATCTGCCCCTTCAAGTGGAGCGTCAAGTGATGTTCTGGTTTGCACCCTCTCAGGATCAAGAGCACCTGACGCCCGATCGGTGCCCCATTTACATCGTTGAGTATGAGCCCCAATGCTTCTTCTACGGTTTTCCCAATACGGGTGATGGTCTCAAGGTCGCCCGCCACCATCAAGGGGAAATCACCCATCCCGAAACGGTCCGCCGGGTGGTGAGCGAGGAAGAAGTGGAAGAAATCCGCCGCCTGGTTTTGCCGTTCCTACCGGCGGTCAGTGGTCCTCTGAAAGAGACTCAGGTCTGCCTCTACACCAACACCCCAGACGGTCATTTTCTGATTGACCGTGTTCCCGGCGCCGATCCGATCTTTGTGGTCAGTCCCTGTTCGGGACACGGATTCAAGTTTGCCTCTGTCATCGGCGAGGCGGTCGCCCGCTGGATTCTGGACGGCAACCCTGGTCACGACTTAAGCCTGTTCTCCTGGAAACGATGGTCTACTCCCTAAACAATGAGAAGGCTTTGTCGGTCCGACCCTTAGAGAAAGCCCGTCACCGAACGCGGGAAGTCCGCAAAAGGGTCGTTCCCTGGACCATTCGTCCTTCTTCGTCGGCAGCAACCACCCTGATGAGGTAGACACCTGGGCTCAATCTTCTTCCGTCCTCAGCGCTATTGTGCCAGACGACACGGTGGTTGCCAGAAACGGTGCCGCCTTGGACGGGAAGAACAGTGATTTTTCTTCCGGTTAAGGACAACACCTCTGCCGTCACGGTCGCTGGTCGGGTAAGGACAAACTCAATGAGAGTGCCTCCCCTGGTGGGCACGGCTCGCAGACCTACGATTCTTAAGGGTCGCTGATTACCTGGCTCGGCGATTAAGGTGAACCGTCTCTCCCCTTCGCCCTCCTCTGGGACGAACCGGTAATGGGTTTGCGTTCGCAGGTAACGCTTGACCCCGGTCGTGCGGTCAATGAGGGTGAAGGTCAAATCTTTTGGTGCATACCCGATCCCGTCCCAGGTGAGGGTGATGGGCGACGAGGCGGGGGCTCCTCGGGAAGGCGAACTGTTCCAGGCGACGACGATCTCCCACTCTTGAACACGATTCGGCTCGGTCCGCAGGTCCGCTTGAGAGTGATGACCGTCTTTGCTGAGGATGGTCAGGCGCACCTTATCAGACGACTGTTCCGGCGGGTCAGGGGGCAGCACGACTCTCAGTCGTTTGCCGTCGGTGACACCGATGAGAGCCTGGGATGTCTGACCGCCTGATTCCGCCGTCAAGGTGGCGGTCCAACCGGAACCGTTCCTTTGAGACCGACTGGTTAAACGAGACCGCCGTCCTGTTGATGGTCCCAAAACCAGTTCCCCATCTGTATGAGCCCACAACCAGCATCCTTCCCAAGGGGGCAGTTGCCCTTCCACACCGGGGAGGACACTCTGATCAAAGACGAATCGGTAGTGACTGCCGTCCCAGCGCCAGACATAAGGCTCCACACCCTCGCCGGGAGCCAGGTCTTTGAGGAGCTTACTCACCCCATTCTTACGAAAGGCAATGGCAGAGGTGTCCCAAGGTAGTGGCGTCAGCCAAGGATTGCCGATCAGGTTCCATCCCCGCTTGACAGGAAGGACGAATGGTCGAGACGGGTCTGGGACCGCTCCCTTGACAGAAGGTCGGACAGGGGTCGTCAAACGGGTCCAGAATCCCTTCCCTACCTCCAAGCGGGCGGCTTGCCGGTCGGGATAGCGAACATACTGACCGCTGGTCGTGTCATACCACACCCATCGGTTCTCTTCAAAGGGGATGACCCGTATCGGATCGGGCTCTTCTGATTCAACGGGTATGGTCAAAAGGCGCAGTCCGCTGGGAAGATCAGGTGGACGACCCGCCGAGACGATCAACGGAGGGGTTTCCGGGATCGGCGTCTGATTGCCGACCCGATCAACGGAAACGGCGTAGAAACGGTATTGATGCCCGAAGCGACCGGTAAAGAGGTCCGATCCGCTCAGGCGGGTTCGGGATTCGGGGCGAAAGAGTTTCCAGAGACGGTAGGGTCCGCCATCATCGGAGACCCATAGTTGCACCTCAGAAAGACCCGAATGCTGATCATCTCCGTCCCAAGTGACGGTGAAGTAGGGATGGGCTGCCAACGGCGGACCTGTTAGTTGGACGACGGGAGGGGCACTGTCCAAAGTGAGAGCATGCTCGTTGGTCGCCAAAGGTGTGGCTCCCTCCAAATGAGGATCAAAGGTAATGACGGCTCGGTTTCGGATCACGGTGCCGGACGGCACATCGGCTTTGGTTTTGATCTGAAAGAGGACAAACCCGTCCCCCTCAGGTGGGTTTTGATTGGGAGGCAAAAAACCGTCGGGATGATGTTGTCCGGTCCTGGGGTTGATTCCCCTAAAACGCACGGTCAGTTTCCTGGTGACAGGATCGTAAGCGCTCCTGACCTGAACGACCAGATCGTCCCTGACCGTCACATCCTCATTGATTTCTCGGGTATTTTCCGGAAGGAAGCGAATGTGAGAGCCAAAACCAAACTGCAGAAAAGAAAGGGTTGTCGGGTCCAGGTTCGGATCCAAAGTATCTTCCACAAGGACCTCTTCGGCAGCGGCACTCGCCGTTGCCAGATTCTCAAAAAGGACACGGTAGACAACGGTGTCACGGGCGGAAAGAAAGCCTCCGATTCCTGCCGGACCGTCCTTTGCGTTGGGGTCCCAGGAACGAACCACAGGGGCTTGGGCAGATTGCTGCTGAACCGTTTGCGCCAAAACTTGACGGGCATACTCACTGGCTTGGACGTATTTTCCGGAATGGGTCATCGCCACTTTCATTAGCCGGCTCAGAATGTCTAACCCGATGCCCAGACCGGACGCCTGTCCGGCTTTGGAGATGATCCAGCCCAAGAGGATTTCCTCGGGCTTGCTTCCCTTGACCACGTCCATCAAGATCCCTGCGCCCTCTTCCGCCACTTCCTCACTCAGGTTAGGGAACTTCTTCAGGAGAGCTGCCTTAAAGGCAGCGGAACCCGCTTGGCTCAGCGCCAAATCGGTGGCTTCCTTCTTTAAGTCCTGAATTAGGTCGTATTGGGACAGGAAATCGTCCGCCAGTTTCTGGGCTGCTTGATCGTAGTCAAGATTCGGTGGGAAAGCAAAGGGGTCCTCCGCCTCAATGCTCGCCATCTCTGTTTTGATGCCGTAGATCAGAATCCCCCGAAAGGCACTTCGGGATCGCAAGGTTCCCAACTGCCGCGCCTGCCGGGCAACGAAGGAGCGAAGGAAGTTGGTAGAAATGACCGTGACGGTCGGGCGAATGGTGAACTCTTGAGGACCCGTCGGTTCGCCCGTCGGGACGACCCGAACCCGGACCGAATGGCTTCGCCAGCTCCAAAATCCTGAACTGCCTAAAGTCCAGCCCCCGTGAGGATTCAAAGAAAAACCTCTCTCCGGATCGCCCGGTTTCCACACTCCCTCGGCTTCCACCTGCCCGTTTTGATCCACCACCTGATACCGAATCTGAGCCCCCTCTGCCGGCTGTAAGTCAAAGGACAGGATCACGAAGGGAGTGTCGGGAAGGTTGCCGTGATTGTTGATGGTCAGGGTGTAAGTTTCTTCCCGACCCATTCGGATCCTGCTGGGTCCGATGAATTCCACGATGAAAGCCGGGGTTTCCAGAGTGACGGGAGGATGCGCCTCCTGATCGGGCAGGTCACCGGGCAAATCCACAGTGATGGTGACCGGAATGCTGAAGTTCTGGAGGAGGAATCCGAACCAGGCAGGAGCGATTTTGTCAAAGAGGGAAAAGACCGCTTCTATCTGGGTGCCGTCGTCCGAATAAACGATCCTTTCTGGCTCAATGGCGGATTCAGAAACCCGAGCCCATTCGGGCGGGACCAGCCGAACCCTTGTTCCCGAAACCAGCCAGGTGCCTCTGAGCTTCACGGTGATCCGATCAAAGTGGAGGAACCGGCTGTCAAAGGATACTTCGCTGATCAGAACGAAAGGAACAATGTTAATGGCTCGTTCGTAAGTCCGGCTCCGTCCGTCGGGTCGCCTCAGGACCAGGTCCCAGGAACCCAGATCACCCAGCCCCACTTGAAAGGTCGCAGACACTTGGTAGCCGAATCCCACCTCACTCACTTCTACCTGCTCAGCGGCAATCTGCCGATCGCCTCTTTTGATGGCTGCCGAGAGACCAGGTCCCACATCGGCGACCACAAAACGGGCTACGATAGGACCCGGTCGGTCGGCGCGGATCGTTTGGGGAAGGGTGAAGTTGAGAACTTTCATAAATTCCCGAAAGGAAAGGGAGCCTTCTGCTTTCACCGACAGTTGGCTCACTTCCAAGACCCATTGCCCTTCCAATTCCGCAAGGGTTTGAGGGAAGGAGACCTGCGCCTGGGAACTGGAATGGGACAGAACATTCCCGTCAACGGTCCGATCACTGCGAACCAAGCGGACGGTTAGGGGGGCGTCAGGAAGGAAAGAGCCCGTTAAGGTTACCGGTGGAGGCGTCTCACCTGGCAGAAGAGCCAGTTCGCTGGGATCTACACTTGTCAGGCGAAGGGGTTTGCGAACAGAAAGGCGGAGCGATGCCTGTTCATTGTTGGGATTGCGGACGATTATTTCTCCTGTCAGAAGATCGGTTGACGGGTTGTCATTGAAGTAGGGAGCCACGCCAGAAAAGTCAAAAGTTGCCCGAATCCGGCGGTCGCTTTCACGGCTGATGGAAAGAGGGCGGATGAGCGGAAGACCGGTCTCCCGAGGAGGCTGAAAAGCGACCGCAACGCCCTCCAGAAAGTGATTTCCGTCCAAGACGATGGTTTCTTGACGGGGATAGACGGTGGTGGGGGTCACCGAAGAAAGGGCGGGGCGGGTTAAGACGGTGAACACTTGATTTTTGCGTGCCTCGGACCCGTCCGGGTTGCGGACGATGACATCCCAGACGCTCCCTTCTGGCTGACCGGTCAAGTTGACAATGCCTGTTAGTCTCTGAGAGGAGACAAAAGTAACATTGGTTGCCGGAAGAACGGATCCGTTTCTCATCAAAGAGAAGGTCGCGCCATTTTGAAAGCCGTCGCCGAGAACTGATAGTTCCACACCAGCAGCCGCAGGTCCGCTTCTCGGGCTCACATCCACAACAACGAAGCCACCAGCGACAGTCCTTCGGTAAAGGTTCAGACCGTAGCGATGACCGTATCCGGAAGCAACGGCAAGAAACTCGCCAAAAGGGGCAGCGTCCAGACTGGCACCGTCAAGGGAAGCGACAGGGGTCAGTTGAGGAAGGCGTCCCAAATCAAAAACCTTTAGCCCATAGTAATAGGACAAAACGGCAAAAGTTCCCCAGAAGCGGACTCTGGTTGCGATACCAACCCTCTGAGGATTGTCCCAGAAGGCGATCTGGTGGGGTCGCTGGGGGTCGGAGACGTCCACGATTGCCAAATCACCGTCACCGGCGACGGCGACCAAACTGGATAGGACCTCTACATCGGCGGGCAAAAAGGACAAAGAGAGAGATCCCAGTTCGGAAGGTGCCGCAGGATCAGCGGCGTTTAGGACGACCAAGCGCCGATCGGAAGTCGTTAAGAAGGCTAAGTTTCCTTGGACCGCAACATCCGTGGCGAAAGCGCCGCCGTCAAGAGAACCGCGGAACATTCGGGTCGGGATGGTGCCCGATAGATTGACCACATCGTATCCATTACTGTGAGCAACGAGCAGAATGTCACCGGAGACGGCAATGCCGTAAGTGTTGAAAGTGTCTGGGGAATAAGTGCCGACCTGGTTCAGAACGGGTGCCGAGGTAGCGTCAAAAATGAACACATTTCCCGATCGCCCAAACAAGTAGGAAACAATTACTCGGGAACCTGAAACGAGGACCCTGGGATTGCCCGTCGCATTACTAAGAAGGGGATAGAAAGCGATCCTGCGGGGAGCCGCTGGGTCTCGGACATCGTAAACGGCAACGGCGTCCTGTTCCGCACAAAAGGCAAAGCCCCTCTCAACAGCGACGGCGAGGGGTCCGATGCTCGGATAAGTCCCCACCAAGTCGGGTGCCGCTGGGTTAGTGACGTCGTAGGTATGGAACTCATAATGACCGCCGGCTAAAAGCCTTCGGGAGGCAGGATCGTGCGCTAAAGGGATCCGATTCCTGAGTTGACTGACCACAGCGGGAGCCGTCGGACGGGACACATCCAGGATGAAGAGTCTCTCGGTATCAAAATCGCCGGCATAGAGAATGTTTCCGGAAAGGATCAGGGGAAACCAGGGGTTATTTCCTATAGGCACTTCCGCAACGACGCTCATTTGGCTGGGGTTGGCAACATTGACGACCCGAATCGCCCCCTGGGCGGGCGGATTGTTCCAGGCTCCCGCTGAGACAAAGGCATAGGTGCCCGATACGACCACAGAGCGAACGACCCCGATGTTTCCCAAGATGCCCAGTCGCACCGGGTGACCAGGATTGCTAAGGTCCCAGACGCTCAGCCCAGCGGTCCCCTCACACAGGTAAAGGCGATTGGTGACCGCAAGACCGCCATCGCCTTCCAACCGACCGGTCAACGGCACTTCCCGTTCCACAACGGGATTTCGGGGATCGGACAGGTTCACAACCTTCAACAGCCTGCCAGAACCGAGATAGGCGTAGTGACCGGAGACAACAACGGCGTCGGGAGTGACCGAGAGCTGGGAAAGCAACTGCGGTCGGCTGGGATTGGAGATGTCCACAACGGAAAAGGCTCCCCCAGAGGGCGAGCCTTCGGCAACGGAAAGGACGAGAGCGGTATTGCCCGAAAGGACCACTTGCTGCCCCACTAATGACGCATCCGCTACCAAATAGGCAATCTTTTGAGCATCTTCCGGTCGGGAAATATCGTAGACGGACAGAAGGACGCCCCTTTCGGTAGCGAAGGCGTAGGGTCCTCGGACCGCCATTGCCAAAAACAGATCGCCTGCCACCCGACCCGTCGGCACAAGCCCCTGCGCCTGACGAGGCGGTAACGAGCGGTTGGTGAAGGGTCCTTCGCCACGATCGGCGGTCCTCTGTCCGTAGGTCACGAGACTGACGGCGATCAGCCCTGTCAGGGCTAAAACGACCGCCCACTTGGCTGCTCTGTTGGATCTGCCCATTCCCTGAATTGGTTTCATAACCACTTAATCTCCTTCGAGCCTGCCCTCAAGGGCATCAGCCCTTTCCCACTTCATTGATCTACCGCCTTTTACGGCTTTTTATGCCCACTCGGCTCTTTAGCAACCAATAGCACTTGCGCTGCCTGTGTAAAGGATTTCAAAACGGAACAGAGGAACCTGCTTGGGGGGCACCGTCACCCTCCGAAATCAGACAAGTGAGGGGAGAGCAGGTGCGCTTTTAGACCTCATCTTCGTCTCGATCGGTTGCAGAGGAAGAAATGGTGGCGGTCGCAACGGGGATAGGTGCTGTGTAAGAGCACTGCCTATTGGTGCAAAAGAGGCGGACCTCTCCTTTGCGGGTTTTCTTTTGGACAAGGAGAGAACCACATTGGGGGCAGGGGTCGGCAACGGGTTGGTTCCAAGTAGCGAAGCGGCATTCGGGGTAGGTGGAACAACTATAAAAGGTCCGTCCCCGACGCTTGCCTCGGCGGACCGATCGCGGTAACAAAAACCCCTTATGACATTCGGGGCAGACGGCAAACCGAGATCCGTCGGCTGGCTCTAGGGTGGGGCATTCAGGATAGCGAAGACAGCGAAAGTAACGCTGATCGGCATTGCCTCTCTTGACCATCAGCCCGCCACAGTTGGGACAGGGCTTAGTCTCTGCTTCGTCGGAAGGGAGCGATCCTTTGCACTTGGGATAGCGACTGCAGGAGAGAAAAGGTCCATAGGTGGACTGCCGAAGGACCATTGAGGCACCGCACAAGGGACAGGTTTTATCGGCGACCAGATTCTTTTCCCGGGTCATCTGCTCCTGGGCACTTTCTAAGGCTGTCTTGAAGGGTTCATAGAAATGGGCAACGGCTTCCCGCCAGTCCTTTCGCCCTTCCTCTACCTCGTCCAGTTCGTCCTCCATTTTTGCGGTGAAGCCGACATTGATGAGGTCAGGAAAGAAAGCGACCAGACGATCACAGACCAGAGTCCCTAACGGGGTCGGGACCAGGGCTTGTCCTTCCGTTACCGCATACCCTCTCTGGAGGATCGTATCAACGGTCGGTGCGTAGGTAGACGGTCTTCCGATCCCCAGTTCTTCCATCGCTTTGATCAGGCTCGCTTGGGTGTAGCGGGCAGGTGGCTTGGTGAAACTCTGCTGGGGCTTTAGTTCTACCAAGCGCAAAGGGTCTCCGACAGTGAGATCGGGGATGGAAAAGTCGTCCTCCTCTTCTGACTTGTCGTCCGGTTTGTCGTCGGGCGTTTGGGAGTAGACCCGTAGCCAACCGGGGAAGCGAAGGGATCGTCCCGTTGCACGGAAGCAGTAATCGGTAACGCCGATCAACCAATGGGGTCCTTCCCCGGCAGGGGCAACCGCTCTTGCGGCGACATCCACCAGTAAGGTGTCGTAGAGAGCGTCGGACATTTGGCTGGCAAGGAACCGCTGCCAGATCAGACGGTAGAGGAGCAGTTGGTCCCTTTGAAGGAAGGGGGCAACTTGTTCGGGTGTGCGGTGGACCGAAGTCGGTCGGATTGCCTCGTGGGCTTCCTGAGCCGTCTTCTTGGCTCGGTAGTGGCGGGGCGACGGCGGCAGGAAAGAGGGTCCGAACTGGTTTTTGATAAAGTCCCGAGCCTCTTGCTGGGCTAATTGGGAAACCCTGGGCGAGTCAGTCCTCATATAGGTGATGAGACCGACCCGACCGTCGGGACCCAAGTCTATCCCTTCGTAAAGTTCTTGCGCCAGCCGCATCGTTCGGGATGGGCTAAAACCCAGTTTTCTGCTGGCTTCCTGCTGGAGAGTGGACGTGATGAAGGGGGGCGGAGGGGTCCTCTTTCTCTCCCCTCTTTCCACTTTCGCCACCCAGTAGCGGGCGTCCTTCAGATGGGTTATCAATGCCTGGACTTCGGACTCACTTCGGATGACAACCTCCTTCTGCCGGTTATCGGGCTCTTTTGGTCGCGAATCGGTCCCGTTACCTTCGCCGTTGCCTTTTTTCGCCTCGTCTTTTTCGGGGGTGACCACTTTCAATTCCCCGACCTTGATCAGTCGGGCGGAAAAGGGGCTCTCTTGGTCTTCAGGGGTCACGATCGCTGTCAGGGTCCAGTATTCTTGAGGGACGAAGGACTGAATCTCCCTCTCCCTTTCTACCAGAAGGCGCAGGGCAACGGACTGGACTCGACCGGCGGAAAGTTTGGACCGAATCTTTTTCCACAAAAGAGGGCTCAGGCTGTAACCGAAGATCCGGTCCAGCACTCTCCTTGCCTGTTGCGCTTGGACCAGTTTCTCGTCAATGGCTCGGGGCGTTTCCAGGGCTTTTTGCAGAGCGGGTTTGGTGATTTCGTGCAGTTCAATCCGTTTGGCATCATCTCTTTCTATGATCTTTTGAATGTGCCAAGCGATGGCTTCCCCTTCCCGGTCGGGGTCCGAGGCAAGGTAAATCTCTCGTGCTCTTTGGGCGACCTGGCGCAGTTTCTCCACAATCGCCTCTCTTTTGGGTCTCAACACATATTCGGGCTCAAAACCCTTTTCAATGTCCACACCGAACCTCTTTTCCGGCAAGTCCATCAAGTGCCCCATCGTGCTCTCCACCAAGGCGAAACGACCCAGTAAAGACTGGATCGTCCGGGCTTTGGCGGGAGATTCCACGATCAACAGGACCTGACCGTCCTCTTTTTGCCCCTCTGGTTTGATCGTTTGGGTCCTGACAGACTCTCCTTGTGACCCTTTTCTCGTCTTCTTATCCTTTCTCTTTGTCACCCGTCAACGCCTCCACAAGTCCCCTCAGCGCACAAGTATTATGAGAGAGGGATCAAGCCCAAAAGTTTCTGCCCTGACCCGTCCCATCCGCCCCTAATTCCCATAGACGGTGTTGCCCCCATCGTCGTTCACCGGGGTCCAGGCAAGACCCTTTGAAGAGCCTAATGGAGATGGAGCCATTCCGGCGGGGCTCTTGAGGAAGGTTCCGGCAGGAGCCGACCCGCCATTGGTGGGCTGCCACCAGCCTTGCCTGGTGACCTGCCGGACGCCACCATTATTCTACCCTTTTTTGATTTTTTTGCATTATTTGGAACGCGTCACGGGGAAAAGGATCACGATGATGGCTCTCGTGGGGTTATGGGTGGTCCTGTGGGGGGCAGGAGAGCAGACGGTCGCAAAAGTGGTGCCCGATCGGGTCTACCAAGGTCAGGTCGCTGTCCTTCAAGTCTCCGCCCCAGCGCCGCCACTCAGTCTCGTCTGGCAGGGGAGAGAAATTCGGTTCTTCCCTTTCCCTGGTGGCTATCGGGCACTGATCCCGATCCCTGCTGATTTAAAGCCCGGAACCTATTCCATCACCGTTCCAGACGGTCAATTGACCCCGATCGCTGTGTCCCTAAGAGTCCTTGCCGCATCTTTTCCAACCCAGAGGATCAAATTGGCGCCCGAAAAGACGAAACTTTACGAGGCGCCCGAAAGGGAGAAGGAGCGGGAGGTTTGGCGAGCGAGCCTGAGGACGGTGAGCGACCAGGTCCTCTGGTCTGCACCGTTTTTGATCCCTGTATCGGGTCGTAAGACGACGGGTTTTGGTGTCCGGCGATACTATGTGGGGCGGTCCCAGCCCTTCAGTTATCATCGGGGAGTGGACCTTGCCGCACCGAGAGGGACACCCGTCAAGGCCAGCAACAGCGGTCGGGTCGTGTTAGCAAGGACCTTCACCGTTGAGGGTGTTTCGGTCCTAATTGATCACGGACAGGGAGTGCTCACCGCCTACCTTCACCTCCATTCCGCTTCCGTCCAAGAGGGGCAGGTGGTGAGCCGGGGTCAGGAGATTGGGACGGTGGGGGACAGCGGTGCGGTCACCGGTCCTCATCTTCACTGGGCGCTCTATGTTCAGGGGGTGCCGGTTGATCCTAACCCCTGGACAAGAGAATCGTGGCTCAGAGCGATGGGGCTGTTGCCGACCCTTCAGACGCAGAGATGACAGGGTCGCCCTTGGAGGAAAGACCAAGCCTTTATGTCGGGGACCTCACCGAAGTTCGGAAGTGAAGTCCCCAAAAGAGGTCGTCACCCTCAGGTTCGTCTCCATACTTTTCCAGTCAGTCTTCAAACGTTCAGAAGGGACCATCTTTAAAATCGCATTTCGCAAAAGACCCCACGGAGCCGTTGCCCTCTTTTGCACCCAACAGACAGGTGCGAAGAAGGATCAGCCTAAGGACCGACGGATTTGTCCTGCCTCAACGATGTAGCGCAACAGCCGCGCCTGGTCGTCACCCGACCGCCAGAGATGGAGAATGCTGGAGGTCAGGTTGCGGTGAAGGAAATGACCGGTCTCGGAGGGTCCGGTTTCCAGGTTCAAGATTTTGCTGGTCAGTTCTATATCATCCTTAACCTGGCTCCATTGGGGCGATGCGCTGGCAAGAATCGCCACATTCTCGTGGCACAAGTAACGACCGGCTCTTTTCAGGTCAAGGGTCAGATTGCGGTAGTATTTGAAGAGGGTGTCCAGAAGACCTTCCTTTTCGGCTTGGACGAGACCCCGACCGGTGCCGAGGAATTCGGGGGGAACCCCTAATGAATAGAAGGCACCGGTGAAGGGAATGGCTCTGGGCAAGGTCTTGCCCCTCAGACCCCGAGGGTAACCGAAGAGCCCAATGTGGAGCATCCTTTCCCGCCGCCTGGGAATGAGTCCGGCTAAGTCATTGACCAGTTCCGCCAGACCTTCAACCACTTCTTGATACGCTGACGAAAAGATTTGCATTAACCGCTGAACTTTTTGCTTGTCACCTTCGCCCCAGCGAGGCTTTCGGGCAGAGCGCAGTTTCAATCCTAAATTGAGGTCTCGGATGGCTTTGACCACTGCCGATTTGGGATGATCGTAGCGAAAGGCGGACTGGATCGTGACCGTCCTCATTCCCTCATACTCGTGAAGAAAATCGTCAACGGTGTAGGGCGACAAGCCACCCCGAAAGGGAAGACAACCGACGCCGATGATCGGGTGGATCGGAATGCCCGTCTCTTCCTCAAAGTCGGCGAACTCGCACAAGGCTGCCTTAGCGGCTAAGACCGCCGTCACCAGACCGCTGTTGAGGGCGGGGTCGGAGCGGGCAATGAAAGTCCGGATGTAAGGGGGATCATCCCCAAACTTCTCCCGATGCAGCCGCTGGTAATCCTTCAGCAGAAGACGGCAGTCAAGGAGAAGTTCGGGCGTTTCAATCAGAGGGATGATCTGAAGCCGATAGGCAGGGCGACTATTGCCGAACATCTGCCGCTCCAGTTCCGTCGCCCTTTCAAAACTTTCCTGAAGGTAAATCATTTTCTGAGCGTCATCACACATCGGCAAAATGACCTCAAAGAGGGGCGGGAGGAACAGTTTCAGGTCGTTGGCGAGTTCCTCAGCGGTCAGAATGCTCATATATGCCCTCGCCAGTCGGTATCCCCTCTCCAGCCAGATGTTGGGAAGGCGGAAGGTCAAAAAAACGTCCCGACCTAAATTGTGTTGAAGAAAGAAGTTGAAATGTTCGCTGAACAGGCGATCCACGACCGCCTCGTCAACAAACTTCCCCTCCCAATCCCACATATATTCCTCGCAGCCCAGTTCCCCATAACTGATGTAACACTCATTCACCTCTTCATAGGCGCTGATGAAACCGTCACTGTCTCCCTTCCAAAAAGGTGGCCAGGCATTGTCCGGATGCTGGGTCGCCATCGTTGCCGGTATCTTCCGACCCGATATGTATTCCGACATTTGGAACCTCCCTGTTGCTAAGACCAAATATGGCGCAGACCAGCCAACCGTGCTAAAGTCACCCCGTCTGCGTTCGGCTTTTTCCGGTGTCGTCGGCAGGTGAGCCGTCTCACTTTTACGGGAGTGATGAGAGGATGCAGAGAGGAGATGACCAAGTGATCGCTTGCCCCCATTGCGAGGCTCTCGCCAAGCACTTCACCCTGATATCGGGCAATACCTTTGGCGCTCGCCTTTGGACGGACGGAAAGATGATCGCTCCGATGCTGCCCGAGCCGCCCCCTTTTGTTCAGTGTCACCAGTGCCGCCATTTTTACTGGTTGTCCGACGCCAGAAAAGTCGGTCTCATCCCCGTAATGACGGAAGGAACGACTGGGTTTCCCGACGATTGGCTGAATGCTCCTTATGTGCAGGAGCCGTCGGAAGACGCTTATTACCAGGCACTGTCGGAACAGGTCGCCGAGACCTTGGACGAAGAGAAGTTCCTTCGGGTCCTCGCCCTTTGGAAGCGCAACGATTCAATGAGAGACTTGACCGGGTCGGGTTCTGTTGAGATGCAGCCTCTTTCCGATCAAGCGAAACAGAACCTGGAAACTCTTGTCTCCCTCCTTGACGAGTCTCATCCGGACGAAGGGCTCTTAAAGGCAGAAGTTTTGCGGGAACTGGGTCAGTTTGACGAAGCCCGCCAGACCCTTCAACGGGTGTCCTCCGATGACTACCAAGCGATCGTCCAGGTCCTGTTGTTCTTGTGTGATCAAGGGGATACGATGGTGAGAGAGATCGGATAGGATCCTCTTTTCCAAATCATCCGAAGGTCAATCCTTTCGGGTATGCGGAGGCTACCATCGGGCAACGACCCGTGCTGCTGCACCCTCCGACAAAGAGGAGCGCCATCTGCCGTCTTGGTAAGACGGTTTTGTCCCTTCACCAACAAAAACTTCCAGGTCCACCGTCGCCGTTTCCGGAACAAACTCCGGTAGGACCACCTTTCCACTAACTCCCTCAGGTAGGCGAACCGTTAGGGTGAAGAGAGAACCTTCTCGTTGCCAGGAGACCCCAGCCGGACCAGCCGGTGTGGGCAAAGCCCCCTTCGCCCACTTCAGGTCCCCCACTTCGGGCGCAATCAGAAGAGATCGGAGACCGATGCTTCCTGGTTCGGGGCGAATCCCCAAAAGGTAGAGAGTTAGAAAGTAGGCAGGCGCCGCACTCCAAGCGTGACAATGGCTGCGGGTTCGCGGTGTGAGCGTCTCCCACGCCGTCGTCGCCCCGTAATCTATCATCGCCCCCCACTCCCGCCGGATCAGATCCAGCAAGGGTCCCGTCTCTCCATCCTTGGCATAACACTCCATCAAAAAGAAAAGGGCAAAGGGGCTTCCGAACCACACAAAACCTTCCGGCGGGTGATAGAGGTAACGGCGAATGATCGCTCGTCTCTCTTCCGTGGCGGCATCGCAAAGGTAAATCATCGCCTGGGTTTGCACACTGAACGTGCTGCTCCGCCGACCGTCTTCGTGGATGCAGTCTACATAAGCCTGCCTCTGTTCGTCCCACAAATGGCGATTGATGGCTTCCTTCAATCGGACGGCTTGGGTTGCAAACTCCTCTGCATCTTGAAGACGACCGATTCGCCGGGCAAGAATCGCCGCCCGACGAAACGACTCTACACAGATCCCGTTTTGGTGGGTCACCACACCCCTGCGGGGGGTGTCCATCGGTGCCCAGTCCAACATATTCCAGGCTTCTATTTCCAAGAGACCGTCTTTGTTCAAAAAGCGGGACGAGATGTTCCTCATTTGGGTGGCGACGGCAGGATAGATTTCTTTGAGAAACCGGTCGTCACCAGTGAAAGTGTGATATTCCTCGCACGCCCAGACCCAAAGGAGAGCCCAAGCCGTCAAAATGTCCTGCCAGCCACTGGGGACCTGGCTCTCCACCAGGGGAGAGCGGAACAACGATTGCCCGGCTAAGATCCAACAGTGGCGCGATAGTAAATACCCCCCGTAGGTTGCGTAATTGATCAGGGCTTCGTTTCGGGCGTCGCCGACCCAGAAGGTCTGTTCGTATGCTGGGCAGTCTACATAGGTATCCTCGCTGCACAGTCGGAGGGTGTAGCGACACATTTTCCAGATCTCATTCAACTTCCAGTCATCGCACAGGAACGATCCTTTTTCTTCGTAGGGATAGGTGTTGAGAAGACATCGCAAGCGCCGGATCCGAACAGGTCGCTTCTCTCCCTGAGGAAACCGGACGACGAGGGTCAAATAACGAAAACCCCTGCGCACGATGGAGGTATACGACTGCCAGCCGTCTCGGGCGACATAGCGCAGGACATTGTTCAAACCAAAGGTATGTTGAATCTCAAAAGAGCCGTCCTGGGTCGGGTGAATCGCCTCAAATCCGTAGAAGTCCAGGACCGTCCCTTTCGGCGCCTCTATTTCAAAGTCCAGAAACCCGACCAGTTCCCGACCAAAGTCCAGTAAGATTTCCGTGTCCCCCCGAGGGCTGGGCGAAAGAGTCGCCGTCCCCCCATCCGATTGGCAAAGACTTTCCAGTTCTTCTACTCGAGGCTGCCCCGCAATCTGGTTGGCGAAAACAACGGCACCAAAGACGTGGTCTGATCCCGTATGTTCCACAGCGACGGCTCTTAGCATCTCTGATGGTGTGTGTTTTGCAATTTCCTCGGGGCTGCTGGCGTTCCATAGGGCTTGATAGAGGGGATCCTCTCGGGAGGGGAAGGGACCGGCAGCGGTCCACTCCGTTTGGGAAGGAAGAGGGCTTCGGAACCGGACAGCAGGCGCTCTCCCCGTCCCCTCGGTCTTCCAGACCGTTGTGAACCACCAGTCGTGATAGTGACCCGTCAGATCAAAGACGATGAGGTTGGCACCTTCCTTAAGGTCCAGAGTGACCGTGTGACCGACGACGGGGGCGTCCCGACCGTTGAGACGAACCCGCCGAGCACCCAGTCCCACCCCATTGACCCCGGTGACCTCAAACCGGACTTTCGCCGGTGCTTCAACGATCGTCAGAGCCAGTCCCGTAAAACCTCGGATGTTGGAGGTCAGGTCCCCTGGAAGGAAGTAGGGCTTGGTGTCAAAGGACAGGCGGTAGGCGGGTTGCTGGACGATTCGGGAACGGATGATGCGGACCGGTGGGACGGGGTCCATTGTTAGAAAAGGAATCGGTCTTGGTGTCAGGCGCTTCCAAGGACCAGCGGGCGGACTGCCGATCTCTTGGGCACGGGACCAATTCCGATCATCATATCCGGCTTTTGTCCAAGAAAAGGGTTCTTCTTTGGTGGCGTCGTAATGCTCCACGAAAGCCTGCTGGCAGGAAATGCGCTGGGTCCTTCGGTCGTAGCACGGATCGGGTGAAAGTTTCCAGGTGCGGTCCGTGCCGATAACCGTTGTCTCTCCAGAACGGCGCTGCAGGGTCAGTTCCGCCAACAGCCCACCCCGCCCCAGGGGATATTGGAAGTTGGCTTCTCCCGGCTGAAGGACCAGAACGGCAACGACATTCCCATCCCCGGCGATGATCTCTGGGGTAATGTCATAAGTGTCAAAGGACCAGGAATGCTGCCAAGACCGAATGGGTCCGTTCCCAACCCTCTTGCCGTTGACGAAAAGAACGTAGCGGGCGTCGGCGGTGATCCGAAGGGTCGCTTGTTCCAAATCTTTGGGAGCCCGAAAGGTCTTTCGGGCACGAAGGTAAAAATTCCTTATGATTCCCGCCCCGTTGCCGCCCAGCCGCTTCTCTTCCTTCTCCGGCAACCAGATCCATTGAGCCGACCACTTGGCCATCTCTTCCTTCCTCCCCTCCTGCACAACCTCTCCCATTAGGATGGTTCCCCAAAAAATGGACAGCAAGGGGATCCCAACCAACACTGTCCCAAATCCCGCCCCAGACAGCCTGCTTGTCCGCAACCGATCATCCCTCTTCTTTACCCTTTAAGTGTTAAATATGATACTGGTAAACAAAATGGTGCCGACAATTTATTACAGTGGAGGGCGAAACGAGAAGAAATCGCTTCATTAGGAGTATCCGATACCGTTGAGGTGGTCAAGCCTGAAAGGACGTTTCCTTTTCTGCTGGATCGTCCTCATCCATCTTGTTGGGTTAGAGATGAGCCGGGCAGGTGCCAATTTGGTCCGCAATGGGAGTTTTGAGGAAGGTGAGAAGGGACCGAACGGTTGGGTATTTTGGACTCGGACGACTGGTATTGGGGAATGGGACGAAAAGTCCCCCCGCACGGGCAGCAGATGCCTCAAGATCCTCAGTTCCAACAGTAACGATAATTGGAGCCAAAGGGACATTCCGTTGAAACCGGGCTATCTGCACCGGTTCTGCGTTTGGGTCCGACAGGAGCGCTGCTACGCTTGGGGTCCTGATGTCGTCATTACTGCCTATGATGCCCACAACCAACCCCTCCAATCGTGGCAGTTTCGCGGGCGACGGGGGACCAGAAATTGGTATCCCCTTGAGGGCTACTTCGTTCCCCCAAAAAATGCCACTAAGGCGAGCATAGAACTGCGGTCCCTCTATTTGCCCCAATCGGTCCCTGTCTGGTTTGATGACGCTTCCCTGGAACCCATCGGCATCTGGATTGGTCCGACAGAGCAGAAAGATCCCGAACGGGAACAGCAGACCAAGTTCACCTACCTTCGCTCTCTGTCCTCAGAAATCGCAACCCCTCACTTCCCCTGGGCGAAAGGATTAACATTCCCAATACCCCTAAAAATCTTTTTTGCTATTGACAGGATCGGTCAAAGGGAAGTTATTGAATTGGCTCAGCGTTTTCCTTTTGATTGGCACACAGTGTTTATTACCTCCGATCCCCATCCTCAGTATTTAACAGGTGAATACTACGACCGACTCTCTCACGAAGAACTCAGGCAGGCTTACCGACAAGCCCTCTCCGAAGAGTGCCACTTCATCGTCCTAAGCGGATCGGTGTGGGATGCCTTGACCGAAAAAGAGCGCAAAGAGACCGTCAGGAAAATCCAGCAGGGAACTAACTTGGTTTATTTGGGCAAGCCCAAAAAGTGGTCGCCGGACGATCTGCTCGTCCAATTGGTCGGCTGTCACTGGTTGGACAAAGAAGTGTTCGCACGACCCATAAATGGTTCCCCTCTAATGACGGCGTATCCGAAAGCAATGCCGCCGATACCCTTGCACATTGTGCGCGTTCGGGAAGGCAACATTATAGCAGAAGCCGAAGATGAGTCGGGTCAGCGTTACCCTTTTCTCATTACCCACTCGGTGGGCAAGGGGCGGGTTCTGTTTGTTCCGTATCGGACCGAACTGGAACCACTGCACGAAGTGCGCGGTCCAGGGTTAACACCAATGTTCTGGAGACGCGAGATCAGCCACATCTCCTTTGCTTACCACGAATATTTGCTGGCTTCCTTAATGAAATGGCTGGTCTCTGCCCTTCAACCGGATCGCTGGCTCATCCAATCGGTTGCTGTCACCCTTTCCAACAAAGGACTAAGAGCGACTTTGCAGTTTCCTCCGTATAAAACACCCCTTAACATCCGCTGGACGATCCGAGACAAATTCTCGCGACCGGTGCAAGAAGGGAATGGTTTGATCAACCCCAACACCACAGAGGCAACTATTGACCGACAAATTCCAGATGGCACCGTGTCCGGTCCTTTGTTTTTTGAAGCAATAGTGATGGAAGGCAACAGTGTCCTGGACTGGGCAGCAGCGAGCACGGAACTGAAAGGAGTGGAATTGGCTGTTGAATTAGATAAAGAAGTGTTTGATCCGGAGAAAGTTGTGACAGGAGTTGCGCACATCGACGGGATCAACAATGGCAATGGCTATCGGTTGCACCTGCAACTCGTTGATTATTATGGATGGCAGTGGGAACGACAGGACTCGCTTCTAAAAAAGACCCACCGATCGGTCACCTTTGCTGTTCCCTTGAAGAGGATGAGGGCAAGGACCGGTGTGCTGATTGCAAAGATCCGCAGCCCCACTGGAACAGTATTAGCCGAAGACCGAAAGCCGTTTGTTGTCGCCGCCAGAGATCATTGGGACGACTGGCGCCAAATTCTGTGGACCGTTTTCGGGCGCAGCGGCTACCGACCTTATCTTTGGCGCTTCATCGCCGAAAAGTTGGAAATGATGGGGATAGACACTTGCCTGTTTAATATCGTCGGCGAGGAGTGGATGATTGCCGCTCAGCATAACTTCTACCTCTTGCCGATTGGAATTTATGGACCGGGCACGCCTGCCGACGCCTTGTTTCAGTATGCGACGACGAAAGATAAGAAATGGCTGATACGGGAACCGTGTATGTCATCGCCCCAGGAGCACACACGATTAGAGGAAAGCGTCCGCCGAATCGTCAATCTGATGGCACCCTTCTCCCCCATCGCTTACTGCTTGACCGACGAGAGTAGTGTGACCTACTACAACGCACCCTTTGACTTCTGCTTTTCTCCCTATTGTCTGGAGCGGATGCGTCAGTGGCTGCGGCAGCGTTACGGCGATCTTTCCATCCTCAATCGGGAATGGGGTAGGGATTTTGCTTCTTGGGACGAGGTGGTGCCCGACACCTTTGAGGAAGCGAGGGAACGGCAACACTGGGTCTCTTGGACAGAACACCGCCAGTTTATGGATAGTGTGTTCATTGACCTTTGGGAACGCGTTCGTCAAGTGACCCGACAGGGCGACCCAAAGGCACGGATCGCCCTTTCCGGCACTCAGCCGCCCGAAGCGTATGGAGGTTATGATTGGTTTGCGTTGATGGAGACGATGGGAGCCCTGTTGCCCTACCTGGGGATCAGCGTCGGCGAGATGCAGAGAAGTTTCTCGTCCATTCCCCGGGCACCTTGGATGGCAGGATACGGCTCAAAAGGTCCTGACCTGTTTTTTAGTGTTTGGCGGGCAGTGTTTAACCGATGCAACGGCATTGGGGTCTTTTGGCAACCCTCAATGATGGAACCAGACCTGACGCTTCCGCAAGCCGCCAAGGACCTGGAGCAGGTGACCCGCCCGTTGCGCACCGGACTGGGCAAGTTGTTGATTCACGCCCAACCGGCACCGCCTCAGGTCGCCCTTTATCACTCTATGGCGTCCCTTCGGGCTGCCTTTGCGTTAGGGCTGGATGACGAATTGGCAGCAGAAAGGGATGGCTTGGTCACTGTCCTCCAATCGCTGGGCATCTCCTTCGCTTTCGTAGATGCTCGGCAGTTAGAGAAAGGATGGCTGAAGCAGACGAAAGTGAAGGCTCTCCTTTTGCCGATGGCTTTGGCGATGTCCGATGAGGAAGTGAGAGCGGTCCAGGACTTTGTCGTGAGCGGGGGAAAAGTGATCGCCGATGTTCTGCCGGCTATTTTTGACGAGAAACTGCGACCCAGGGATCCTTCGCCCCTTGCGGACCTTTTTGAAGACCCCCACCCTAACTTACTGAAAGAAACCAATCCTTTTGACTTAAGGGAACCGCCGGAAGCAACAGGTCCGATCGCTTCAAGAACACCAGGCGTGTTAGCAAGGCGAATCCTCTTGGCTCATTACACCAACGATGTTCAGTGGCGGGGATGTCCGGCGATGGAGGCGCGTCGTCAAAGGGCTGAGCGATGGATTGAGACGGCCCTTCGCTGGGCAGGGGTCTCTCCGTTGATGGTGGCTCAATGGGATGACGGGGACCCCGTTCGTGATTGCTTATGGGCGGAGTGGGACTTAGGCGGCGGTGCCAAGATCGTCGGCGTTCTTCGCCAGCCGAGAGGACCGTCCAAGGGGCAATTGAAGGTCTCGTTTTCAAAGGGCGTCAAGGTTTATTCCGTTTTGGAAGAGGAGGCACCCAGCGATCCGCAGGTTTTTGTTAAGTTGTGGGCACTCTTACCAAGAGATATTGAAAAGCCAACCGTCCGGGTCCTTTCCGGATCGCTGACGCCTGGTCAGGATGCCGACCTAATCATCGAACAGCCCAAGGCACCTTCGTTAACAGTTTTCCGTTTAAAACTGACGGATCGCGAAGGTGTTCCTTTAAGAGGCTTGAGTCAGAACATTGTCGCCCGCAACGGTTCCACCCGCCTGCGCTTGTCACTGCCGCATAATTTGCCATCCGGTTGGCGGCTGGTTATCAGAGATGTCTTGACACATTTTCAAACCGGTGTCGGAGCCGAATAATTCAGGTAATCGGGGAGAGAAAAGAGAGGAAGGTGGAGCAACCGATGAGCGTTGGCTGTGCGTCCCTTCTGTTCGCCCATCATCATTTGGATAACTGTCTGATGGCGTTGACCGATGTAGGACTGCAAGGGGTGGACCTTTGGGCGATCCCCAATTGGGCGGAGCATATCCGATTGGGCGTGGACGATCCTGCGGAGATCAAGGAAAAGGTCCAACAGTTGGGTCTGAAAATTCAGGCTGTTTCCGTTTACACCGCCGATCGGGAACGGTTGGCTCTTGCTGCCAAAGTGGCGGCACAGATCGGTGCCCCGATGGTGGTCAATGGCGCCGTCGGGAGGACTTGGGACGAGCTGAAGGAGTTTCTGGATCCTGCTTTAAAGGTCTGTGACGAGACGGGTGTCAAGATTGCGGTAGAGAACCATACGGACTCCCTTGTGGACACGATAGACCGGATGGAGGAATTGACCCGCCGGTTTCCGAAGGATAGGGTCGGAATCGCCTTTGCACCGCCCCACAGTTTCGTCGTCGGCGAGCCACCCCACTGGGTCATTCGTCGCCTCTGGGAAAGGATCCTTCTTCTTTACCTTTGGGACGTATCGCCGAGGAATACGGGACTCGCCTGGTGGCGGGCGAACTGGCACAAGTGGGCAGAAGAGCAATTTCCCGGTGCCGGTCGCCTGGACTTTCTCGCTCTGGCGGATGCTCTGTCACGGTTCCCTTTTCAAGGCGAGTTGGTCTTCTGTGCTCACGGCACGGAACCTTGGGATGCGGAACGGTTGAAGGAGCACCTGCATCAGTCCCTAACCTATCTGCGGAGCATCGGTTTCCCGTTGACTTAAGGACGACTGGGAGGAGAGAGTGAACCCGAACTCTACACTGCCTCGTCAGCCTGTTCAAGTCGGTCCCTACACCGTCGGTGATGGAAGTCTTCTGATTATCGCCGGACCCTGCGTCATTGAAAGCGAAAGCCTCTGCTGGGACGTGGCAGGTCATCTCAAACAGATCACACAAGAACTGAACCTGCCGTTCGTCTTCAAAGCCTCCTTTGACAAAGCCAACAGGACTTCCCACGAATCCTTTCGAGGACCCGGATTGGAAAAAGGTCTGGAGATCCTGACCGCCATCCGGTCGGGTTTATCGGTCCCGATCACCACAGACGTTCACGAGGTGGAACAGGTCGCGCCTGTGGCTTCCGTTGTAGACCTCATCCAAATTCCTGCTTTCCTATGTCGCCAAACGGATCTCCTTCTGGAAGCCGGGCGCAAAGCAAAAGCCGTCAATATCAAAAAAGGTCAGTTCGCTGATGCGGGGACTCTTATCCATTCAGCAAAAAAAGTTCAAGCAGGTGGATGCCAGAACATTCTTCTGACGGAGAGGGGAACTTTCTTTGGGTATGGCGATTTGGTGGTGGATATGAGAAACCTGGTCTGGCTCCGAGAGGGTGGCTTTCCGGTCATTTTTGACGGGACCCACTCAGTCCAACAGCCCGGTGCCCGAGGGTCCGCTTCTGGTGGGCGCAGAGAACTGGCACCCTACCTGATCCGAGCAGCCGTCGCAACGGGAGTGGACGGCATTTTTATGGAGGTCCACCCCGATCCCGATAGAGCCCTTTCCGACGGACCCAATATGATCCCCCTCTCTCAGGTCACTCCACTCTTGGAAACCATTAAAGACATTCACAGTATCGTCCAAACAAGGCATCAGGTTAACGATCAACAGATTTTCCATGCACCCCCTTGACAAAGACAGTCAGGGGAGCACATATCCCGCCAGCAAAGGAGTATGTCAAAAAATCCAGTCATTGGAAATCGCAAGACAAGCATTGCCTGCTTTATGGGGTTAAGAAAACCGACAGAACTAATATTTACGGTTTTTCCTCTTTCCGACCCTGACGACGATTGCACAAAA
>JANXBO010000038.1 GCA_025057575.1 Candidatus Caldisaccharidevorator malaysiensis
AAGCCTTTCAGCAGACTGCTTTTTATGACAGTCTCATCAGTTTCTACTTTCAGCAGACCCAAAAAGAAGTTTTCCCTCAATTGTTAACCCTCTCTGCCGTCAAGGTTCAAGAGATGCGCTATGGTGAAAATCCTCATCAATCAGCATCTTTTTACCGATGGAGTTGGTCTCAAGTCCCATCGGTTGCTACAGCGTCTCTGATTAACGGCAAAGAACTTTCCTACAACAATATTGCCGATTTGGACGCAGCGTTAAATTTGGTGAGTGAATTTTCCGAGCCGGCTGCCTGCATTATCAAACATACGAACCCCTGTGGCTGTGCCATCGGCAAGACTGCTGCCGAAGCCTTTGCAAAAGCCAGGGATGCCGACCCAGAAGCCCGTTTTGGTGGCATCATCGGGATTAACAGGATCGTTGATGAAGAAACGGCTGCAGAGATTTTGGTGCCGGGTAGTTTTTACGAATGCATTATTGCACCCGATTACACACCCGAAGCCCTTGAAAAAATCCGGTCCAGGAAGGGCTGGGGGGAGACCATCCGCATCGTAACCCTTGGCATCGGCGACAAAACACTATCCTCCCTCGCGTCCTCCCGTGAACTGGTGATCCGCTCGGTTCGGGGCGGTCTTTTGGTTCAGACACCCGACTCAGAGGCGGAGGCGGAGGGGACGGTGGTAACAGAAAGGAAACCCACTGATTCCGAATGGAAGGATCTGCAGTTTGCCTGGAAGGTTGTCAAATGGGTCAAAAGCAACGCCATCGTTCTTGCCAGGGACGGTGTCACGGTCGGCATTGGCGCGGGACAGATGAACCGAGCCTATGCTGTTAAGATAGCCGTAGAACAGGCAGGGGAACGAGCAAAAGGGAGCGTCTTAGCCAGCGACGGCTTTTTTCCGATGCCCGACGGACCCGAAATCGCTGCGCAAGCGGGGGTCACCGCCATCATCCAGCCAGGTGGCAGCAAAAAAGACCCCGACGTCGTCGCTACCTGCAACCGCCACGGCATCGCAATGATCTTTACCGGAAAACGGCATTTTAGGCATTGAGCCACTCCGACCGCAAGAACCAAGAGGTTCTGCAGCGATGCCTTGTTGTTCAAGCAGTCAGCAATTTCCAATTGTCCTTTTTTTCTACCAGATGTCAGGATTAGAAAACATTCTTTCTCAAACAACTACTGTGTCAGTCACTGATTAGTTTTATCACGTTCAAACCTCTTAATGCACCAGAGATCTATTTGTTAGTCTCACACGCGGACAGACTTTATAGCACCACCAGACCCAGCAAAAGTCGTTATCTGAATGTCGTGATAAAACAACTACAATGATCCTTCCTTAGGGAAGGGCAAGCCGTCCTCTTGTAGCGCTTTAATGTAGCCACGGATCGCCTCACCGATATTAGCGATCGCCTCGGCTTTCGTTCGCCCTTGGCTGATACAGCCGGGTAGGCTGGGACACTCCGCCACCCAATAACGATCTTCACCCCTGCGGAGCACGACCTGCCTAAAGGCGACTCGTTCTTTCACCGGTTTTCACCTTAAACCCTGTTAGCACCTGACGAGATGGGAGAACAATCATAACGCTGCTTGGACTTTCTTGCTACGATGAAGCTTCCACTTCTAACACTTGTCTTCCTCGTCATCGGATGCAACCGGAGGGTTCTGGGACTGACCGGGAGGACTCGGGAGGTTTGGACTCAAAACCGACTTGAGATAATGTGTATCCTTTCGCTCAAGGTCGTTCCTCTACCGACGAACGGGTCCAAGACCAGTTCGCCCCGATGGGTGAACACTTCTATCACTCTTTTCGCCAACCCGATCGGAAAAGTAGCCGGATGGACTTCTTTATCCCTTATGTCCCTCTTTTCATAAGTGAAGCGCCAAACGCCCAGTTGGGCTTTCATCCATTCCTTGGGTGGAAGGCAACTTAGGTAATTTGGGGGACACTGGCACAGGCGCTTGCTGCCGATCGTTAGCCGTTCCACTTGGGACCCCATCAAAGCACACCGCCTATTATTTTGCGTGGTTTCCGCCTGGAGAGGGAAAAGAGTTAAACTTTTGCCTATTATCTGAGGGGCTCTAACCTGTCAACTTTTCAAAGCAAAAAAGATGGCAGGCCTGGCACCGACCTACCCTCCCGGTCCGTCGCCAGACCAGTACTCTCGGCGCTGGGGGGTTTAACTTCCGTGTTCGGAATGGGAACGGGTGGTTCCCCCCCGCTATGAGCACCAGACCTGCCGCTTTGCTTGTCCCGCTCCGCTCTTAATTTTAGCGCTTTTTCCTGATCTGTCAAGAGCCTACTGGCTCGGTCCTGGCGCCGTCTGACTGAACAGCCTTTTTCTGATGTAGGGGATCAGTCCGCCTGCTTCCAAAATCTCCCTCATAAATTCCGGCACGGGAGAGGACTGAAAAGTTTTGCCCTTTGTGACATTCGTGATGGTGCCGGTGGCGATGTCTACTTCCAGTTCGTCCCCGTCAGAGGTGGCGTCCACCAGTTCGGGGCATTCCAGAGCGGCTAAACCGATGTTGAAGCAGTTTCGGTAGAAGATCCGGCTAAAGGATTTGGCGATGACACAGGGGATGCCCAGCCCCTTGATGGAGAGGGGAGCGTGCTCCCTTGACGAACCGCATCCGAAGTTGTAACCGGCGACTAAAAAGTCACCGGGGCGGGCGCGCTTGGGAAAATCCGGATCGATCGCTTCCATACAGTGCTGAGCCAGTTCCTGAGGATCGGTCGTTACCAGATACCGGGCGGGAATGATCACATCGGTGTTGATGTCGTCGCCGAACTTGTGGGCTTTGCCCCGAAGAACCTTGTCCATCGGGATGGCTCCTTATTCGGTGGAAACGGTCTGGTCCGCTTGTTGATGGACAGGAACGATTTTGACAAACCAGCGATCCGCCTCGTCCGCTAGCCGTCGGACCTTGTTGGCTTCCTTATATTGGTCCGACTTCTCCAATTCCTCAGCGTAAGCCCGAAGCAGTTCCCGAATGCTCCGGACATCGCCATCGTTAACGGGAAGGACGCTGACTTTGGCACTTTTGGCGATCCGTCGGTGAAGGGCTGCCTCGTCAAAACCTTTGTCCGGCGTTAACTTGACATAAACCACTCCACCAGTCATTCCGGCGCAAATCCAAGGACCCGGATCACCCAACACGACAGCCCTTCCGGCGGTCATATATTCAAAAGCAAATCCCTTCAGTTGGGCTTTGGCAGCGACATTGATCAGACCCTGACTGTCGTCGATGGGTTCTTCAATTTCTCCCCCAAAGACGACGTCCACACCGGAGAGGCGGATGCAGGCACGGCTGTCGGCTTGCCCCTGAACAGCAAAGAAGCCCCGCTGGGCGCCGTAGCAAAAACTCTTTCCGACGCTGCCGTCCACCCGCTCCCCTTCGTGGTTCGCACCCTTGAGGATTAGGACGGTCCCGCCACAAGCGCCTTTGCCGACTCCATCCTGGGCACCGCCTTCCACCCGAATGTTGACTTGGGGAATGTTGAAGGCAGCCAGCCCGTTGCCGGCAATAGATTGGGAGAGGTGAAGGGAAACCCTCTCCAGTTCCCGAAGCCTCGGTGAGCGGGTCTCCGTCGTTCCCCGAGGCGCGGGAAGACCGATCAAGGCTCTGGTGATGACACCCGAAAGATGGGTGCCGATAGCCCGATCCGATGCGCCCATCCGGCTATCTTCGTAGACGATGGTCCTGCCGTTGCGGTCCACCTCATCCAAGATCACTTGGCTGATCATCCGGGTCGTGTAGCCCAAAGGACGGCGCAACCGCCTTTGCCAACGCAGACCGTCTTTGCGGTCAGGGACTGGCTTGATCAGGTCCGTCAGGTCAATCCGGTCGCGCCCCCGTGCTTGCACGAGGAAGTCAGACCTGCCGACCAAATCTTGAAGTCTCTCATAACCGAGGCGACCGGTCATTGCTTTCAGTTCGTCTGCCATTGCGGAAAATAATTGAACGAGTCGCTGAACGCAGTCTTCATACTCTCTTGGGTCAAATTTCTTCAAGCCTCGCCGCCTTGCTTCTTCTACACCTTCAATCTGCGTGGCGATGCCGACGTGGCAAGTGTCCAACTGACAACCTCGGCAGATGGTGCAGCCAATGGCGACCATCGCTAAGGTCCCGTAGCCGACCCGATTGGCACCCAGCAAAATCGCCTTCAGAGCGTCTGTTGCGGTCCTCATCCCGCCGTCCGCCCACAGTTCCACTTGATGGCGAATGCCCGCTTCCGTGAGCGCCCGATGCGCTTCTTTGATCCCGACCTCAACGGGCAGCCCCACATATTTGAGGGCGTGAACCCGTGCCGCTCCCGTTCCGCCGTCAAAGCCCGACAGGGTGATCACATCGGCACCGGCTTTGGCAATTCCGACAGAGATGACCCCGATGTTGGAGACCACAGGGACCTTGACAATGACTTTTGCCTTCGGATTAATCGTCTTTAATTCGCTAATGAGTTGCGCCAGGTCTTCAATGCTGTAAAGGTCGTGATTGTTGTTGGGAGAGATCAGGTCCACGCCGGTGGTGGCGTATCGGACAGCGGCGACCTTGGGCGTGACCTTGCGCCCGGGCAGATGACCGCCCTCTCCCGGCTTGGCACCTTGACCGATCTTAATCTCCAGCCAGTAAGAGGAATTGCAGTAGTAAGCATTGACGCCGAAGCGACCGGAGGCGACCTGCTGACCTCTGTTGAAGGGATAGCGTCCGATCAGATCCTTCAGTTCGCCACCTTCTCCGGAGAGCGCCAGCATATTGAGTCGGTAGGCGGCTTCGGCGTAGACCCGATATGCGGTCTCCCCCTGCGAACCAAAGGACATTGAGCAGATGTGGAACGGCAGATCGTGCCAGCCGACCCCGATGTCCACCTTTTCTGGGGGAATGATCTTAGATCGTTCGTCGGGATATTCAATGTCTAAAAGGTGCCGCAAACAGACGGGATGGGCTTCTTCCAGGGCTTTGACTCGCTCTTCATAATCGCGATAATCGGTCTCTCCCATCGCTGCCCGTCCCGCCGCCTTCCAGACGCTGGGATAAAAGCGGTAGTCCCTTCTCAAGGGTGCGGGTCGGATTTTTTCCTCACAGAAAATCTTTTGCCATTCTTCGTAGCGTCGGCGGATCTCCTGATCCCAGCGGGCAAAACTGAGACCGGCGCCCCTGTCCCCATAAAAGTTGGGACATTCAGTGATTTGGGAGATTTCCTGATTGACCCCAATGGAGGCGAAGTTTTTCCCGTAGCCCCTCAGTTCGTGGGTCCCCATTGTGGCGATGACTTTTTCCAGACCCTTCGTCAGCGCCGTCAGGATGTTCAAAAGGCGCGCTGCCCGCTCCCATTCATCGGTTGTCAATGGCTGAGGCTTATCGGACGACAGGGCAGCGTCCCAGATCAGATAGGGGACTAGACCGTCGGCACCCAAACTGAAGGCGAAGATCAGATCGTGAAGGTTTCTCAGAGCACCCGACCGAAGAATCAGCGAGCAGCGCCGGCGGAGATTGATAACGGAATCGGACGAACCATTGTCCAAGAAGGAGCGCCGCAGCCGCTGATCCACCGCTGCCAGAGCGAGATGGGGATCCAAAAGAAGTTGCCCGTCTTGAAAGGCTTCTCCATCGTCCAAAAGAAGAAGAATTTTCCCCTGCCGCACCGCCTCTTCGGCAAGGTCGGTAAGTTCTTGAAGAACTTCGGCGGCAGTCTTTTCCGATGGATAAGAAAGAGGCAGGCGCGCCACCTGTTCAGGACCAAAGAAAGCGATCACTTGCTCCAGGGTCCTCGTTCCCGCTTCTCGGGCGACCCCTTCCGATTGAGACCCACTTAGTAACCCGACTTTTTCCAAATAAGTGGCGTCCACCAGAAGAGGGGTGTCCAGCAAAAGCGGTGGAGGCTGCTCACCGTTAAGGGGTTTGTCCAGAGGAGGGCGAGGACCGAGAAGGGTTTGCGTGTTGAAGTGTTCTGACTCCCTTTCCCGATCCATAGAGGGGTTGGTGACGACGGCAACGATTTCTTTGTAGTAATCGGACAGGTTATGCCCTTCCGGTGCCAGGGCGGCTAAGGGACCGTCATAACCTAAAGAGCCGATAGGTTCGTTGCCGGTGTCGGCTAAAGCGACGATATACTCCAAATCCTCGTTGCCCCAGCCAAAAGCCGCCATCAGGTGTGCCTTGAAGGATCGGTTTTCGGTAGCGACAGTGGGCAAGGAAAGGGAAGCCGTCACAAAGTCGGTATCGGATGGTCCGTCAAAAAGTTCGCTGTTGGAAGCGATCGGACCGTTGGACAGGTCATATTCCGAAGGGTTCTCCAAGACCGTGCTGCCTTGGTGAGGGACGAAGACTCTTGCCGGCAGTTCCACCTTCATTCGGCGGGACCACAGTTCGCACAAAAGCCTCTGCAGCCGATGATACGGGATAACCTCTACGGACTGATCGTCCAAGAGACGGACGGCGATCTTCTCTCCGGGAGCAAGGGGTTTGGGGTCGCGGACGAAAGTGTCCACTGAAAAGACGCCACGCTCGCTGGTGAAGAAGATTTCCCTGTCGGTCTCACCGAACCAGAGTGGTCGCAGACCAAGGGCATCCACGCTAAAGACACATTCATCAGCGTAGCGGGTCACCAGGGCTGCTGGTCCCTGGGCAAAGGGACCAAAGGCGGCTCGGATGTGGTGATAAAAGGCAGCCAGTTCTGCGGGAAGTCTCTTGACCTCATCGGCGACGGGCGGAAACACGATTTCCATCGCTTCTGCCAGGCGGAAACCGAACTTGACAATGAAGTGATGAAGGACCCGGTCCAGATCTTGAGAGTCGGACCCGTCCCGGGGCAACTGAACACCTAACAGGGTCGCTTCCCGCCGAAGTTTCTCAATGGTGTTGATCTCACCGTTGTGACCGAGCAAGGCAAAGGGTTGGGCACGGTCAAAGGTGCTCCAAGTGTTGGTGGAGTATCGGCAATGACCGATGGTGACCCGACTGGTGCAGTCGGGATCCCCCAGTTCCGGAAAGTAAAGGCTGATGTCGGTCGGGCTTCCATAGACTTTGTAAACAACGCTGTAGCGGCTCATTGAGACAGGTTGGAGAGGGGTCTCTCTCTCCAACTTCATCTGAAGGTCAAAGATCGCTGCGTCCCAATCCTTAGGCGTTCCCGACCGTTCCACGAGGGCGGCGATTTGCCAGAATTCGGGCTCTGTCCTTTTGGCGTTCCGTCCCAATGCCTGACTGCGGGTCTTGCCTCTTCTTTCCAGGAGAATCTTCATTCCGTAAGAGGAGAAGAGTCGTTGGACATAGGAAAGCCAATAATGAGCATCGTTGCGGTAAGAGTGGGGCAAGAAGAGGTGACTGATAAAGAGGCGCTTGCTGTCGGCGTAGGCGGGCGACAGACCGGACAGTCGGAAGAATTTTGCCCAAAGCAGGCGGGGAATGTCTATCATTATCCCGCAGCCGTCGCCCTCACCTTCCACGGTCCCCGACCGGTGCCCCATTTTCTCTAAGGCATCCAGGGTTCGCCGGATGCTCCCGTGCGTGGGACCGCCTTTCCGAATCGTGCAGATCAAAGCGCACGACTCATATTCCTTCCTTTTTTGTAACAAAGACCTCTCCTGTTCCCGTCCTAACGAGAGTGGCTCCACCACTTCTCCCCTCAAATCATAGAAGGCGTTGCTGTTGCCCAATTTGGTTAGTAACTATGACACAGCAAACCGGTCTTTGGGTCCTTTTTGTATGAGAATCATCAAAGTCAGTTTTGCGATGAGCCTTTCGTAAGGATCTGACCAAGGGCAGCAAGGACCAGATGAATGTCCGACTCGTGGACCCATCCCATATGGCTAATGCGAATAATTTTGCCCCTGAGATGTTCCTGTCCACCGGCGACTTCAATCCGATACTGGTGCCGAAGGGTTTGGATTAATTGAGCAGCAGAGACCCCTTCGGGAACTTTTAGCGCCGTCAGGGAACAGGAAGCAAACCGATCGTCGGAAACGAGGGGTTCCAGCCCCAGATGGCGCGCCCCGTTGCGGAGAAGGTCGCGGAGCCGGCGATGGCGGTCAAAGACTTGATCCAGACCCTCTTCCAGGATGGCGGTCAGCGCCGCATCCAGACCAAACAAGAGGGAGACGGGCGGTGTGTAGGGATTCTGATGATGAGATTGGAAGGACCGAGCGAGCCTCAGGTCCCAGTAATAGCGAGGCATTCGGGACTCTTCTACGAACTTCCAAGCGGCTTCTCGGACGGCAACGAGGGCGATGCCCGGTGGGGTCATCAAGGCTTTCTGAGAGGCAGCCGCTACAGCGTCAATTTTCCACTCATCCATCGGCAAAGGCATCGCCACCAAACCGCTAATGGCGTCTACCAGAAGGAGGGAGCCTGCCTCCTTGACGATTGGGGCAATTTCTTGCAAGGGATTGACGACACCCGTGGAGGTTTCATTCATCGTGATCAGGACTGCCTTGTAAGGGGACTTCGCCTTTTTTAGAAACTCCCTAATCGCTTCCGGAGTAGCTGCCTCACCCCAAGGAAACTTCAGCCAGGTCACCTGCACGCCAAATCGTTCCGCGATCTCGCCCCACCGGTCGCCAAAGAAGCCGATACTGATCACCAAAACGGCGTCTCCAGGGCTCAGAAAGTTGACCGTCATCGCTTCTAAAGCCCCCGTTCCCGCTGCCGGAAACACAAAGACCTCCCCAGTCACCTGAAAAACCTTTTTCAGTTTCTCTTGGAGAGTGGCAAACAGTTGTTCGTAAGCAGGTCCCCGATGATTGATGACCGGTCGGCTCATCGCTCGCTCCACAAAAGGCGGAATGGGAGTCGGTCCCGGCACCAGCAACAGTTCCTTTTCTGAGAACATCTTTTCATCCCTCTCTATCTTGCTTGTAGGTTCCCTGATTGAGTTTACGCCATTATTTTCAACGCGCACAGCAGACCATTGTGTCGGGAAAGGAGAGGATGGCAAGTGGGAATGAAGGTGAAGTTGTCCTGTCAGCCGTTGACCTGGTCTCGTTTTGAGGAGGCTCTTTCGGACATCGCTCAGATCGGCTATGACGGCATTGAGGTTCCGGTCGCTACCTACCTGGACCGGCTGGACGAGATCCAGTCGGCGCTGACCCGTCACCGATTAGCCTGCTCGGCGACCTATGTCTCGGGCGCCTTCTGGAAGGGCTGGGATCAGGAGGCGGATTTAGCAGTAAGGGTCGCCCAAGCCCTCCCCCGCCTGGGTTGCCAGATTCTCATTTTGGCATCCTCTGGCTATCAACCCAGACCGGAACCTGCCCCTAAAGAGCACTATCAGCGCTTCTGCGAGACCGTTAACGAGATCGCTAAAAAGGCGAAGGAGTTCGGTGTGAAGACGGTCTTTCACAACCACGCCTGGACGCTCATTGAATCGCCGGAAGAAATAGACCTCCTGATGGAGAACACAGACCCCGAACTGGTTTGGGCGGGCTTTGACACTGCGCAATTAGCCTACGGCGGCGCTGATCCGGCGACTACTTTTCGCAAATATGCTCATCGGATCGGCTACCTGCACATCAAAGATTTGAACCCCTCTTTGAAGGGCTTGACTTTACAGCAGAGGTATGAGAAGGGACTGATCCCGCACGTGTTTTGGGAATTGGGGAGAGGAGCAATCGGTGACGAGGGGTTGGTGGCGGTTTTGGATGTCCTTAGGGAGATTGATTACAACGGCTGGATCACCGCCGAACTGGACAGCACGCCCCTCACCCCCCGCATCGGTAACGGCAACAACTATATGTGGCTGGTAGAGCATCTCAAACCGGGGGAGCGCGCGCAATTAACGGAGGGTCTGAGTCGGTGACGATTCAGGCGGTCGGCTGCCGCTTCTTCTTTTTAGATTTGCCCCTTCGGATGCCCTTGAAGTTTGGTCGGGAGACTGTTACTGAGGTCACTTGCTGTCGGGTCGCGTTAAGAGTGAAAGGTTCCGACGGATCGTTCGCCGTCGGCTGGGGCGAAACGCCTCTGATCCCTCAATGGGCTTGGCCATCGTCCCTATCCTACTTTGAAAGGCTCACCAGGATGAAAGAGTTATGCGGGCTACTAACTGAGGTTTTGCCCTTGTCAGAAGCAAAGGGGGATGTCATAGAGGTCGGGCATATCTGGCTGAGGGATGTTCTTCCCAAGACCCTGCAGTCGGTCAACGGGCGCTATGGATCCCAAGAGCCGATGCCTTGGCTGGCAGCCCTTCTCTGCCTTTCCCCTTTTGATGTGGCGCTTCACGATGGTTGGGGGCGCCTTTTCTCCCGACCCACCTATCTTTGTTACCAGCCTCCCTTTCTGGAAAAAGACCTTTCCTGTTTCTTAGAGCCTTTCCGGTGGGCTCTGGAACTAGTCCACTCAGAAAGATCCCTCCCCCAAAACGAACCGTCTCCCTTTGTTTCTTTTCGCAATCGCTTCCCCGCCGATTTTTTGGACCTTGATCCCCCACGCCGACTGATGGCTTGGCACCTGGTTGGCGCCCGAGATCCTCTTTGTCCTGAGGACCTGACGGGGGAGGAACCGGACGACGGCTACCCTGTTCTGCTCCGCCACTGGATTGAGCGCGATGGTCTCAAGTGTTTGAAGGTGAAACTCTTAGGCACCGACTGGGAATGGGATTACCAGCGGTTAACGCAAGTGGGCAAGATCGCCCAACAAACGGGGGTCCTTTGGCTGTCTGCCGATTTTAATTGCACGGTCCAGGAACCGGATTATGTCCGCCATTTCCTTCTCCGCTTAATGACAGAAGAGCCGGAAATTTACCAAAAACTTCTCTACATTGAGCAGCCCTTCCCTTACGACTTAGAGGAGAACTTGATCGATGTCCACAGCCTTTCCAGCCTGAAACCGATATTTATGGACGAAAGCGCCCACGATTGGCGCTACGTTCGTCTGGGCAAGCAGTTGGGTTGGAACGGCGTGGCTTTAAAAACCTGCAAAACTCAGACGGGCGCCCTTCTTTCCCTCTGCTGGGCGAGGGCTTATGGAATGGCGATTATGGTCCAGGACCTGACCAATCCGATGCTGGCGCAGATCGCCCACCTATTGTTAGCCGCCCATTCCCGAACCCTTATGGGCGTGGAGACCAATTCGATGCAGTTCTACCCCGAAGGTTCCTCTTATGAAGCCCAAGTCCACCCAGGGATCTATCGTCGCCGAGACGGCTGCGTTGACTTAACAACACTGACTGGACCGGGTTTGGGATATCGGCTGGAGGAAATCAATCGTCCCTTGCCCGAACCGGCAGGCGTTTTTGGTCGCTGGTCTTAATGGTGACAGGAGAGACCTTAGGTAGATAAGCGGATGAAATGGGCTGGATCGTGACGGTCACGCCCAACCCGGCGGTGGACAAAACCCTGCTCATTCCCTTTCCTCGTCTGGAGAGAGTGGTCCGGGTGCTTCAGGCGTGGGAGTATCCTTCGGGCAAAGGGGTTAATGTCGCCAGGGTTCTTCATCGGAGAGGTTTTCCCGTCGTCTGCCTTGGGTTCGTCGGCGGTCCGACAGGGGAGAAACTGATCCATCTTTTAAAACAGGAGGGGTTACACCACGATTTCACCCTTATTGAAGGGGAGACGCGGGTCAGTATCACGATCCGGGACCCTGAGTCCCAACTGGAAAGCCATCTGGTAGAGCCGGGACCCGTCGTGCGGGAAAAAGAGAAAAAGCAGTTTCTGGACTGTTTGGAACAGCATCTGGAAAATGCCCGTCTGGTCGCCCTGTGCGGATCGTTGCCACCAGGTTTGGAGCCGGATTTCTACCAAAAACTGGTGAAGTTAGCCCAGAGCAAAAAAGTCCCCGTTGCCCTGGACAGCAGCGGAGACGCCTTGAAGCAAGGGCTCCTGTCCCAACCCGACATCATCAAACCGAACCGACAGGAACTGTCGGAACTGGTGGGATCCATCTTGACGACAGACGAAGAGGTGAGCCGAGCCTTGATAGGGCTGACACGCCGAGGGATTCGCTGGGCGACCGCATCCTTGGGTAGAGACGGCATCATCGGGACTGACGGTGACCAGTCGTGGAAGGCTGTTCCCCCACTGGTGACGAGCGTCAACACCATCGGCTCAGGCGACGCTGCCCTCGCCGGCATTATTGAGGGCTGGCTTAAGGGTCAGACCATCACCGATGCCCTTCGCCTGGCAGCAACCTTTGGCACCGCCAACGCTCTCATTGACGGACCTGGCTATTTAGAGGAGAAACATATTAAGGAAGTTGACTCTCTGGTTCAATTGACCCCCTTGACTCTTTGAAGCCCCTGCCAATTGTCAGCGAAGCCACCGCCCGCCATCCACAGGGATGATGGCGCCTGTTAGGTAGGAATTCTCTATGCAAAACCGAACGGCGCTGACGGCATCTTGAGGACTGCCGATCCGACCCAGAAGGGTGCGCCCCTTCATCTTCGTCACCCACTCCTCCTGATCCATCTCCTCCGGCGGCAGAACAGTCCCTAAAGCAACCGCATTGACCCGGACTTCCGGCGCCAAAATCCTCGCCAAACCCAAAGTCAAGGTAATGACCGCTCCCTTGGACACGCAATAAGGAAGGAATTCCGTCCAGGGTTTGAACCCAGCGGTATCGGTGATGTTGACAATCACCCCCTCACCGGACTCTTTCAAATAAGGAGCAGCATATCGGCAGCAGAGAAAGGTGCCCGTCAGATTCGCATCCAAGAACTGCCGGAAGACCTGCCCATTCAGTTCCGACCAGGGGGTCCGAAAGAAAATCGCCGCACTGTTGATCAAGATGTCCAGACGACCCATCTCTTGAGCAGTCCGCTCCATCATCGCCTGAACCTGATCCTCCAAAGTCAAATCCGCTTTAACGGTGAGGGACCGAACACCCTTTTCGGTTAGGACCTTGGCGAACTCCTCTGCCTCTTTTTGAGACTGTCGGTAGTGGACCGCGATAGCAACACCTTGTTGTGACAAATCTTCGGCGATCGCCCGACCCAGTCGCCGAGCACCCCCAGTGACCAGAGCAACCTTGCCGCTTAGGTCCATTGGCGAGGATCTCCTTTCCAATGTTGCTTTGTTCTCTTTTTCCGATGTTGCCGTCACCGGATAAAGAGAAAAACAGAGCACCGCTCCAACCTATAACGACCTTCCCAAAAAGACCACGATTTCAAAGTTTTTGCCCTAACATCACAAAAGGCATCCCTCATAAATCGCCCGATGGGCTTCGGCTGCTTTTTGAACTGTATTGATCTGTCGGTAATCGTTAGCGGATTGCGCCAACTGCTGCAGCCGGTCCGGATCGTCGCGGAGTTTTTGCAGGGCTTGTGCCAGTTTTTCCGGATCGGCAGGGGGAACCGTCAGGACCGCACCCGAATGGTCCGCCAGATCCCTAACGAACGGCAGATCGCTCGCCACGATGGGCTTTCCGTAGGCGAGGGCTTTCATTAACGATGCCGATCCGGTTAAAGAAAGGAAGGGTGCGACCACCACATCGGCAGCGGACATTATCAAAGGCACCTGCTCGTCGGGCACATAACCTAACAGGCGGACCCTCTGGCGGATTGGGCGAGATTGGATCCATCGGATCAATTGATCGTAGTAGCCGGACCGATCCAGGGGATGAGCTCCCCCAGCGAGGATCAGAAGGATGTCAGAGGAAAGTTTCTCCAAAGCCCGAATCAGCACCTCGTAGCCCCGCCTCTTGACCACGAAACCGAAGGCTAAGAGGACGAACCGACCCGAAAGACCAAGTTTTTCCTTTGCCACAAGGGTATCCAACGGTCTTTCATCGGAGGGAACCCAGAGAGGAAGAACCGTCACCGGACGCTTGGAGAGGCGTCCAATGGTCTCGGCTGCTAAGCGATAAGGAGCAATGAGGTGGCGAACAAAGGGCGCCCGAAAAATTCGCCGTTGCTCCCACAGTTTGAGCCAACGAATCGGCAGGGGACCGGCGCTATCCAGTTCGTGGACCGTTACGACTGCCGGGCGCTGGCACCTGGTCAAAAAGAAGGGAAGCCAGTTGCGAAAGGGTTTCAACCCTCCAAAAAAAACAGGGGCGAACTGTATGTGAACAAGAGATGCCCTTGCTGCCTGGGTTGCGGCGTGCCGAAGGTAGACTCGGTCCCGAAACAACCCTGTTGTCAAGCCGTGCGTCTGCCAGACCTGGGGACCAACAGGGACAATGGTGACGGCGAGTCCACATTGTCGCTGGAGGGCGCCGACCAGTTCCTTGGAATAGTTCGCAATGCCACAGGGGACCTGCCAACTGGTGACGATTGCCACCCTCACTGGGGCGACCGTTACGGTCAGGACACCTCAATTTTTTGGAGTTTCTCTCGTGCTCGTTCCGCCTGTCGGATCCGCTCGTCTACCATCGCCCTAAAGGCTTTCAGGATCTCCACCTCTGCGTTAATGAGATGGCGAGCGGCTTCCTCGCCGACCAGGGCGACGATGGCGTCGCTAATCCGCCTCTTAAGGGATTTCCTTTTTCTTCTGGGCTCTTCCCGTTCTTCTTCCTCAACGACTTTCACTTCTTCGGGCTCCTGCTGCCCACTGGTCATCAGGGCATCCCTCCACAGCGGCGATGCCGTTCGGCTTCTAAAATTATGGGGCTGTAAACCAAACCAACGGAGGTGGATGGGTTGGAAACAGTGCGGGTCGGTTTCATCGGCTGCGGAGGGATTGCGGGTCTCCACATTAACAACCTTTCCCGCCTGGAAGGGGTAGAACTGAAAGCCTTTTGCGATGTGGATGAGGCTCGGGCAAAGTCTTGTGCCGAACGATTCAGTGGTCGTTGGTATACCGATCATCATCGGATGATGGAGAACGAGGAACTGGACGCTGTCTATGTCTGTATCCCGCCCGCTGCCCACACCGATCAGGAGATCCTGGTCGCTCAGAGAGGATGGGCGCTGTTTGTTGAAAAGCCCGTCGCCCGAGACATCGGGACGGCAAAAAAAGTTCTCAGCGAGATCCAAAAGGCAGGGATCATCAACTCAGTCGGCTATCACTTCCGCTATATGGACGGGACCGACCGGATGAAGGAGCGATTGGAAGGTAAAACCATCGGAATGGTCTTGGGCTATTGGATGGGGGGTCTCCCCGGCGTCCCGTGGTGGCGACGGCTGGCGTTGTCGGGTGGTCAGTTAGTGGAGCAGACGACCCACATCTTTGACTTAGCCCGTTTCGTCGTCGGCGAGATCATCAAAGTTTCCGGTGCCACGGCGCTGCGCGCCTTGCAGCACGTCCCTGACCTGGACGTTCCCGATGTGGGGACAGTTTTGTGCTGGTTTGACAACGGCGCCATTGGGATGGTAGCCAACACTTGTCTGTTGCAGATGGGTTACACGACCGGTCTCCACGTCATCACCCCCGATTTGATTGCCGAACTGTCTTGGAGTGGGGTCAAGTTTCTCAGCCCAGGGAAGGTAGAGGAAATCCGCCATCAAAGGGACGGTCACTACTACGAGAGCGTCGTTTTCATCCAAGCCGTTCGCAACAAGGACCAGAGCATGATCAGAAGCGACTACGCCGATGCGGTGAAGACCCTTGCCGTCACCCTCGCTGCCGTTGAGTCTGCTGACAAGGGAGGGGAACCGGTGACTCTAACGGCGGATTGACGACTCCTCGGAGCCAATGATCAGCCCGCTTGGCTTCGTTTCTTAAGGGCAGGGTAGATAAAAGGGTCCAGGTCGCCGTCCAGGACGCTATCTACATCAGAAACCTCCACACCCGTTCGTAAGTCTTTGACTAACTTGTAAGGGTGGAGGACATAACTGCGGATCTGGCTACCAAAACTGATCTCAGGAAGTTGCCCCCGAATTTTGGCTAACTCTTCTTCCCTTTTTCTCTCTTCCAGTTCGGCAAGTCGGGCTTTCAGGATTTTGAGCGCCAATTCCCGATTGCGGAACTGGCTGCGCTCCGATTGACAGGTGACGACAATGCCGGTGGGCTTGTGCAGGACGCGGACGGCGGTTTCATTCTTCTGCATATGCTGACCGCCCGGTCCGCTGGACCGAAAAGTCTCCCACTCAAGGTCCTCTTCTCTGATCTCTACAGTGACCTCATTGCCCACGTCAGGGATCACATCTACAGCGGCGAAGGAAGTATGACGACGGTGGCTGGCGTCAAAGGGCGAAAGGCGAACCAGGCGGTGCACCCCTCTTTCTGTCTTAAGAAGACCGTAAGCATTCGGTCCCCTGATGAGCGCGGTAAAACGCTTCAACCCCGCCGCTTCGCCCGGTCCATAATCCAAAACCTCAAAACCGAAGCCATGGGACTCAGCCCATCGCCGATACATTCTCGCCAGCATCTCCGCCCAATCCTGAGCGTCCGTCCCCCCTGCCCCAGGGGTAATGGACAAAATCGCGTCGCAAGCATCGTGGGGTCCCGAAAGAAGCGCCTTCGCTTCTACCTCGGCTAATTTTCTTTCCAATTGATCTAAGTGCCTTTTGATCTCTTCAAAGAGTTCCGGGTCGTCTTCCTCCACGAGATGGGCGATCTCCGCTAAGTCTTTGGCTTCCTTTTCCAGCCTCTCTATTTCCTCAATCTCCGCCCGTAAGCGCCCTTCCTCTTGCTGAAGAGTCACCGCCCGTTCCCCATCGGTCCATAAGTCCGGTCGGCTTAGTTCCTGGTGGAGTTGGCGCAGTCGTTCCTTTCTCTTGGGCAAGTCAAAGGGAATCACCCAATTCCTGCAGCCGAATCAACAGTTCCTTCGCTTTTTCTTCCAACAGGTTCATTTAAATCATCCTCCAGTAACGAAAACCCATTAAAGAAAAAGGAGAGGGGAACGAGCAACCCCTCTCCTTTTGGTGGCAACCAGGTTTCAGCCTTGAGGGCGCCGCAAAAACTCGCCCTTATCGGCTCCGGATAGGGCAGGCTCAACGGTCCGGATGATCAGGTCACCGGTCACGTCGTCTATGTCCACAACCACCGTGTCCCCTTCCTTCACTTCGCCCATCAAGATCTTCTCGGACAGGGGATCGGTGACCGAAGACTGAATCACCCGCCGCAGTGGTCGGGCACCGTAGTATTTGTCGTAGCCCATATCCGCCAGTTTTTCCTTCGCCTGATCGGTGAGAACCAGTTCAATGTTCTTCTGAGCCAGTTCCTCTCGGAGGGGTCTCATTTCGGTATCCACGATCTTCAGCACATCTTGGCGGCGCAGGGGTTGGAAGATGATGACCTCATCTACCCGGTTGCGAAACTCGGCACTGAACCGCTCTTCGTATAACTTGCGCATTCTCTTTTCCATCTCGGCAAAGACCTTGGATTCCAGCGCCTCATCGGCTTCCGGCTTGAAGCCCAGGCGCGCCTCCCCTAACTCGTGCTGGAAACCTCGGTAGCCGATGTTGCTGGTCATTATCAAGATGACATTGCGAAAGTCCACCGTCCGCCCCTGAGCGTCCGTCAGCCGCCCCTCGTCCATTATCTGAAGGAGAATGTTGGTGACTTCAGGATGGGCTCGGTCAAACTCGTCCAGAAGGACGACCGAGAAGGGTCTGCGGCGAACCGCCTCGGTTAACTGACCGCCTTCCTCATAGCCCACATAGCCCGGCGGAGCCCCCACCAGTCGGGACACAGTATGCCGCTCCGTGTATTCGCTCATATCAATCCGCACCAAGGCATCCTGAGTGCCGAAAAGGAACTCTGCCAGTGCCCGTGCCAGCAAGGTCTTTCCAACGCCCGTGGGACCCAAGAAGACGAAGGCACCCGTCGGTCTTCGGGGATCTTTCAGACCAGCCCGCGCGCGTCGGATCGCCTTTGAAAGAGCGCTGACCGCCACGTCTTGCCCGATGACCCGCTCTTTGAGGGCTTCTTCCATCTTCAGCAGTCTCTTGGTTTCATCCTCCGTCAGCCGTGAAACCGGCACACCCGTCCATTCGGCAACGACCATCGCCACGTCGTTCTCCGTGACGGTCGGCAACTCGTCCGATTGCCTCTCCTGCCACTTGGCCTCCAATTCCTGAAGTTCTCCCTGGAGTTCCTCCAGTCGCCTCCTGTAGATCTCTGCTTGGTTGTAGTCCCTTTCCTGAAGAGCTGCTTCTTTCAACTGCTTGAGCCTCTCAATCTCCCGATTCTTTTCCCTCAACTCTTTGGGCGGGAAGGAGTGGCGAAGTTTGACCCGAGCGCTGGCTTCGTCCATCACGTCAATGGCTTTGTCGGGCAACCTCCGATCTGTAATATACCTCTGAGCCATCCGACTGGCTGCCACGATCGCCTTCTCATCCCAGATGACCCGATGAAAGTCCTCGTAAGTCGTCCGCAGACCTTTCAAAATCTCTATCGTCTGTTCTAAACTGGGCTCGCCCACATAAACGGGTTGGAACCGCCGCTCCAGCGCCGAATGCTTTTCAATATAGCGCCGATACTCCTCTAAGGTCGTAGCGCCGACGCACCGCAGTTCCCCTCTCGCCAGTGCGGGCTTGAGAATGTTGGAAGCATCTATCGCTCCTTCGGCGGCACCGGCACCGACGATCGTGTGCAATTCGTCAATGAAGACCAGAATCTGCCCCTGGGACTGGCGGATTTCATTCATCACCCGTTTCATTCTCTCTTCAAACTCGCCCCGATACTTGGTTCCCGCAACGATCGCCGCCAGGTCCAGGGCGACCAGCCTTTTGTCCTGCAACGGTTCGGGCACTTCTCTGTTGACGATCCGACGGGCTAACCCTTCTACGATTGCGGTCTTTCCGACGCCGGCATCGCCGACGAGAACCGGGTTGTTTTTCGTTCGCCGGCACAGAATCTGAACGACCCGCTCAATTTCCGCATCGCGCCCGATGACGGGATCCAGTTTCCCCTCAATCGCCAGTTGGGTCAGGTCCCGACTGAAGGCGTCAAGGGTCGGCGTATTGGTCTTTTTCCTAAAGTGGGGTGCCGAACCGGCTTCCTCGGCCTTCAGGTCATAAACTTTCCTTCGGACTTCCTCAAACCGAACGCTGTATTTCTGAAGAATCTTAGCCGCCAGACCCTGCTTCTCCTTCAGAAGACCTAACAGAATATGAGAAGTGTCTATCTGCGAGTCATTCATCGACTTGGCTTCTTCAGCGGCTCGGACCAGAACCTGCTTGGCAGGACCGGTCAAACTCGGCTGAGTGACCGGTCCGTGACTGGATGCCGATGCTCTCAACTGGTTCTCCAGTTCCATTCGCAGCCGGTGGACGTCTACCCCCAGCCGCTCCAGAATCTGGACCGCCAGTGTGTCCTCTTCCTCCAGAAGAGCCAACAGCACGTGATCCGACGAAATGTAAGGGGACCGCAGGCGCATCGCCCACTCGTCGGCTTTGAGGAGAACTTTCCTCGCCCTTTCCGTGTAACGATCATACGACGACATTTCTTCCCTCTCCCTTAAAGCGCCGGACCAGACCTCTGGAACCCCGGCGCCCATTTTTTATTGTGCCATAAACTCTTCTGACTGGAAAGACCCCCTATTGCTCATCATCAATAGAAACGCCTGCTTCCTTTGTATACCTTCGGAACGCTTCCAAAAGCCGTCTCGTCACCGGTCCCACTTCCCCCGTCCCTATGACCCGACCGTCTATCTTGACAACCGGCATTATCTCCGCCCCCGTCCCGGTCAGGAAGCATTCCTGTGCCGTATAAACATCGTGAAGGGTCAGAATGGTTTCCTCTACCGTCATCCCCATCTGCGCTGCCAGGTGGATGACGACCTCTCTCGTGATGCCCTTCAAGATCCCCATATAGGACGGGGGTGTCTTCAGAATCCCTCGGGACACGATAAAGATGTTCTCCCCCGTCCCTTCCGCCACATAGCCGTCCAAAGTCAGCATTAGCCCTTCCATCTTCCCGCCTTGAATCGCCTCTATCTTTGCCAAAATGTTGTTCAGGTAATTGAGCGATTTAATGTTGGGATTCAGCGACTGAGGCGAATGGCGCCGGACCGACACGGTCATCAGTTCTATTCCTCTCTCATAAAATTCAGACGGAAAAAGTTCAATATGGTCGGTGATGATGATCACATTGGGCTTTGGGCACTTCCTTGGGTCCAGCCCTAGGTCCCCTTCCCCTCTGCTGACCACGACCCGAATGTAAGCGCTCCTCAGACCGTTTTCCCTCAAGGTCCCCAAAATGGCACTTTTCAACTCTTCTTTCCGATACGGGATCGTCAGCCAGATGGATCGGGCGCTCTCGTAAAGGCGCTCCAAATGTTCCTCCAGCATAAAAACCTTTCCCTCATAGGCTCTGATCCCCTCAAAGACCCCATCACCGTAAAGGAACCCATGATCGTAGACGGAAACCTTGGCTTCCGAACGGGTAACCAGTTGACCATTGATCCAAACTTTTAACTCTTGTCTCTCCTTCTCGTCCACCGCCATCCTCTTGCCCCCTTGTTCTCCTCTAAGCCGTTGATAAATTGCCTCACCGCTAAAGCCACTGGGAATCGTCAAGTCCGTAAAAAGAGAAGGCAGGGGCGGAAGCAAGGCGCATTCTGGAACCGTTTCCGGTCCCTGGTGCCTTCGGGCCCTGCCGTCGCCTCACTCCCCTCAACCCCTGCCCTTTTCCCCTTGCCTTCCAGTCTGCCGACTCGGCGCTCCGAAACTGACCGATCCCGCCCGCCATCATTATAGCCTGTCGCCGGCATCCCAGCCGTGACTTTGTTCAGAATTTCTAAATTTCTAACGGCACTGCGGGACAAGAGCAACGATTCACCGTCCTCCATTCTGTCCCCATCGGCAAGACATTCCAGCCTTCTGTGTCGGTTGCCACCTTTAACAAAACTCTGGGGATCAATAAGGCAGGGTTTCTCACCACATTAGTTGCAAAAAACTAACCCCTAATTGCAAACGGCGGCGGTCACCACAAATATGGGAGGGAGAAATGATGGCTAAAAAAGGATTCACATTGATTGAACTTCTGGTCGTGATTGCGATTATCGCCATTCTGGCGAGCATCTTGTTCCCCGTCTTCAGCCAGGCTCGGGCGAAGGCGCGCCAGGCGGCTTGTCTCAACAACTTCAAGCAGGTCGGAACGGGAATGCTTCAGTATACGCAGGACTATGACGAGTGCTTTCCCTATAATCGGTTCTACGGTATTACGGGAGCGGCTTTCCAGAACTGGAAGTATGGCATTCTCCCATATGTAAGGAACCTTCAAGTCTACGAATGTCCAGAAACCAGAGCCCAGATTGCGCGAATGCTGGACGATACGGTGCGCAAGTGGCGGGGTTCCCGACTGGACGAGACTTGGGCGGACTGCCATCCCGAGTCTCCTTGGTTCCGAGGCGATGAACTGTGCGTCGTTCCCCAACAGGCGAACTTGTGGTTCCCAAGGGGCTACACCGTCAACGGTGCCGTCTTTAACCTAGCAGCGGGCATCGGCTGGTCAACGGCACCCCGTCGCCAGCCCGACCTTCAAGTCCCTGCCGAGACTATTTGGCTCCAGGACGGTCGCAATGTAGAGCCGGACACGGGACCCTGGGCGCTTGTCCGCTGCTGGCCGGCGCCTCCCGGCGATTCTCTGGGCGGTGATGTTCCTGATCCCTCGTCCCCCGTCGGATTTGTCCGCCAGTTCGGTTGGCTCATCAACCATCTGAAAGGGGTCATCTTCAACTACGCCGACGGTCACGCCAAATGGACCCGATTGCCGATGGCGGTGGACCGCAACGACTGGAAATGGGCTTGCCTTCAGCGACCGGGCGAGCAGACCTTCCATCCACCCGGTATGCAGGATTACACCAGTGCCATCTGCCGCCAGCCGGATGCTCCCACCTGCCGTGCCCTTGCCGTTGCCCTTATGGCGGCTGAGTATAAGTGATCGTCACCGGTGCCGTGTCGTTGCGTCTTTGCTGATGCGGGTGTGAAAGGGGCTGATCGTATGAGATCCCGACCCCGCCTCTGGCAATGGATCGTGATTGTGGTGGGACTCATCATCATCGGCGTTGCGGGCGGGAGGTGGCTCTACCGCACCGTCTTGGGCAAACAACCACCTCCCCCCGCCACCCCCGCCGAAGTAGAAAAGGAGTATCGGGAAAAGGTATTGGGGTATCCGTAAACCCGCAAGGACCCGGACTTAGCCAACTAAGGTCGTTATCGCCCGGACATAGGCGTCGCGGACGAGAGACAAGGATCTGTTCTTCCGGACAACAGCAGCGATCGGGAGAGTGTCCCTTAACCCTTTAGAATCACGACTCCCTTAGGTGACGAATCACCACTTGAGCGATCGGAAAAGCCTTTTCCGGATAAAGGCGGGTCAGAGCAAGGCAGGCGGCAAGGGCTGTCGGCATCAGCCAACCGCATAAAGGCAGCAACCGCAATACCGCCCCCTTCGCCCCGCCCTCCGCCAATGCCTCTACAACTTCCGCCAGCCTCTCCCGCTTCCCCAGGATCCTTTGGGCAAAGGAAAGAGCAAGATCATCAAAGCCGGACGATGCTGTTTTTTTTAGGGATAGGACCCAAAGCGCCCAGGACTTGGCTTTATCCTCAAGCCGCCACGCTTCCTTAAAAGTTTCCTCTGCCTTCTCCCTCATCCCCGCCTCGGTTAGCGTTTCGGCAATGTATGACAGAACTTCTAAACGCGTTGAGTCATCCTTGACCTCCTCCGCCGCCCTGAGCACGCCATCAAGGACCTTCCACACATTCTCCCGTCGCCCCACTTGAGCAAGGGCTGTGCCAAGATCCATCAGCGCCCTTGCCCGGGCTGAGTCATTGTCAATCATTCGTGCCACTGTCAAGGCTTCCTCCAATCGCCCCGCTTGAGCAAGATCTGTGGCGATATCCTTCAGAGCAATGGAACGAATCGGCGCATCAATCCTTTCCGCCACCGCCACCGCCTCGTCAAATCGCCCCTTTTTGGCAACGGCTATGGCAATGTCTGTAAGACTGTGTGAACGCTCCCAATCATCCTCAATCCTCTCCGCGACGCTCAACGCTTCTTCCAATAGCCCGCTTTCGGCAAGGGCTGTAACAATATCAGTTAGAGCAGACCAGCGCCACCACGACTCAATGCTTTCTGCCACCGTCACGGCTTGCTCAAACACCCTCAGCGCTCTCTCGTCTTGACCGGCTTGAGCCAACGCTATGCCAATCAGCATCAGACCCCTTGAGCAAGCCTCCTGATCCTCAATCCTTTCCGCCACCTGCAACGCTTCATCAAGGCGCCCCCATTGAGCCCAGGACGCGGAGAGGTTGCGAAGTCCCTTATCATCCAGCACCCGAATCGCTACTTCTGTCGCACCCGTAATCCCAACTAACTGACGGAGGAAATAAACGGCAGCGCCCGACCTCCAAACGCCGATTGACCCCAACGGAGCCAGTTTCTTACCGTGCCACCAATCCACAATGGTCTCAAGCGCCTTTTCTGCCCCCTCACTGTCTCCCGAAAGCGACCGCTCCCAGGCAAGGAACAATAGCCATAGCGTTCCCATTTGGTAGTCTCTCTCCGGTCGTTGCCGAGCCAGACCTAACGCCCGGTCCAGACCCCACACCTTGAGCGCTTGCAACGGTGTCTCCTTTGTCTCTACCAGACTGGCGTGCCGCAGAACCGCCTCCGCCATCACCACCGGATTCTCCTCTTCTATGGCAGCCTGTAATGCCAACTGAATGGTCCTCAACGGCAAATCAGGCTCGTGAGGAATCACCTCTCGCTGGGTCTGAGTGAATTCCTTGTCCCTCATCAATTCAAACAGATCAGCAAACCGTTCCCGTTGCTCCCGTAGGTGAACGGGATAAAAACGAAGCGCATACGGGCTCTTGTGCTCGCGCCACTTCCCACACCAGTTAAGCAACTGAATCTCTGCTTCTTGTGCTTCTCTCCCTAAAACTCTCCTGAACTCCTCCGCCAGCAACGGATGAGCGAAGATGTAGGTTCTTTCGGAGTATTCTTCTTCTGTGGAAACAGACCTTTCCTCCCCTATGGAAAACCATCTCGTCACTTTGATCGGTAAGTCCGCAAAGTCCCAAGACGAAAGACCCGTCAACTCCCCAATCTCCCTCTCTTGCATCGCCCCCTTCGCCACCGTCAGCAGGGCAAACATCTTCCGAACGCCCGGCTCATTCTTCACGACCCGGGCCATCTGCTCAAACTCCCCATTGATATACCCCTGTAGTCCTGCCGGCGTTCGCCTCAAGACCTCCCGCACATCCCGGTTCTGCTTCGCCGCATTAACCAGATCGTCCAAAAGGTAGGTAACAAACAACGGTAGCCCGTCCGTTTTGTGCCTCAGTTCCTGAACGAATTCCTCATCCTCTGCATACTGCGATAACACCCCATCATCCTTCTGCACCAGCCACTCCTTCAACTCGTCCAAACTCAGTGCCTTGAGGGGGATATACTCGGTAAACCGAGCCCAGCCTTCAAAGTATTTCGGTAGAGGACCGGTGCCATCCCAACGCCCCGAGACGACAAAAAAGAGACCCCTCGGCAATGGGTCCGGCAGCGGCGGATGCTCAAGGACAGGTTCTGCTTCATCCAAACCGTCCAAAACGATGACCAGCCGCTCATCGGCATTCAACGACAAATTCGCCAGAACGTTCCTTAACATCAAGCGTAATTCCACTTCGTCTCTGGGCATCATATACGCGTCTTCCTGCCCAGTGACAGAGCGAACTTGAGCCAAGACATACTTCAGAGCATCCCGTAAAGTGGTTGCGTGTCCCTCAAACACAGGGTCCCGATTGAAAAAGTGGTAGACCACCCGAGTCTTTTCCTCACGGGCAATCTGACTTATCCAATGGGCAATCAGTCGGGTCTTTCCGTAGCCAGGCGGTGCATAGACGATGGCAACACCCTGTCCTTCGCTCACGAAGTTGTTCAATTGATCCAAAGGACCCTGCCGTCCGACAAAGGGAGAAACAGCAAGTTTCGTGAGAAACTTACCGGTAAACTCGTTCAAAGAAATGACGAGATGTTCGCTGCCCAAATAAGTGCGCAGGTGCTTTTCTATCTGGTCTGTTCGTTCCCGCACGCGGATCATTTCCAAAAGGATTTGGGAATGGGTTTGTGTAACGGAGTCCATTCTTTCCTGAAGCGTTTGCACACCTGACAGGATCGTCAAGACCGAATTACAAAGAAAAGATAGGATTTCCGGCACACCAGCCAGTGTTTCCAAGCGCCGCTGCAGTTCCTCAAACCGGCGCCTCTCTTCCTCAGACAGTTGAATCAGTTGTTGCCGCATTGACTTCACGACGGACAGAACTTCTGTTAGAACATCTTTCTGAAAGGCTACCCACGCTCCCCTGTGCTTTTCATCCTTCAAAACTTCAGAAAAGGCTTCTTGAAGGTTTGGAGGGAGTTG
>JANXBO010000039.1 GCA_025057575.1 Candidatus Caldisaccharidevorator malaysiensis
TGAGGTTTCTCTTGAGGTCTATGCAGGCGAATATTGGGTGTTTTTTGAGGGTTGGCACGAGCGCTTTCTTAAGTTGGATGAGGCGATCCAGTGGTTTTTGTTAGGTCTTTCGGATCAGTGCCGGCTTGTAGAGGTGCGTCGGGGAAATTTTCCTTACAGATGGATATTGGAGGTAAAAAGTCAATATCATTGGGAGAAAGTGGGGGAAACGCATCTTATTTTCTTCCCCTTTTGGAAAGGTAAGAATGTGCGCTATCTTCAAAATCATTGGATCAGAACAGGATCTGCGGAAGAAGGTATACAAATGTAGTAGGGCTCTTACTGGCTCGCGTTGCGGTTGAATGGCAAAGAAGTTAGGGTGGTGGAGAAAAGGGTTATTGGTCTGGTTGGGGTTGGGCGGTGATGGTGATGAAAAGGATTTGTCCGATGGAGACGGGTGGGGGACCCGACCCTTCCAGTGTGACGACGACGCCATCGCTGACTTCCGCAGAGATTTGGAAGCGATCCCCTAAGTCCAGCCGCTCTACTACTTTGACGGGAATGGTGTGGGGTGCGGGTGTGGGGTGAATGGTTACGTGAGATGGGTAAAAGTGAAGGGTGGCGGAGCAGCCGTCGGGTAGGGTTGTGTGCACGGGGATGAGAAGGGTGCCCACCTGAAGGTATCTTTGGTCGCCCTGAGAGACGACGATGCCGGTGAGCCGGTTGATGCCGACAAAGTCGGTTAGGTAGGGGCTGAGGGGCTGGCGGATGACTTGATCCCACGGACCCCATTGAAGTAGTTGACCTTTTTCCAGAACGTAGACCATATCGGCAAGGGCAGCGGCGTCCATTGGGTCGTGGCTGACGAGAAGGACGGTGGTGCCCAGTTCCTTGAAAATTTGCCTCAGCCGTCGGCGCACAGGGGGACGGATTTGGGGGTCCAAGGCGGCAAAGGGCTCGTCCAGAAGGAGAAGGGTCGGGGAGAGGACCAGCGCCCGTGCCAGAGCGACCCTCTGCCGTTCGCCTCCGGAGAGTTGATCGGGTTTTTTGTTGAGAAGGGGTTCCAGTTGAAGGAGACGGATGAGGGTGTGGAAGCGTTCTTGGAGGGCTTGATCGCTGAGGCGCCGGAGGCGGGGGACGAGGAGGATGTTGGATCGGGCGGATAGGTGGGGGAAGAGGGCATAGTCTTGGGGAACCAGTGCCATCTGCCGTGCCTCAGGGGGAAGGTGCTCAACGGGACGACCGCCCAGGAGGATGGTGCCGCTGGAAGGGCGCAGTCCGCAGAGGGCTTCTAAGAGGGTAGACTTGCCGCTTCCTGACGGACCGATGACGACCCCGCATTGGGCATAACCGAGGGAAAAGGTGACCGGACCCAAACGGAAGGGACCTTGCTGGACCATCAAGTGGTTGACTTCCAGCCAGGGGCGGGAGTCGTCGGTATGGGACACTTTTTCGTTGCTCTGCCCTTGAGACTCCTTCATAGGCGGACTCGAGTGACGGAGCGAAAGAGGAAGAGGGCACCCAAAGAGACGATGATCAGGACGATGGCAGCGGCGAGGGCTTTTTCAAATTGGACGGCTTGCATCGCCAGCCAGATGGAGATGGGGAGGACTTCTGTTTTGCCGGCGGTCGCACCGGCTAAGACGACGGTGGCACCAAACTCGCCCATTGCCCGAGCCCAGAGGAGGATGGTGGCGGCGATGAGTCCGGGGGCTGCTTGGGGAAGTTCCACGAACAGGAAAGTTTGGGCTTGGTTTAGCCCCAAGGTGCGGGCGACGGCGGAGGTGCGGGGGTTGAGGGATTCAAAAGAGGCTTTCAAAACCCGAAGGGAATAGCCGGAAATGACGGCGAACTGGGCGATGACGATGGCGGGGACTTCAAAGAGGATCGGCATCCCCAGCCGACCGAGGATTTTGTCAAGAGACGGTTCGCGGGACGGGAATTGACTGAAGAAGACGAGAAGGGCGGCGCCAATGGCGATGGGGGGAAGGACTAAGGGGATGTCCAGGAGACCGTCCACGATGTCCTTGAACCGACCTTGGTAGTGGGCGAGGCGGTAAGCGGCAGGCAGTCCGATGAGCAAACTCAGCAGAGTGCTGACGGTGGCCGTCCGGACGGACAGTTGGACAGCGAACAGGATGTCAGGGGAGCGGACCTGCTGGAGGACGGGGACGGGACCGGTGAAGGCGACGCAGACAATCGTGACGAAAAGCAAAAGAGCCACATAAAGGAGCAGACTCCCTGACGCCCAGAACCAAAATAGGCGGTTAACGATCATCAGCGTTGTCGGACCCAGAAATAAATTGTGGTCAGTTTTCCGGTCCTCGGACGCTGACCGGTATTCGGTATGGGGTAATAAGATGAAAAATTAGTCCTGAACCTTCTTGGGTCCGCTCTTCTCTTTCTCTGCTGTCACCTTTGGCGGGTTGATGGAGTAACCGCATTTGGCGTAGCAGTTCTTGCCCAAGCCGGAAGCGAGGAAGTTGACGAAGCGTTGGGCTTCTTTCTTGTCGCTGGCGAAGACGGAGACACCGGCGGGGATATGGCGGAAGCGCAGGAGGTGGGCGGGGAAGGGAATGGCGTCCAGGGGCGTGTCGGGATACCAGTAAGAGAAAACATCCCAGCCGATGATGGCGTCAACGGTCCCCAGTTTCAGAAGAGCAGCCAGATCGGCACAGTCCTTTCCTTCGGTGACGATGTTCTTTCTCACGGCGTCATAGAGACCGCTCTTTTGGAGGATTTCCACGGCGACATCGCCGAGGCAGACGGAGCCGGGTCGGGCGATGGCGACCCGAAGACCGGGTCGGGTCAGGTCTTCAAGGGACTGAATTTTCTTGGGATTGCCCTTTGGGACATTGATGACGGGGATAAGCCAGCAGATGATCCGAACGCTTTTGGGATCCACGACCTTTTCCTTAAGCGCCTTCTCCATATAGTCATCGCTTCCGGGGACATAGACGTCGCCCTTGCGCGCCAGTTTCATTTGAGAAAGAACGACTCCAGAACCACCGAAGGTCAGCCAGACCTTGACCCCATATTTCTTCTCGTAAAGTTTCGCTGCCTCGGTCAAGGGGGGCATATTAGCGGCACCGGCGAAGACCCTCAATTCCTTTCGCCGTTGCGCCCAAGCGCCACTCAGAATGAAGAGAGTGAGAGCGAGGGCACCCAAGATCATCAGAAAACGACGCATCCGACGACCTCCTTTCCTTCCTGCCTAATCCTTTCTCGTGGTCAATCGTGTCAAAAACCCTGCTGCGCCCCAATGCGGGGGTCACTGCCCACACAACGACACTTTTTTTTTATAAACGGGACCAATATCAGGAAAGTTCCCGATACGGACCTGAGAAAGGTGGTAAACTGAAGGGCACAGCGGGGAGACAGAAGGGTAGCCAAAATGGCAGGGTTTGGTCAGTTTCTCAGTGCGGGGATCCTGATCGGGTTCTTTCACGGGGTTGTGCCGAACCATTGGATTCCCCTGTTGGCGATCGCAAGGACCTATGGCTGGTCGGGTAGGAAACTGTTAAGCCGAGTCGCTGTGGCAGCCCTTTCCCACGCAGGAGCGACCCTGGTCGTTGCCGGCGCCTCTTCTCTTGCCGGATCGGCTCTTGCCCATCTGACGGAGACGGCTCATCGGATCAGCGGCGTTCTGATCCTGGTTTTAGCGGTGGCGTTCCTTTTGGTGCCCAGTTGGTTCGGTCACCGCCACATTCATCATCCCGAATGCCCCCACCCCTCTTCACAAGAGGAAAAGGCGGCAACGGCAACGGTCATCGGCGCCTTGGTCTTTTCCCCTTGTCACGGCTTAGCGTCCATCGTTTTCGGAGCGGGGACGAGTTTGGGTTGGGCACCTGCCTTTCTCGTCGCTTTTTTGAGCACTGCCGTCACCGCCGTCACTTTGATGGCGACGGTCCTCTTAGGTTTCTACGGCTTTGGAAAGGTCCTTTCCCGGGTGCCTGAGGCGATAGAGCGGGCGGCGACGATCATTGCTATGGTCGCCATCGGTTCTCTGATGCTCTTTGGCTCGCAGCATTAGGTGACATCTGCCCCGCGCTGCGCTCGGGTCGTCTGGTCCTTCAGTTGTGCCACAGTTTTCGTCTTGAAAATGGGGAGGGAACCGATTCAATGACGAGGGAACAGGCGTGGGAATATGTGTGCCAGTGGATTCAGAACGAGAATTTGCGAAAGCATCTTTTGGCGGTGGAAGCAGGAATGCGGTATTATGCTCGGCACTTTGAAGAGAACGAGGAGAAGTGGGGTTTAGTCGGACTGCTGCACGATCTGGACTACGAGAAGCATCCCGAGCCACCGGATCATCCTCAGGTGGGCGTTCAGTTTTTGAGAGAAAGGGGTTTGGACGAAGAGAGCGCCCGGGCGATCTTAGGTCACGCTTCGTGGACGGGTGTGCCAAGGGACAGCCTGATGGCAAAAGCGCTGTTTGCCTGCGACGAACTTTCGGGCTTCCTCATCGCCTGTGCCCTGGTGATGCCCAACAAAAGGCTGGAGGAAGTGAGAGTAGAGACGGTTCTCAAGAAAATGAAAGACAAAGCGTTTGCTCGGAAGGTCAATCGGGACGAGATTGTCCAGGGTGCTCAGGAACTGGGGATTCCGCTGGAAGAACACATTCGTCATCTGTTGACGGGTCTTTGCGCCGTCGCCGACCAACTGGGGCTATAGACTCTTTACAAATCGGGTTTCTGTGCTAAAATCAGTATCCCGCCAGATAAGGGTCGGAAGCCAAAAACCGAGGCAAGGAGGGATAGGTGGGTATGGCACGAATTCAACCGTTGAAAGACAAAGTTTTGGTTAAGTTGGTAGAAGAGGAGGAGAAGACGGAAGGGGGAATTTACCTTCCCGACACGGCGAAAGAGAAGCCGTCTCGGGGGGAAGTGGTGGCGGTCGGAACGGGGAAAGAGTTGAAAGACGGACGGGTCGTTCCCTTCTCTGATCTCGGTGTCAGCGTCGGTCAGAAGGTCATCTACAGCAAGTATGCAGGGACGGAGATCAAGATTGACGGGGTGAAGTATGTCCTTCTGAGCGTGGACGACATTTATGCCGTCGTTGAAGAGTAGCAGAGACAGCAGGAGGTGAGGGGCAATGGCAGCGAAGCAGTTGCTATTTAGGGAAAAGGCACGACAGGGACTGGCAAGGGGCGCTTTCAAAGTCGCTCATGCTGTGGCGCCGACATTGGGTCCGAAGGGGCGGTCGGTGGTGCTGGACCGGAAGTGGGGCTCCCCCTTGGTCACGAAGGACGGGGTGACGGTCGCCAAAGAGATTGAACTGGAGGACAAATACGAAGATTTGGGCGCCCGACTGATGAGGGAGGTCGCCAGCAAGACCAACGATGTCGCCGGTGACGGGACGACGACCGCCGTCCTTATGGCAGCGGCGATGTTGCGGGAAGGTCTGCGGGCGGTTGCCGGCGGGGTCAATCCGGTCTTTCTTAAGAAGGGAATGGAAACTGCCCTTCAACAGGCGGTTAAGGAACTAAAGGCGTTGTCGGTGCCCGTGACGACCAAAGAGGATACCGAGCATGTGGCGACGGTCGCCGGTAACGATCCCGAGATCGGAAAGATGATTGCCGAGGCGATGGACAAGGTCGGAAGAGAAGGGGTCATTACCGTTGAAGAGGGGAAAGGGACCAAGACGACTGTTGAAGTCGTGGAAGGGATGCAGTTTGACAGGGGCTACATTTCCCCTTATATGGTGACCAATGCCGAGACGATGCAAGCGGTCCTGGAAGAGCCCCTGATCTTGGTCCACGAGAAGAAACTGACCTCCGCTCTGGAATTGGTCCCCCTTCTGGAGAAAGTGGCTCGTAGTGGACGACCGCTCCTCATCATCGCTGAGAACGTAGAAGGCGATGCGCTGGCGACTCTGGTGGTCAACAAACTGAGGGGCGTTTTGATGGCAGTGGCGGTCAAGGCTCCTGCCTTCGGAGAACGGCGAAAAGCCATCCTCCAGGACATCGCCATCTTGACGGGCGGCAAGTTCTTCAGCGAGGACCTGGGCGTCAAACCCGAAAACATTGATCTTTCGGATATGGGGACTGCCAAAAAAGTGATCGTGGAGAAGGAGAAGACCACGATCATTGAAGGTGGTGGAAAGAAGGAGGATATCGCTGCTCGGATCCAGCAGATTAGAAGGCAGATTGAAGAGACCGAGAGCGATTACGACAGGGAGAAACTGGAGGAACGACTGGCGAAGTTAGCGGGTGGTGTTGCCGTCATCAAGGTCGGCGCACCGACGGAGACGGAGTTGAAGGAGCGCAAGCATCGTTTTGAGGATGCCCTGAATGCGACCCGGGCAGCCGTGGAAGAGGGAGTTCTTCCCGGTGGTGGCACCGCCCTGGTCCACATTCTGGACAGACTGGTGGAGCCCGACGACCTGCCCGAAGACGGGAAGATCGGCTTCCGGATTGTCAAGAGGGCTCTGGAGGAACCGATGAGACAGATCGCTGAGAACGTGGGTCGGGACGGGTCGCTAATCGTTGAGCAGGTGAGAAGGCAAGAGAAAGAGACCATCGGCTTTGATGCCATCAGCGGTCAGTTGACCGATATGGTCGCTGCCGGCATTCTGGATCCTCTGAAGGTGGTCCGAACTGCCTTGGAGAACGCCGTCAGTATGGCGACCCTGATCCTGAACACCGAGGCGGTCATCACCGAAAAGCCAGAGGAGAAAGAGGAGAAGAAGTAAGGGAGATTGAGCCGCCCCTTCGGGGGCGGCTTCTTTTTGTCCCGTCCATCGGGAGGTGATCGTCGCTGGAAGGCGACACGACTATTGAAAGGCGACACAGTAGTCACGAGTTAAATGACCTTCAATCCCAGTTGTCCCGGCTCCCCCCTCATCTGCAAAACAAATTTGTTCTGACGCTGGTGATTGCAGCACGGGCTCGGCAACTGGTGCAGGATGCCGAGCGCACGGAAAGGGGTCAGGACGAAAACCCCGTCACCATCGCCCTTAGGGAGCATGCTGAGGCTCGGCTGCTGCCCCAGATTCAACTGACCGACGACAGGTTGATCAAAGCCCTCCAGGGTCAACCCGAAGACCTTGAAATCTTTCCGTACCGACCTTAAAGAGTGAAGGGCACCCGACAGGTTGTGCTTATAACGAGTCGGCGTCCGCAACCAGGATCAAGAGCCAACCTTTTCCCGCTGGCACAGTGATGGGCTGATCGGGAAGAAAGGTCTGTGGCGGCTGAAAAAGAGCGATAGATGGCGCTACCAGCCGGCATTTTTCCGGCTCCATCCCTAACCGCTTCCAGTCTATCTGCAGACGAACCGACACATCCTCCTTCGCCCAACTGGCGATGGCGATGAGTGCCCTTTTTTGCCGGAGATAAACCGTTGCCTGGACTTGAGGATGATCGGTTCGGACGGGACAGTCGCCGCTCCAGTTGCCGATCATCTCAGCGTCCTCAATGCCGAAAGCGTCCAGGGCTTGCCACAAATTGGGAGTGGCGGGATGGAACCGCCCCGTCATCCCGTAAACCATTCCCCGGTAGGGATTGCCACCCGTCTCGTAGTTCAACATATCACCCATCAGCCCAAAGGGGATGCCGGATATCTCAACCAGCCAATAATCCGGCGGCATATCGTAGTCATAAAGTTCCCCAAACCAAAGAGTGTCCAGATAGGGGAAGTGCTCCATATACTGATTGGCAGCACTGAGCATTGGCGGCTCCGGTTCCCAGGGCGGTGCCCAATTGTCACCAGAATGAAAGTCAATCCGACTGTTGGGGTTGATCCGCTTCATCACCCTCCGGACCCGCTTCATCACTTCCCGATCATACCCGATCCCGTCCAGATAAAGCCCATCTATCCCCGTCCGTTCCATCAGAAACCGCAAACCTTCCACATAAAAGTTGTGCCACCGAGACAGTCCTTTCACGGCTACCGCACAGTCCACATCGGTCTCGCTGAACGGGTGCATCCAGGCAGGGATATAACCCGTGATCAAATGCTCGTGCAGCCAAGGATGTCCCACCTTTTCAACTTTCTCAAGAGGCTTAGGGTCCGTGTAGATGTCCACCCCACCCGTCTCCAGGATCTCATCACCCAAACTCCTCAGCGCCCACAATTCGGGTGTGTGATTCGTCAACTCCCGGACGGTATAGTAAATGTTAACACCCACTCTCAAGTCGTCCCCTGTCAGTGTTATCTCTCTGTAAGTGTCCCCTTCGCTGATGTCAAACCGCCCGGTAACGGTTCCATATCCGCCAGAGGCGATCCGGATCGGGCGGCTGACCGTAAATCCCGCAAGGGTCCCGACCAAATCAGCGAATCGGTCCAAAAGAAGGCAGTCTGGATCCGGCTCCCATTCAATCGGTTCTCCTTCGCGGTATTCTTTTCGGCTGATTTTTATCGCCCGAAGGCGGAAACCACTACCCTGCAACAGGATGACGGCATTGGTGACGGGTGTGTCTGTCGTGCCTGTGTAAGGGGACTCGGCAGCCTTTTTCCCGTCAACAAAAATAGCAAATCGCTGACCCCAAGACAAGGTAACGACGCAGGTTTTCCCTTCTTGCCAGTCGGGTTGATGGCTACCGATCAGAACGGGATATTGATTCTTTAAAGGAGAACCTTTTCGGACAAAGGCTCTCATCCCCCGGTCGTCCACATTCCAGTAGAAACCGATGGCGTCCTCGTTGGGAAATTCCACGGAGAACAGACTTTGGTTGTATTGTGCATCACCCGCTTTTCCGGCTTTCGGGTCAAAGTTGATCCGCACCCAAAGATGCACACTGCCTTGAGATGGATTTAGGTTACCCACCGCTGGATATTGGATTTGACCAGGATTTCTTTTGGCAGGAGAACGAGTGACTTCTTGGAAGAAACTCTTTATTTCCCTCCAGGTCAACATCGGATAATTAATGTAGGGGTTCACACCCCAATGACCGTGGTGGAGATGAACAATGTTCCCACCGGCACCATAGCGAAAGGTCCATCGCCTCTTGTCCAAAGGTTTAAAAGGAGTGATGAGAAAGCGGAAGCGAAATTCTATCGTCTGACCCGGTGTCACGGATCGGGGACCAGAGAAAGCATTAATCACGAACGCTTCCTTTTCTTCGGTAATCCGGCAACCACCCTTGCCGTCGTTATGCCACGACTGGGGGGGACGAAAATCAATCACTTGACAGTGCCAGGTTTCCACCGCTTCTTCCAGTTTTAATTGAAGACCAGCATTCCAGTCGCCGATCCAGACCATATGGTGGGGTCTTTTGGGATCCCACTTCCACTGCCACTCTTTTGGTCGCAACCCCCCTCTCCGTCCCATCCCCATCATATACACAGCAACCTCTTGACGGATCGGGACAACCAGACGGACATCTTGAATCCTCGCCGCTCTCTTCGCCGTCAGCCGCACTCGGTAAGAAAGGCAACCATCAAACTCTACCTTGGTTTGAACCAAGTAGGCAAACAGATCGTCTTTGCCCACTGTCTCCCATTGAGCGACGGCTTCGTTCTTTTTGATCCACTTTCGCTCACTCCACTGGACCGGCTGCCGTTTTTCTTCTGTTTCTACCAAAAAGGCAACGGGCGCCGACAAAATCTCACGACCGTTGCTGACAATGCGATCGGGTAACCCAGAAACACCAAACCTCACCGTCCGACCCAAAAGTTCAATTTCTGCCCCCTTAACCTTTACAGGCAAAAAAGGCGGAACCACTTCGTCCTCCAAACCCAAACGGGAATCCAGCCATCTTAAGCGCGAGAGCCGCCAGTTATCACTATCCCCGCCATCTTTCAGGACGTCACCGGTGACAGTTAACACTAACGCAATAGTAGACGGCTCTAATCCCTTGGGTTGCACCCTTATGGTGCCGGTGAAAGTCCCTTTTGCCGATTCTGGGACCAAAACACCGATCCAGAGGGGACGAACCCGACCTTTGGCGAGAGGGAAGGTCTTTTTGAAGGGTCTGCCCAGCCAGTCATTGCCCCCCAGATTAAAACACCGAAAGGCGGACCGACGAATCACGGTCCCATCAGTCCCCTTCAGATCGCTGAACTCCAACTGGAGATCCGTGATCTCTTTCCGCGCTGCCCAGACACCGATCTGGAAGACGAAAAATTCTCCCGGCTGCGCCTCTGCAGCAAAGCGGTTAGACGGTCCCGAACGGACCCAGCGGAGGGGGATGGACTCAAACATTTTGATCGGAAAGCGCCGGTCTTCGGCGAAAAGAAAATAGGTGCTTTTGGGGTGAGCCTTGAGAAGGTCCGCTACTTCCTCCTCCGTTGCTGCCATTTCCATCGGGTCAAAACGGTCAAACTCCGTTCGGGCTTGAAGAGTGACGACCTTGGCTTCCGGCAATTGCTGCCACTTTCCCGACGAGATTCCTTCGGCAGTAAGATGGTTTCGCTCCCGCCAACTTTTATCGGCTTTTTCCTCAGGAGGCAGATACCACTCTTTCCACCAGCCCCCTGGAATAGGTCCCTTTGGGGTGCGATAGGGCAGATAATAGACTTCATAAAGCCCCTTTCCGGAGACCGGCTGGAAGGCAAGCACACCCGCCTTTTGGGTGATCTGAATGACCACTACATTATCAATCGGTTTTTGCGTATGAGAGTCAAAGACCCGAATGCCCTTTTCGTGAGGGTTGGGGTCCCGGCGCCGCCAGGGGATCGTCACTCGGACCGCATCCGCCTCTTGATCCACCCGCACTAATGCCCGATGACTTCCCCGCCCCTCAACGGTCCATTCCCCTAATTCATAGGGAACCTCTTGGGATCCGAGGGGACTGGACAAAATTAATAGGGATAAAACACAGACGCCTATCATTAAACCATTTTCCACCTTGCCCCTCACCTCACCCTTTATCTGTTGGTTGCGTTTGGTGCATCAGACAACAAATATTCTTGTCCTGTCGGTCAGCAGCCAAAAATACTTAATCGCCGATGATGGCTTTTCTGGCTTTTGCCACGGCTTGAAAATATTCTTGCGGCAGCCGTTGAGGTCCTTCCGCTGACCACCACCGGGGCTGTTCAGTGTAAACCCAAACATACCGATCGGCGATCTCAAGAGCCGTTGTGAGAGCTTTTTCCAATTCGTCTGGGCGAAAATGGTTTTTGCTAAAATCATTTAGATGCCAACCTTTTCCCCTCCAATCGTAATCCATCCAAATTCCAAAACCAAAAGAATAGTGTTGTGCATATTTTTCCGGATCGTAAACATAAGGCATCGCACTATTTTTCATTAAGGAGTAGCGCCATTCAAACTCGCTCCGCTCCTTGCAGGGATAGGCTAGTTCACAGCCATCTACAAAAAGGACTTTTTCCCCTGCCTGGTCCAGCATTCCGTTGAGGAAGGGGGCTAAAAGACCATAAGGGATGCGACTTAACGCATTTCTCCGCTTACCCAGATGCTCCGCTTCATAGACGGGGAGGCAGAATCCAAAGGTCAAAAAAATAATGACGTCGGGGCACTCCGACTGAAACGCCTCCATCACCTGCCGCCCCCGCTGGTAGACCTGATAAGCGTAATCGGACCAGGACGTTTCCCCTCGCCTTTTCTGCTTCCGGTAGTCAAAAATCGGAAATTGATATTGCTCAATATCAAAAAAGATGCCCTTTACCTTCTGATGGCTTTGATGGACGATCCGGGCAGCCATCCGAGCGTTGTGAAGGATGGGGGTGAAATCGTCAAACCAGTCCACATTGCCCGGTGTGACATCAAAACGGAGAAAGTTATGGGTCAGTCGCTTTAAAGGAGCCCGCCGCAACTCGTCAACGGCGTGAGCGAGACCGTCCCAGGGATAAGCGCGAGAACCCCAACAATTCCAGGAAAAAGACTCCGTCTTACCGTCCGGATGGCGGTAATCCAATTCAAAAACGCAGCCGTCAAAAGGAGTCCTTTCCATCTGATCGGCAAACTGGACCATCTGGTGGGGAAAGGGCGAACCCCAACCCAATTCAATTAAAAACTTTCGGTTCCCTTGCCCAGGAACAAAAGAAAAAAGCAAGATAGGCATCAGGCAACCGATGGTCAGAATTACTCTTTCCATTTGCTTTTGGGTCCCTGACCTGTTTTTCGGGAACGACCCACCCATTACTCAGAAGAGGGGTTCCTTAACGGCAGTTCCTTTGGCCGGTTTCGTGCGGCTTCCTTTTTCTCCTGATAGAGGGACAGGGCGATGGTGACGGCAAGGATAAACGCTACGACCCCGAGGGAAATACTGGTAGGGATTTTGTAAAACTCGCTGATCAGCATTTTGAAGCCGATGAAAATCAGGACGATCGCCAGTCCTTGGTCTAAATAGCGAAACAGGCGGATCACACCTTCCAAGCAAAAGTAAAGTGCCCGAAGACCCAAAATGGCGCACACATTGGAAGTATAGACGATAAACGGATCCCTGGTTATAGCAAAGATAGCCGGGACGGAATCAACGGCAAAGACCAGGTCCGTCGTCTCCACTGCGATGAGGACTAACAGCAACGGTGTCGCCAGCAAGCGACCCCCCTGGCGAACAAAAAACCTTTGTCCTTCATAATCAGGGGTGACCGGTAAGAACTTCCTGGCGAGCCGTAAGACAGGATTGCGCTGGGGTTCAATGTGTTTGGTCTTGCCCCGCAGCAATTTGATGCCGGAAACAACGACAATGGCACCAAAGATGTAGACAACCCAATGAAACCTCTTGAGCAGGGCAGCACCGAGGAGGATGAAAGCCAACCGCATCACAATGGCGCCCAGCACACCCCAAAAGAGGACCCGATGGCGATAAGCAGGCGGCACCGCAAAATAGTTAAACAGCACCGCAAAAACAAACACATTATCTGCCGAAAGGGACTTCTCTACCAGATAGCCGGTGAGAAACTGCAGGGCTTTTTCCCCACCCAGCCAAAGCCAAATGATTAAGTTGAACAGCAGAGCCGCTGCGATCCAGATGATGGACCAAATGGTTGCCTCTTTGAGGGTGACCGCGTGAGCCTCCCGATGAAAGACCCATAGGTCCACCAAAAGCATCCCAACAACCACAGCACTAAAGGCAATCCAAGCCCACAACGGCTCCGTCGTCACCGTCTCCCGTCACCACCCGATCAATCAATGGCTCGGTCAGCGCCTTCTTTTCTCACCGTTGCTCCGGCAACTGTCTCCTCCCTATTAGCGACAGCCACAGGACCGCTCGCCGCAGAACTTCTTTCACCAGACTCTCGCACTGTTACCGGTAAAGTTCACACTTTACCGGTCCCAATGGATCAATGCGGGGAAAACTTTAGCACATCAGCATCAACGATCGCTCATCATCTGGATGACCGTCTATCTTCTGAGATCACCTTTTTTAACTTTGTCCCCGCACCTTCACAAGACCGGGATTTTGGGTCAGCCGGTCCACAACGGCAGCCCCTACAATGTCCCCCTCCACATTGACCGCCGTCCGAAACATATCCAGGAACCGATCCACAGGCAGGATGAGAGCCATTCCCTTTAGGGGAAGCCCGACCGATTGGAAGACGAAGGGCATCGTGACCAAACCCCCTGCCGGGATGCCCGCTGCCCCGATGGCTGCCAGATTGGCAGTGAGAAAGACCAGTGCTTGTTCGCTGAAGGAGAGAGTCATCCCGTAGACCTGAGCAACGAACAGGGCAGCGACCGCCTCGTAAAGGGCAGTCCCGTCCATATTCAAGGTGGCTCCTAAGGGAAGCACAAATCCCCGAACTTCCTCGGAGATGCCCGCCTTCTCGGCACATTCTATGGTCACCGGTAGGGTCGCCGAACTGGAACTGGTGGCAAAGGCGGTTAGAAGGGCGGAGACAAAATGGCGGAGGTATCGGATCGGAGAGGTCCTGCCAAAGATCCAGGCGATGAGCGGCAGGACGATGCTCCCGTGAAGGAGAAGACCCAGGATCACGACCGTCACATATTTGGAGAGAGGAATAAGAATTTGCAGTCCGAATTCAGCCGATAAGCGCACCGACAGACCGAAGACACCGATGGGAGCGATTTTCAGAATCCACGTGACGATGAGAACGGTTAAAAAGAGGACGGAATCCAGGGCTTTACGGACCGGCGCCCCCCGCTCACCGCCAAAGAGAAGGGCTGTCCCGACCAAGAGGGATAAGAAAATAATCCCGAGAGTTTGCCCCTCTGCCAAGGCTTGGACCGGATTGGACGGGACGATCCCGAGGATCAAGTCGGTCAGTTTGAGGGAGGGAACGGGGGGCGCTTCCCGTTCCTCAAGGCGGAAACCAACTCCCGGCTGAACGAGATTGACGAGGATCATTCCCGTCGTCACGGCGAGGACATTGGTGGCGAGGTAATAGGTGACCGTAAGGGCGCTCAGTCGGGACAGCCGGGAGATATCCCCTAAGTGAGCCACAGAAAGGGCAAGGGAGGAGACGATGAGGGGAATCACGACCATCAGCAGCGCCCTGAGAAAGAGGTCGCCGATCAACCCCGATGCTTGGATGAAGAGTTCCAGTCCGACAGCGGAAAAGAGGGACCCCGACACCAACCCCAGGGCAAAGCCCACAGCCATTAAAACGGGAACTCTTCTAGACAAACGGAACCACCTTGTTTTCGCTTTTTTGATTTTGTATTTTAGGTCGGGGGTGACAGCGGAAGATGGGTCGGTCGGTCATACGGGCTAATGTTTAACGATAAACCTTTCGGACGGTAGACAGCGACACACCTGTTTGAAAGGGTTTAACGATAAACAATTTTTTTCGCGATTCCAGGAAGAGATGTTTAACGATAAACAAAGCAAGGGAAGCAATGTTTAACGATAAACAGACCGAAGACCAGGGCAACAAATGTTTAACGATAAACAGACTCAAAAAGAACCGTAAGGACTGCTGAACGACAAACGAAACGACAGATCCGCAACCGGATGTTTAACGATAAACGGACTGGAAACGGGGGCAAAAAAGGTTTACCGATAAACCATCACGGGCTCACGGCAACGAATCTGACTGATAAACGAAGTCGGAGACAAGGCGACCACTACTTTAAGATCACTGAAGCCAGTCACAGAGGAGCCCCTGATGACCGTTCAGAAGAGCCAAGACCGAAACCAAAAATGTTTAACGATAAACCAATGCAAAACCCAGGTCAAAACTGTTTAACGATAAACATAGACGAAAACAGGGCACAAAATGTTTAACGACAAACAGTGACCGACTAACCGACAAACAATAACCGTTAATCGCATTCTTTCCCTTGCACACAATTCAATCTCTCGTCCCTAAAAGCCCCTAATTTTTTCGGCTGAACCACCTCATCAGCGCCGCCAGCCGTTCCTGGCTCCCCCTAAAAAAATTACGGGTGACTCGGTTTCTCTCCATCACCAGTTTGAAAACCATCAAGGGAACACCGTGGCAAACTTTAACCAGAAGAGAGGTGGAGGATGGCGATTTGTCCCAATGGTCTTCTTGCAATCTACTTTCTTGCCCGCAGGTCCATTCTGCCGACATCGCTTGGTCCTAACCGATGCCCTTGAAACAAAATTGCGCAAAAGAGACCCTTAAAGGAGACAAGACACATGCTGACTGAGCCAAAAGGACCCTCAACCCCTCCTTTTGAAGTTGTTGACCATACCGCTGACATCGGCATCATCGCCTACGGTCGCAACTTTCCAGAACTTCTGGAAAACGCGGCCCTCGGAATGATGAGTTTGATGGTTGATTTGGAAAATGTGCAAAACCAAGAGACCCGCCCCATTATCATTGGAATCCCTTTTCCAGAAAAAGAATTACTGCTGCTGAAATGGCTCAAGGAGATTCATTATCTGTTTGAATCGGAAAAATTCGTTACGCTGTCAGCAAAAGTCACCGATTGGTCCGAAACATCGGTGACGGGTTTCGTTCAGGGTGAACGCTTGCGTCCTGAAATTGCTCTCTTGCACCACGTCAAGGCAGTCACCCATCATCTGCTCCAATTGGAAGAACAGGATTTCGGTCTAAAAGCCCAGATCATCTTTGATGTCTAATCAAAAGAAAGTTTAACTGGTTATGATAAGAGCCCTTTGGTTTTTGTGGTGCCTTTTTATTTTGCTCAAAGCCGGTCAACTGGAGGGAGGGATCATGCCATCAAGGGCAGCAAAGGGATCGGTCCTTTCCTCGTCGTTCCAAATTTCTTGGTCCGACGATATTTTGACCATTTCGGGGAAAACCATCCCGGGTGGAAAGGTCCTTGTTTGGTATCTGGAAGCCTTTTGCCGACCCGGTGCCCACAACAGAGATTGGAACGAAACGGTTATCCCTCACCAGACGACCCTCCTGAGCCGAGAGAGGGAGGGGACCGTGCTGGAACTAAGGACCGTTCTGGAAGACGGGGTTCGGGTCCATCATCGGATAACAGCCGTTGACGATGGTGTTTCTTTTGAACTGACGGCTTCCAACCCAACCACCAGACCGTCCCCAGTCCAGTGGGCGCAGCCGTGCATTCAGGTAGACCGATTCACCGGAGCCGATCAGGAGACCTATCTGAAAAAATGTTTTATTTTTCTTAATAATCAACTCGCTCGCTTGCCCACACCCCAGTGGGGAACCGAGGCTCGTTATACCCCGGGGCAGGTCTGGCGGGCGCCGAATGTGTCACCCGAGGACGTCAACCCCCGACCCCTCAATCCTCTTGTGCCCAGCAACGGCTTAATCGGTTGCTTTTCAGCGGACGAAACGATGATCCTGGCAACTGCTTGGGAGCCCTACCACGAACTCTTTCAGGGCGTTCGCACCTGCATCCATTCGGACTTTCACATTGGCGGGCTCCGTCCCGGCGAGAGCAAGAAGATAAAGGGACGAATCTACATCTTGCCGGCTGACATTCCCCGGCTCCTACAGAAATACCACCAAGACTTTAGGCTTCCTGCTGACGAAGAAAAAGGCAAGGCAGAGCGGCCTGCCGAGTAAACAACGGTTTTGCGGACCCTTAGCCAACGGCAGGGTCCTTCAAAGCCAGCGAGTGCTCCAGGGCTGTTAAGAAAAGCCCCGGTCCGGAGACAGACTGATCCCATCCGCGACCGGGGCTTTGGCGTTGACTACCTGGGTCCTTGCCCCGTCGGTGCGGTGGGAGTGAGATGCGGTCTTGCCGTCACAGCGGGGTTTGGCGGGTTCCGTAACTGTTCCTCCGTCATCATCGCCGGAGGACGGTTGGACCGCCACACAAAGAAGCCCACCACGAGGATAACAAGGGCAATCACGACAACGCCGAGCCACAAGGGAACCGGTCTCGTCATCCCGACCACCTCCTACTGAACGATCAAGGCGAAGCGACGCAGTTGGTCCAAGCCCGTCAGGCTCCGCGCTCGGGCAAAGACATTGCGATGCTGCAGCAACTTAGTATGCCCATCAGCGAAACTGATGATAGAACCTAATTGATGGCGGGTGTATTGGTCTGCCTGGTGGGCATCAATGCAGTAGGCGCCACACACATTCGCCCAGACGACCCGTGATGCGGTATAGCGCGGGAAGTCAATAGCGGCTTCGTCCCTTATGTTGTAGAAAACAGTTCCCTGAGGCACCGCGTCAGAATGAGCGGAATCAGCCAGCAGCAACACGTCAGCCGGTCGGGGCACTGCCGCAATCGTCCCGGCATCCGCCGCATTCGCCGCCAAAAACTGGTTATAACCGTAACTGAAGTCAATTCCGATGAAAGAAGTGGGCCAGGGCCAGCACCACGCAGCGCCAATGTCTCCAAAAGCGCGTTTGCAGCCGCCTAACATTGCCGGATAGATCCAAGATGTCCTGCCGCTGGGGTCCGAATAGATTTGCAAGTTCCGCAAATAGGGCTGGATGCGAACGGACCATCTCTGGTAAGGATCACATGCCTCGCTGATGGAGCCCGGAACGGTAACGAAAGCGCCACCTGAGAATTGAACTTCCTGACAATTGGTCCGTCCGCCCCACATCTCAAAGGCAGGGAGTCTTTCATCGTAGTCGTTCAGATACTGCATCATCGCCATCGTCTGGTTGCGCAAGTTGCTTAGGCAGTGACTTTGCCGAGCCTTTTCCCTTGCCTGGCTGAAGACTGGGAAAAGGACCGCCGCCAGGATCGCAATAATCGCGATCACGACCAGAAGTTCAATCAGGGTAAAGCCAGCTGCTGTTCGACATATCTCCGATGCCCGCGTGCGGTGGTGCCGCCCTAAGTTATGTTGCATAACCATCCCTCCCCAAAAAGTTATTGGCATAAGTTTATTTGTTCGCATCGCAAAGATGAGAGGCTATTTTTAGCATCAAAAGGCGGTCTTTTTTATCAGAGACAAAAGCCGACAGAAGGCTGTCTTTAAATGGCTTGCCCATCAACGATCAAAGGCCGCCTGCCAATTTGACAGACAACCTTTACGACTTGCAGATGATAACAAAGTGCCTCGTTAAAGGTCGTTCGGTTTCAGCAACCCAACGATCTTTGTTTTTTTAGTAAGATGAGTCGGTCCCCTTACGACTGCATCAGGGTTCCGTCACTGCAGGCGGAAGCGGGGCAACTGATCCAAACCAACAAGGAAATAACCCCTGGCCAGAATGTTCCGGTGCTGGAGGAATTTGGTGTGTCCGTCGGCAAAAGTAATGATGGAGCCCAAATGGTGGCGGGTGTAGGTTTCGGAACGATTCCCGAGGTTGCAGTAGGCACCACAAATGTTGGACCAAACGATGCGAGAGGTCACAAACTGATCGGGATATTCCGAGCCACCCAGATTGGAAAAGACCACCTGCTCAGGGACCGAGTCTTTGTGGGAAGAGTCACAGATGAGGATGACTTCTGCTGGTCGTCCTAATTTGGCAATGCTGCCGGCGTTGGCGCAGTGGGCGGCAACGAATTGGTTATATCCGTAACCAAAGCGGGTGGATATAAACATCGGATGCCAGGGCCAGCACCAGGCTGCTCCCAAGGTGCTTCCGATAATATCCCGAAAAGCGGCCTTGCATCCCCCCAGATTGGAGGGAACAATGTCGCTGGTGCCTCCACTGGGGTCCGCAAAGATCTGCACGTTGCGGGTGTAGGGGTAAATCCGATGGGCCCACCTCTGGAACGGATCACAGGCTTCGGTAATGGTGCCCGGCACCCGGACAAAGGTATCGCCCCCGCTGTAGGCAACGCCTAAGCAGCCCGTCCAGCCACCCCACATCTCAAAAGGGGTGACTTTCTCATCGTAATCGTTCATATATTGCATTATCGCCATCGCCTGGTTTCGCAAGTTAGTGGTGCACTGCGCCTGTCGGGCTTTCTCTCTCGCTTGGCTAAAGACGGGGAACAGGATAGCAGCCAGGATCGCAATGATGGCGATCACGACAAGAAGTTCGATCAAGGTAAAGCCAGAAAAACCTTTATGGCTGACCCGTCTGCCCATTCGGCAGGAGAACCTCTTCGCCTTCACCGTGTTCATCCCCCTTCAACAAGAGTTATTTGTTACAGTTTTGACTGAAATGTGGAAAAAAAGATAGGCTCTTATTGATGAAAATAGGTGGTCTTTTTTTGCGTCCCCGAAACAGGCTATGAGGCTCTCTTGCTCCGATCGTGAAGAGCCGAGCGGTAGGCGCCAGGAGTCTGACCGACGAGGCGACGGAAGACTCTCTGAAACCGCCGCAGATCGGTAAATCCGCAAGAAAAGGCGACATCGGAAGTGGTCCAAGAAGTGGTTCGCAACAGTTGGCGGGCAAGGTCCACCCGGATGCGGGCTAACACTTGAGATGGGGTTAGTCCGAGGTGGTGGCGGAAAAGCCGGCACAGATGAGGGGGACTGACACCACACTGCCGGGCAAGATGCGCCAGCCGGAGCGGTCCCTGATAGCCTTCATAAAGAAGGCGAAGGGCTTGTGTCACAACGGGACTATTGGTCTTTATGAATGCCCTGCTTGGTAACAGATCGCGGGGCAGCGACGGGGTGGCATAGGTCAAAGCCGTCAGGAAGGCACTCAAAAGGGCTGTTAAGACACTGGGTGGACTCTCCGAACCCATTGCTTCCTTTTCCCAAAGGTGATAAACGTGGTGGACCAAAGGGTCCTTGATCCAATAGGACACTTTTGAAGCCGCTCGTTCGGGAAAGCAAGTGGTCAGGGAAACGGCAACCTGCGACCGACACACCAAGATCTCTATCCACCGATGCACCCCGTCAGAAGGGGATCCGTTTGGAGCAACGGCGTAGCGGATTTCCGGTTTGAGGTAGCAACAAAAATAGGGTGGAAGAACGATGGGGTTTTGGTTGCCGTAGAGAAGAAGGGGTGTGTCCAGAGGAATTAAAAAGCCCGTTGCCCGACCCCCTACCGTCTGGAGATGGACGGTCGTTCCCAACCGGCTCATCCGACGGCTCGTTCTGCTTAATTTCCAGTTGTTTTGCGGGTCCCAATGGAGATGCAGTCGCGGGAGGACCTTTTGGCGGATCGTTCGGACGATCAGACCCCACGAGACGGCTTCGTCCGTTAAGAGGACCCGTTCCTCAACTGATCCCCTTCGCACGACAATCCCCCCTTGCGCCCTTTTGTAAATTATAGCATCCCACTCAAGATTAGGAAATGGGAAATGCAACTCCTTCGTAAGGGGGTTGCGCCAGAGACCCTTCTCTCCCTTAGGGGATCAGTGGAGGAGCCAATAAAGAATAAAAAGAATAATCCGATCGGTTACGGTTTCGTCTGGGTCGGGGTTTCCTCCACCATTGTCCAGGGGTCCACTTCCTCTGCTTCCCAGCACAGGCTGGTGAGACCACATAGGTCGTAGGCGGTGATGACCGTTCGGAGGAACTCTCTGAGGGGTTCCTGGGACCGAGCCAATTCCTCTTCCGTCGGCTCTCTCCCGAGATGAGCCGCAAGGACCGTTCGGCTGATCTCTCTTGTAAGCCAGGGAAGGGACTCGGGTCCGACCCGCAGGTGAAGCTGTAGGCTGACTTTTTCCTCTGTCGGACTCATCATTCCCACCTCCCGGCTTACTTTGCCCAAAATCCTTACCCGTTGCGGTAGGGCAAATCCCGACGCCCCTCAGAGGAAAGGTAAACGCTTCGGATCGGCTTTATTCTTGTGTGGCGTCTTTAAGGGAGAGGAGGATTTCCGTTCGGACGGTTTCGTCCTTTTCTGTTTGAAGGGCTTGCGTCAGGGCGGTGATCGCCGGCTGGGTTCCGATTCTGCCCAGAGCCCAAGCAGCGTGCTCTCGCACGATGGGGTCGGGATCGTCCATCAACAGGGCAACCAGAGGGGCGACCGCTGATTCGTCTCGGAGATTCCCAAGGGCGACGCAGGCGTTTCGGACCAGACCCGATCGTTTCGCCCTCATTAAGGCACTGCCGGCAAAGCGCTCTCGGAATTCTTTTTCAGAAAGCCTAACAATTTCCAAAAGTTCCGGTGCCGCCCAGGGTCGGGGGGAGAAATCGGGCTCAGCCGTTAAAGTTGCTTTCTTGTTCCAGGGGCAGACCTCCTGACAGATATCGCAACCAAAAACCCAGGTCCCCATCAAGGGGCGAAGGTCTCTTGGGATGGATCCTCTCAGTTCTATCGTCAAATAGGAGATGCACTTGCGGGAGTCCAGAAGATAGGGACCGACGAGAGCACCCGTCGGACAGGCGACGAGGCATTGCCGGCATTTGCCGCAGTGGTTCCTCTGAAAGGGCGGATCGGGCTCCAGTGGGATAGTGACCAGCAGTTCCCCTAAGAAGAGGTAAGACCCTTTTTTCGGGTGGATGAGACAAGTGTTCTTTCCAATCCAGCCGAGCCCAGAGCGGACGGCAAGGTCCCTTTCCAGAATGGGACCCGAGTCTACGAAGACCCGTCCGTCCACCTGGGGACCCACAAGAGATCGCAGGTAATCCAGGAGGGCTTTGAGTTTGCGGGAGAGAACCTTGTGGTAGTCCCTTCCCAAGGCGTATCGGGCGACCTTGCCGACAAGACTGCCCTGGGGCTCGGAAAGGGGTTGATAATAGTTGAGACCACCGACGATGACGGATCGGGCACCGGGAAAAAGAAGTTCGGGATCTTCCCTTTTGTCCCGATGCCGGCTCATATAAGTCATCTCGCCGTGGTAGCCTCGTTGGAGCCAGTCTTCATACTGGGGAAAACTTTCGGGTCTGCCGACGGGAGCAATGCCGACCAAATCCAAGCCCAGTTCCAGCCCCCGTCTCTTGACCTGCTGACTTATGGTAAGGGGACTGAGCCTCGGTAACGATGCCTTCTCCTTGGAAACGGTCATTTCTGAGTCTCCCTCAATTATGGTCACCGACCCTGAGCAATTAAATTGGTTTCAGGACTCTTTTCGTCACTGAAGTGGACAGCCCCTGCGCTTCCGGCAAACTTTATTGGGGCTCATTTTATGAAGAGGCGGGATTTTTTAAGGAGCGGGCTCGGTCTGGTGATGGGACAACAAATGGGGCGTGAGGTGGGATCGGAGAAAGTGGAAGCGAAACGATGGACGGAACCGACCGCAAGGGATTGGCACAGCCGAATCGGCACGCTGCGGGGGTGCAATTATATCCCCCGAACGGCTGTGAACACGATTGAAATGTGGCAGGCGGATACTTTTGATGAAAAGACAATAGACCAGGAGTTGGCTTTAGCAGAGACCATTGGACTGAACAGCCTTCGGGTCTTCGTCCACTATCTGGTCTGGGACAGCGATCCCGATGGTTTGAAAAAAAGGATTGACAAATTCCTGACCATTGCCAGCAGGCGCCAGATCACGACGATGTTGGTCCTTTTTGACGACTGCTGGAATCAGGAGCCCAAACTGGGTCCTCAAGAGCCGCCCATTCCCGGTGTCCACAATAGCCGCTGGGTCGCCAGCCCCGGTCGGTCCCGTGTCCTTGACCGAAACACCTGGAAGGGTTTGGAGAAGTATGGGAAGGACCTCATCGCTACCTTTGGCAAAGATGAGCGAGTGGTCGCCTGGGACTTATACAACGAGCCGGGAAACGAAGGTATGGGAGAAAAAAGTTTGCCCCTTGTGGAGACCGCTTTTCAGTGGGCGAGAGAAGTGGGACCGTCCCAACCGCTAACCGTTGGCTTGTGGGCAAACTTTCACGATGCGATGCACGGTCGGTTTGTTGAATTGTCCGATATCCTCTCGTTTCACGCTTACGACCCGCCGGACGGCGTCCGGAACAAGATAGAATTTCTCCAAAAGTTTAATCGCCCGATTCTCTGCACCGAATTTCTGCGCCGGCAGGTGGGCAACACTTTTGCCGCTCTTTTGCCCCTGTTCGCCGAGCACCAAATTGGCTGGTATTTCTGGGGATTGGTGGCAGGTAAGACCCAAACTTATCTGGATTGGTCGTCTAAGGCAGGCGATCCGCCGCCGAAGGTCTGGCAGCACGATTTTTTCCATCCCGACGGGTCCCCTTTTGATCCAGCAGAAGTGGAACTTCTTAGACAGTGGGCAGAGAAACAGGGCTGAAGGAGTGGCATCACGGGATCCCGTCCTGACCGTTTTTACGAAGAACGGGGGGCGCTTTTTCCCGAAGACAGTCGGGCGAGGGCAGACCGCAGTTGGGAAAGTTGAGGGGGTTTGAAGAGGACCTCATCAACGGCTTCGGGAAGCAATTCCTCGGTTCCGGCGATGGCACCCCAACCGGTGAACAAAAGGACCGGTGTGGTGGGCGAGAGTTCCTTGATTTTCGCCGCCACCTGCCGTCCGTCCATCCCCGGCATTCCCAGGTCGGTGATCACAAGGTCAAAAGGCACATTTGTGGAAAGGCTTTCTTCAAACATCTTCAGAGCCGACGGACCGTCGGAGGTCAGTTCTACTTGATGAGAGTCCCTTGTCAGGAGATCCTTGAGGACGGACCGAATAGACTCCTCGTCGTCCACGCAAAGGATGCGAAGAGGGCGAAGTCGGGCGACAAAAGGTGGCGATACCGAAACCTTGTCCGCCACTGGTTGAATCGGGAAATAAAGCCGGACTTTGGTTCCCTGACCGAGAGCGCTGTCTATCTCAATGGCTCCTTGGTGGCGCTGGACGACACCGTAGACGATCGTCAGACCCAACCCGGTGCCGTGTTCCTCTTTCGTGCTAAAGAAGGGCTCCAGGCATCGGGATTTCGTCTCTTCGTCCATCCCGATTCCCGTGTCTTCCACCGAGACGACGACAGCGTCCGTTTTCGTTTCTGGAATGGTGCCCCTTTGAGACCGGATGGTAAGGGTTCCCCCGTCGGGCATCGCATCGCAGGCGTTGAGGATCAGGTTGACAAGGGCTTCCCGGATGTCCGTCTCCGACCCCAAAATGGGCGGAAGGTCTTCCGTCAGATCTGTCACCAGCCGGATGACGAACCCCGATTGTTGGAGAATATCACTCCAACGGACTCGGGTGAAGTCCAGGGCGCTGAGGATGAGGTCATTGACCGAAAGAGGTTGAGGGAGTTCGGGTCGTCTTGGCAAGCGATAGAAGGAACGAATGCGCGCGACCGTGTTGGCGATATCTTGAGCTGCCGAGCGCATTCGGGAAAGGTAAAGGCGCCCTTGCTCTGACATCTCCTGTTCCGTTTCCGCCAACAGTTCGGAGTAGGCGACGATGGGAGTGAGGGCATTGTTGATATGATGGGCGATGCCCGAAGCCATCTGACCGATGGCGGCTAACCGGGCTTGCTGAAGGGCAAGATTTTGGGTCCGCCGAAGTTCTTCATAAGCCATCACTAAATTCTGATGGATCTCAATTTTGCGGATACTTTGGGATGCGTAGTCAACGATCGCCTTCACAATGTCTTGCTCTTCCTGAGAAAAAGACCCCTTACGGGTCGCAACGAAGAGAGCCGTGACAACCTCGGAACCGAAAACGGGCAAGCCGATGCAACCTCGTTGCCCGATGGGCACCAGGCGTTGAGACAATGGGTCCGTCTGTTCTGTTAAGTCGTCAATGATCACCCGCTCCCTGTTGAGACAGGGAGAAAAGGGCGATCGGTTTAAGGACCACGCCTCATCTTTGAGAAAAGAGAAAATCTGCTGTCCAGACGGACCCGCTGACGATAACCGGATGGTCACCCCATCGGTCGTCAGAAAAGCCGCTCCGTCGCAGGGGAGATCTCGTTCTACTAATTCACAGGTGGCGGCGTAAATCTCGGGAATTTCGGACAGGTGAGCAATCCTTTGGGTCACTTCGTTCAGGAGCTGGACCAAGCGCAACTGTTTCTCCAGTGCCGCTTCCGCCTCTTTCCTTCCGGTGATGTCCACCGCCAGACCCAACACTCCGGTTATTCCTTTCTCCGGATCCCCAATGCCCTCTACCGTTCCCTGAAAAACCCGACCCCGCCACGCCATTTCAAAGTGTGCCCGCTGCCCCCT
>JANXBO010000003.1:0-55151 GCA_025057575.1 Candidatus Caldisaccharidevorator malaysiensis
ATGCCCGTTTAGTTACCTCTGCCGCTAAGGGAGCCGTCTGCTTGGCATAAGGCTTTAGGGTTTTTGGCGCTTGTCAGTTACCTCCGGGCAGCACAACGGGGGACTGTGGGGCTCCGTATAAGTCAATAAAAGCCATACAACATATCAATTTTGGCCTCTACTTTTTAAGGGAAGTTGATCTCAATAACAGGAGAATAGGTGTCAAGACATTTATTGAGGAGGTGTCGTTGATGGAACGGACGGGCGCTTTGGGTCGGACCCCTAAGATGGGTCAGAGTGGCTTCACCCTGATTGAACTTTTAGTGGTGATCGCCATCATTTCCATCTTAGCGGCAATTCTGTTTCCGGTCTTCAGCGAAGCAAGGGATAAGGCGCGGGCTGCGAGTTGCGCCAGCAATATGCGGAACATTGGAATGGCGATGCTGCAGTATGCCCAGGATTACGACGAGAGGTTGACAGGCTGGGCATTCTTCCCGACCGGGCAATCAGGATGCGGGGGAGGTATTACTTGGTGGTTTCATCATCTGTGGCATCCCTACACGAAAAACTCCCAAATCTGGCTCTGCCCGAGCCGACAGTGGAACCAAGGAGTCAACCCGGAGAAGAGTTACGAGCGAGCGGGGCAGCGGTACACTGTCTGTCCTTTCTGGACGAGAGATCCAGCGCCTTTGCCGCCGGCGTTGAGGTATGGAACGGATTACGGCTTCAACTGTGCGGGATGGGGCTGTCTATGCGCCCAAAGGTCCATTGCTGAGATCCGGAGGGTCAGTGAAATGTATGCGGTGGCAGAGAGCGCTTGGGGCTGTTCCCGTCCCCATCTAAACCTTTTTGAATACGGCAACTCGGTTTCCTGGATGGATCCCAACCTGAAGTTTGGAGCCTGTGGAACAGACCCCTTTGAGGTGCATCAGTTGGGGGTATACCTGACCTACTTTGATGGGCACGCCAAATGGATGAAAAGTTCCCGATTCTGGGCAGGACCTCCGAGTCCCGCTTGGGGAGGGAGAGGAGCCCGGGGAAGCACGGGTTGGTGGAAGATCCGAATGTACCTTCCTTGGGCAAATGCCGATGAGTATCCCCCTGACTGGAGGTAAGGGAAAGTGAAAGACCGATCGCGCCAATGGGTCATTGCGGCACTCGCCGTCTTGGTCATCATCCTCTGCGGAGCCATCGTCTTTACGTTCTGGCAACGGGGAAGACCCTTACCCCGACCGACTCAGCCCGATGTGGGACAGATGCAAAAGGGTATGATGGAGCAGATGCAGAGGATGCGGGGCGGGATGGGTCAGTGATCCCAAAATCCATCCCACAATGATTAGATGAGGAAAGGCTGATGAAAAAGATAGGGCAGATGCAGGTTTCGCCTCTTTTGGCGGGTCTTGTGATCGGTGGGCTTTTACTGGTGATCGGGGTGATTTACTATCAGCAGTTGACGAAGACGATGCCTCGCCCCGGGACTCCGACACCGATGAGCGAGGTCCTTAAGCCCGGCGCCGGTCCTTTAAAGCCGCCCGGTGAAGGGGCAGGTCCTGGTGCCGCCGAATCGCCCCCTATAGGGACTGAAGTGAAGCCTCCCGTCGGGACTGAGGTGAAACCTCCGAAAGATCCGAAAGACAGGTAACAGATTGGCTCCTCAACGATTCCGGTCTCATCAGGTTGGCAGGGAGCAGGCTGCTAACTCCGACCGCAAAGAGCACGGTGCAGGAGGGCTTACTACTTACTCATCGGCGGATGGCATTTCCCTGCAGCCCGAGGCGCTCCCTCATCTTGGTGGCATCTTCCCACATCCCCACATTGTTGAAAAGGCAGTAGACAGTAGAGGCGTTGTGGAACCAGGATGAGAGTTGGGAGAGGTCGGAGTCGGTGAAGCGGTAGCGGTAGCCGGTGATCCCGTGAAGGCGAAAGTAGCGGGTTGGGGTAGACAGCAAAGGGGAGCGGTAAGGACCAAAGGGATCGCCGGCAGGGAGAAGGTGCAATTCCCTGCAAAGCGCTTCTATCTGATCCGCTGACCAATCCCCTCGGGGTTCCCAAGCAATAACCATCCTTGATTGTTGCAGGATGGGTATCAATTTTCGGAGCCGATCCAGGTTTTCCTGTTGGGGACGGAACGATGAGGGGGTCTGAATAAGGATGATCGGGGACCGGAGAATTTGGGCGATGGCGACGGTTTCGTCCCAGGCCCGTAAGACCGTGTCCGTCAATTGGAGATGACCGGCTTCCCTTTTCTCTTTGTCGCTTAAGGGCTTTTTCAGTCGTCGGTAGGTGGGGCTGGTAGGCGGGTGGGTAATGAGTTGCCAGGCTTTGACGGTGAAGAGGAAATCGTCAGGCGCCTCCACGCGCCACCGCTTGACGGTCTCCTTTTGGGGTGGTTGGTAGAAAGTCTGCTGGATCTCTACGACTGGAAACTGCCGGTAGTATTGACTTCTTTTGACCGGAAACCCGCAGCAGCCGATCAGAACCCTTTGTTGTCTAACTTGGCTCATATCATTTTTAAGTGTCAACGATCAATGTGGACTCCTTTTGATCTCCGTTGACCTCGGTGGCAGACAGAGATGATGGTAGGTAAGATGAAAGAACTTATCGTTATGGAGGAAGAGAGCAATGACCAAATGGCACCAGCAAGAGTTTGTATGGGAAGGTGTCTTCCGCAAAAGTTTGGACCCAAGGGCTTTGGCTTTCTCTGCCAGTTTTCCGATTGACAAAAAAATGTGGAGGGAGGACCTCATCGCCTCCCTTGCTCATGCTTTGATGCTCCAGGAGACCGGGATCGTTGACCCCGAGACGGGTCATCAGTTGATTAAGGGGCTGATCAGCATTTACCAGGACATAGAAAGGGGTCATCTCCAACTAATTGGTGAGTATGAGGACATTCACAGTTTCGTTGAAGCGCAATTGATAAGCCGGATCGGGGAGGCAGGCGGTTCGCTGCACACAGGGCGCAGTCGCAACGACCAGGTCGTTACTGACTTTCGTTTATGGTGCCGATCGGTCCTGAAGGATTTGAGTCAGGATGTGTTAGATCTTCAGACGGTTCTCTTCAATCGGGCACGGGAAGAGACCGAAACGATTCTGCCCGGATACACCCATCTTCAGCACGCTCAGCCAGTTACTTTAGCCCATCATTTGCTCGCTCACTTTTGGGCGTTTGAGCGAGACCAGGAGCGACTGAAAAGCCTCCTGCCCCGCATCAACCGATCCCCTCTGGGTGGGGCAGCCCTTGCGGGAACAGGATTGCCCATTGATCCAGCGCTAACGGCAAAACTGTTGGGATTTGCCACGACGGCAGAAAACAGTATGGATGCCGTCAGCGATCGGGATTTTGCTGCGGAAATGATTTTTGTCTGCTCCCTTATCGGTGTTCATTTGTCCCGCCTGGCTTCGGAACTGATCTTGTGGGCGACACCCGAATTTGGCTTCGTGACCATAGATGAATCTTGGTCTACCGGATCGTCCTTAATGCCCCAAAAAAGAAATCCCGATATGGCGGAACATATCCGAGGTAGGTCGGCAAAAGTCATCGGGCGGTTGAGCCAAATCGTAAGCCTCCTGAGAGGCTTGCCCCTTACCTACAACAGCGATCTTCAAGAGGACAAGGAAGCGACCTTTGATAGCGTGGAGACGGTCCGAGGATGCCTGATGGTCGCAACCCATTTGATGGCGACCGTTGCCTTTCATCGGGACAGGATGAGACAGGCGGTGGAGGGTGACTGGACGGCAGCAACGGACTTAGCGGACTATCTGGTGCGCAAAGGGGTCCCTTTTCGGAAAGCCCACCGGATCGTCGGTCGGCTCGTCGCGGATGTTCAGGAAAAAGGAATGCGTTTGGAGGACCTGTCGGTGGCGGACTTCGTTCGCTACCATCCCGACTTTGACGAGGGCGTTATGGAGTGGCTCCGCCCAGAGAAAAGGGTGCGGGATCGGGTGAACCTATCGGGTCCATCGCCCGAGGCGGTGGCGGTCCAATTGAGAAAAGGACACGCTGCGCTGAAAAAAACCCAAAGTTGGCTGAAAAAGTTTCCCGACATCGCCCCAACCCTTAAGTCGCTACTTTCGGCGTCTTAACAGAAAGTAGGGGAGAACCCAACGGATAATGTCCCACAGTTGCCGGGCTCGGTGAAGAAAGCCTGCTGGGGTGCGACCCAGACGGCGGTGGGTAACGGGTAAGGGGACTTCCAAGAGGCGGAAACCCGCTTGAAGGGCACTGATGGTCATCGCCGTCTCCACTGCATAACCGTCAGCAAGAGGGATGATGGCGAGGACTTCCCTCTTGACCGCCCTTTGACCCGATAGGGGCATTGCAAGGGTCCGTCCTGTCCATAAGCGCACGAGAAGCGCAGCGAACTTTCGGACCAGACCAAATCCGCCGGCAGGATCGGAAGGGGGTGAGGCGATTGTTAAATCGGCTTCGTCGTTGAGAACCGGCACGACTAAGGACCAAAAGGTCGCTGCCGATTGACCGACATCGGCATCGCAAAAAAGAAGGATGTGTCCCTTCGCAAAAGAGAGACCCGTCTTTAAAGCGGCTCCTTTTCCTTTTCGGTAGGGATGCTGGATGACTCGGTCCGCTAAGGGCTGAGCCCTTTTTGCGGTGCCGTCGCAAGATCCGTCGTCCACGACGATCACTTCAGTGGTCAGTTGTCCTGCCCGCTCGCTCAGTCGCTGCACCATCGTGCGCACGGCTTTGAGGGTCTCTTCTATCCGATCGGCTTCGTTATAAGCAGGAATGACGATAGAAAGGGTCCGATCGGGCACCTTCATATTCATAGACTTGCGTCCACAAAGACAAAAGGTCAGGGGAGGGTGGATGAGAGCGACTGCACCGATCCGGTTTCGGCGGAAAGGAGGGCTTTTTCCATTATCTCCACTATGTGACGGGCAGACGCCACGCTGATCGGGGATCGGTCTTTTGTGGTAAGGAGATGGCGAAGGTGCTGGACAACGAGAACGCCCCAGGGGAGGCGGTCGGTTCGTTTGAATTCGTCAGGTAGGGGAAGAGGTTGCCATCGTCCCTCGTTCACTGTCTCTCGGGCAATCCAGATCTCGTCGGACCAAAGGTCGGCGGTCAGACCACCTTGACTGCCGTAAAACTCATAACCCGGACCTCTTCGGTAGGGAATGCAAAAAGAGGCGTCCAAAGTGGCAAAACAGCCCTCACCAAAGTCAAGGAGAAGGGCGCAGTTGTCGTTGGTCGTGATCTTCAAGGTGTAAGGGGTAAATCCGGGGTCGGTCACTTTGGAGATGGTCCGTTCGGCGATCGCGATGCCCGCAAAAGCAGCGACTCTCTTGACAGGACCCAGGATGTAGGTCAGGCAAGTCAAAGCGTAGACGCCCATATCATAAAGTGGTGCACACGGACCGGCGGTCTCTTTGCGATAGTATTGACCGGTGTCGGTGGCGAAGGTGCCCCGCTCGGGACCTCCGTGGCTACTGTGGGCGCGAACAAAGGTGACTTTACCGATCACTTGCTCTCTGAGAATCTTTCGGAGAAACTGAACGGGAGGTAAAAGAGGCATCACGGGAGCACAGAGGAGATGGACCTTTCTTTGCTCTGCCAGTTCGCCCAGTTCATCGGCTTCTCTTAACGATAAGGTCAGTGGCTTTTCCGAATAACAGTGGCGTCCCGACTGCAACACCTGGCGCACAATGGCGGCGTGGGTAAGGAGCGGGGTCAAGACGAAAACGAAGTCGCTTTCATCTTTTTCCAACATTTGGGATAGGTCCGAGTAAAAAGTGTCCGCACCGAAGGTTTCTTGAGCCCACTGGGCTCGCTCCGCAACGATGTCGCAGACTGCTGTCAGTCGGATTCCCCGATCTGGGGCATTGAGACCGGGTAGATAGGACTTTCGGGCGACATCGCCCGTGCCGATGACGGCGACTTTGATCGGCTGATCCGGCGCTTGGGGAGGGGTCTGCTGGTTCGGTGGGTTCATTTCAAGATAGCCTGGACCGCTTCGTCCAGCGCCTCCAAGTCGGCGCCGAGAATGACCGAGTGAATCTTACCGTCCTGAGTCACGACGACCGTTGTGGGCACTCCCCGCACGCCAAACTTCTTGTCCGTCCCCTTCTTGTCGTCAACGAGAATGGGATAAGTCAGTTTATGCTTCTGAGCGAACTGTTGGGCTCGTTCAAAGGGATCGCCTTCTGCCCAGAGGGCGATGCCGATCACCTGCAGCCCTTTGCCTCGGTATTTTTGCCAGATTTCTCTTTCTAAACGCGGAGCCTCCGCGTTACACGGTCCTCACCAATGAGCAAAAAAGTTGATGACGACAGGTTTACCCTTGAAGTCCGAAAGGCTCACCGTCTTGCCGGAAAGGTCAGGAAGTTGGAAATCCGGTGCTGCTTTTCCTTCCAGAGGAGTGGGTTGTTTTTCCTTGGGCTTTTCGGCGACCTGGGCTTTGGGGGGCGGTTTAAAGACAAAGTCTGTTTTCTTGAAGGGAGGGTTGGGAATCATAGCGGAGAATGTTTCCGTGACGATCAACTGTCCGCCCAACGGTCCCGAGGAGTCCGTGATAACGGTCCTGTTGCGCCAAATCAGATAATCCTTCTGCCCGATCCACAGGCTTTGGCTTCCCTGCGGTGTTTGGAAGGAGATCACGAAGCAGGGCTTACCGTTCAAAAGTTCTTTCTTCGCCAGTTTGGGGCTCTTGGCGATCTTGCGCCAAGGGGTGCCGGCAAACAGGGAAACCTCGTCAACGGACACTTCCCTGCCGGAAACTAAAGGGCTGTTCTTCAAGGTCTCGGCGAGGGTCTTTGCTGCGGGGGTCTTGCGAACGGTGGTGTCAGCCTGAACGAACAAAGTCTGACCGTCACAGACGACCGCCATCTCTTTTGGACCAGCAAGAGGACCGCCCCCTCCCTTCCAGGTCGCTTTCATCAGATTCGGTCGGGCGTAGAGGGCTTGGTGCTGCTGCGTCACTTTCGTCCGAAGTGCTATTCCCGACGACTCTACCACGATGGTGGACTGCACTCTTAAGGATTTGAAATTGGCATACCGCTTGGCGACCTGGTCCAAAATTTGCTCTGCTGTCTGGGCAGATATTGGGGTCACTCCAAAAAGGACCCCCACCAGCACCATTAGCCATCTCATCGTCTACTCCTCCTCACCCCTGTATTATGAACTATCGGAGAAAAAAGGTTTCTTACCAGGGGCAGAGGCTAAGAAGAGGCGCCACCGGCAAGGGGCGGAAAGAAACTGACCACATCCCCGTCTTTGACGGTTTTTCCTCGGTGCCCTTCCTGGTCGTTGATCAAAATGACGGCACCCAAATCGCCGATCCCCAGTTTCTCAGCGATGTCGCCGACCGTTGCCCCCTCCGGCAGTTCTATCTGGATCGGCATTTTTCGTTTATCCTCTGGAAGTCGGTCCACTAACGAACCGAACAGTTTCACCTTCACCGTCATCGTCATCCCTCCGCAACAATTTTAAAGGGATGGCATAAGAAAAATGGAGACGGGGAGATGAAAGGGACCACCCTTCAAATGTGCCCAGAATGCAGAAGGGAAAATCGGGCATCTGCCCGTTTCTGCATCTACTGCCGGGCGCCCCAAAGGGGTCTCTTGCCCAAAGGGAAAATCTTAAAGGGTCGGTACCGGATCGTGGACTTGCTGGGTTGCGGGGGAATGGGAGCGGTCTACCTGGCGGACGATCTGGCCCTGGCGACGAAAGTTGCGGTCAAAGAGAATTTAGAGCAATCCGCCGAGGGGCAGCAACAGTTTCAAACAGAAGCGAAGATTTTGGCTCACATCCGGCACCCGTTTTTGCCCCGCGTTCAGGATTATTTCGTTGCAGACAACCGACAGTATCTGGTAATGGATTACATTCGAGGACCCAGTCTGGAAGAGTGGGTGGAATCAAAAGGACCTCTGGCGGAGGGGCAGGCGGTGGGAATCTTTCGGCAAGTGATGAGAGCCGTTCAGTATCTCCATAGCCGCCAGCCCCCCGTGATTCACCGGGACATTAAGCCTTCTAATGTGAAGATAGATCCTTCTGGTCGGGCGTTCCTGGTGGATTTTGGAATTGCGAAGATCCTTCACTGGTCATCGCAGACCCAAGCCGGTGCCCGAGCGGTCACCCCGGGATACTCGCCTCCTGAGCAATATGGCACGGGGACGACCGATCAGCGATCGGACATTTACTCCTTAGGGGCGACCCTTTACTTTGCCTGCACCGGTCACCATCCTCCCGAAGCCATCCACCGCATTACCGGGAAAGTAGACAAACTCATCCCGCCCCGCCGGCTCAATCCGCAGATTTCTCCACGCCTGGAGCGAGTGATCCTCAAAGCCCTTCGGGTTCTCCAGGACGACCGCTACCAATCGGTCCAGCAGATGCTGGCGGATTTAAAGGTAGGGAAGATTCCGGCACGCACGCCAGTGCCCCAACGGGTCAAACCGGCGCCTCCTGTCAGTAAACCGTCCCCCTCGCCTGTTCCGATCGCCCCGATAGGGCGTCGGGTTGTTGCTCTCTTGCTGGATCTGCTCTTCATCGGCTCTCTGATGACGATTTTTTCCCTTTTTTACCTTTTTTGGCAGTTTCAAGCCGATCCCTTTGACCTTCATCCGGCTGGGGAACTGCAACAGGCCCGATTAGGATGGATCGTTGCGGTCGTTTGGTCCGCCTACCGAGTTCTAGGTCACAGTTTGTTGGGCGCCACTGTGGGCAAGAAGATCGTCGGCGTTCACGTGACCAGCCTTCACGGTCGACGCCCGGGTCTGTTTTCGGCTTTGATAAGAGAGTCGCTGTTAGTTCTGGAGATGGGCTTTTGTCTGGGGATCCCGTCGCTCATCTGGACCGCCAAGGACCCAATGGGACAGGCGTGGCACGACATTGTTTCGGGGACCGTTGTCGTCCGAGCGCGAAAGGCAGGTTCCCTTTAGGCGCGATCGCCGCAACTTTAAAGACCCGTGTCAGAAAAATGCCAAAATAGGGACTGGTGTCCGTTGTGGGGCTGGAATTAGCCCTAACCGATCGGCAAATGGAAGTGTTGGGTGCGGTTCCCGAGGATGGGGACCGGCTCAGTATCCTTCTCAACCTTGTTTCCTCTCTCCATCCCGATGCTAATTTGGAGTTGATCCGAAAAGCCTACGAGTTTGCGGAGGCGAGCCATCGGGGACAGCGGCGCCTTTCCGGAGAACCCTTCATCGTCCATCCGTGGCGGGTTGCCCTGATTGTCACCGACCTGGGTTTGGACGAGCCCAGTATCGCTGCGGCGCTTCTTCACGATGTGGTGGAGGACACGCAGGTGAACCTGGAGACCATCCGATCCGAGTTTAACGATGAAGTCGCCCGGCTGGTGGCAGGGGTCACGAAACTGAAGCGAATTCAGTTTCACACCGATCGTCAGGAACAGGTTGAGAACTTAAGAAGGGTCCTCTTGGCGATGGCGGAGGATGTTCGGGTGATCTTGATCAAGTTGGCGGATCGGCTCCATAACTTGAGGACCCTGGAAGCCCTTCCTGAGGAGAAGAGGCGGGCGACCGCTTGGGACACCTTGCAGGTCTACGCCCCCATCGCTCATCGGCTGGGCATCTGGCGCATCAAGTGGGAATTGGAGGATTTAGCGTTCAAGCATCTGGATCCGCTCGCCTATCGGGAACTGGCACGGAAGGTGGAGAAGACCAGAGCGGAACGAGTCTCGCTGATTCTAAAGGTGATGGAGGACCTGAAAAATGCCTTGCGAGAAGCCGGCATTGACGCAACGGTTCAGGGTCGCCCCAAGCATCTTTGGAGCATTTACGAAAAAATGAAAAGGGAAAATCTGGACATAGACCGGATCTATGACCTGACCGCCCTTCGCATCATCACCAAAACGGTCCCGGACTGCTACTTGGCTTTGGGCGTCGTCCACGGTCTTTGGGCGCCCGTTCCCGGAATGTTTACCGACTACATTGCCAAACCAAAGCCCAACGGCTACCAGTCCCTTCACACGAAAGTCATCGGACCAGGCGGGGAGATTATGGAGGTGCAGATTCGGACCATTGAGCAGCACTGGGATGCGGAGTTCGGGGTGGCTGCTCACTGGCGCTACAAGCAGTTAGATGCCTCCGCAACGACCCGGACGGAGCAGCTGGATCGGGTCCGAAGGTGGATGACCGAGTTAAAGGAACTTCATCAAGATCTCAAGGACACCTCCGAATTCACCCGCTCCGTTCTGAGTGACTTGTTCCAAGACCAGGTCTTCGTCTTCACTCCGAAGGGAGATGTGGTCAGTTTACCCAAGGGCTCCACACCCGTGGACTTTGCTTATCGGATTCACACGTCCATCGGTCATCGTTGTCAAGGCGCCAAAGTTAACGGGCGAATTGTTCCGCTTGACTATCAACTTCAAACGGGTGATTTGGTGGAGATTCTGACTCGCGCCCAAGAAAAGCCCAGTCCCGAATGGCTCCGATTTGTCCGCACTTCTCAGGCAAGAAATCGGATTAAACGATGGCTTCGGGAGAAGTCCTATGCAGAAAATTTAGAAAGGGGCAAAGAGCTGCTTTCAGCGGCGCTTGCGAAACATTCCCTTCGTCTCTCTGATGTTATTGCGGATGGACGGCTGAAGGAAGTGGCGGAGCGGTATAGAGCGCCGTCCGTTGAGGACCTATTCGCCTCTATTGGCTTTGGGTCGGTTTCGGTCGCTTCGGTCGTCAACAAACTGGTCCCCCCCAAACCCCGTCCGTCGGTGACGACCCCCAAAGACTCTCTCGTCCTCTTGCCGACTACCAAGAAAGGCACGCTGCTTTACCGCTTAGCCAAATGCTGTGGACCTGTGCCCAACGACCCCATTATCGGATTCGTCAGCCGTGGCAGGGGCATTGTCGTTCATCGGACGGACTGTCCCAATGCCTTAAAAATCCAAGAGCAGGAGCCCCAGCGGGTGATCCAAACGGAGTGGGGCTTTCCTCTGTCCGAGCCAGCAGTAGCAAAAATTCGGGTCGTTGCCCACGACCGAATCGGTCTGCTCAGCGACGTTTCTAATGCGGTCAGTATGGAAGGCGTCAGCATCGTCTTTAACCGATCGGTGACCAAGGACCGGATGGCTTACTTTGACCTGCACATTCGGGTGCCGGACGCCCATACTATTGACGCCGTTGTTCGCAGAATTCGGAGCCTCTCGGATGTCATAGATGTCTATCGGGCGGTGTAGGCGATCTTTACATTGCCACAAAAATGTGGCATAACAAAGCCACCAAAGGACGGGGTGGTGCCGATGCGGAAACGGGGTTTTATTGCGGGCATCGTTGCGTGGATCAGCGTCCTCTCTCTGTGGGGCGTTGCCGCCGATAAGCAGGCACCTCAAATCACCTTCTTGGAACCGACCCAACCTCAAATTGCCGAAAAGGCGGAGTCGGTGCCTATTGCCTTTCGGGTGGTGAGCCCCGACGGCGCCCGGCTGACCCAGTATGAGGTCCTTATTGACGGGGTTCGGGCTCATCCGCAGCCCTTTCCCATAGAGCCGTCTCTTTCCGAAGCCGATATCCGGGTCACTTGGGAGCGGGTCCATCGCTATCCCGATGGGGTCTATCGGATCACGGTTCGAGTGATGGACTCAAAGGGACGGCGAGGAGAAGCAACGCTTGTCCTGATAAAAGGCAGAGTGGCATCCGGTCCATCGGCTCAAATCCTGTCGCCGGCGCCTGGGCAGGTCCTGAGGGGTAAGGTGCCTGTCCTGGTCCGAGCAGAAGACCAGCACGAGGGGATTGCCAGTTTGACGGTTCGGGCGGTGGAGCGGCAATCCAGCCAAGTCTATCCATTGTTGATGCGCATTTTTGGTGTTCCCGAAAAAGTTGTAGAAGTCAAAATCCTCTGGGAGACCGATGCTGTTGATCCGGCATCCAAGAAGTCTCTGTTCCCTGATGGAGTTTACCTCCTTCAGGCACGCGCCATCAGCCCCAGCAAGCGGGAAGGATTGGCCGGAGAGGTCTTGGTTTATGTAGCGAACGGAGTTGCCCAACCGCCGATCACTCCTGGACCGGTTTCTGGGGTGCCTCCCCGAGGCGGTCTGATCCCAGGGGAAAAGGAAGGAGCCGTCTCACCGGCGCCACCGGCAGCGTCCCCAAGCACTTCTCCTCAAGAACCACCTTCGCTAATCCTGCCCGAGCCGGCACCTAAGGTCGTCACCCCATCACCCGTTGGCACAGGGTCCATCACTCCTGAGAAACCGAAACCACTTAAGCCAAGCGTTAGTGCCAAGCCCATCACCGGGACGCCGGAAGCCTCCGTCAAAACCATTGCACCGCAATTAACGGAGGAGGTCCCTAGTCTGCAACCGCCGGCACCTATTAGCCCCCCTGCCTCTCAACCGAGGATGATCGCAACCCTCACGGAATCCCCCTCAAAAAAGGCATCCTTGTTGCCCATTGTGCAGGAAACCGTTCCCGTGATGCAGCCGCCGCGACCGATCACGCAGCAGCGACCTCGTCCGATCCTGGAACCGCTGAGAGAGGGGATCAGCCCGAAGGAGGACCTCCCGATACCCGAGACGGTAACCAGGTTGCCGGCTACCGAATTACCAGTCCGACCCGTTGTCCCCCCTCGACGAAGAGCAGCGGACCGTCTGTCTCGCAGACCGGCTCCACCACTCGTTATTCGCCCCGATCATTCTTTTTCCTACACCGCTATCGCTGGAGACACCTTGTTCGGCTTGTCCGAGCGGTTTGGGGTGTCGGTAGCGGCTCTGGCACAAGCCAATGGTCTGGCGGCGGACCAGGAGCTTGTGGTCGGACAAAAGTTAGTGATCCCGACGCGTCCCGTTAAGGTCATCGTGGACGGCAAAGCCGTAGAAGGAGACGTTCCTGCTTTCCTGAGGGACGGCAGAGCCGTCGGTCCCTTCCGGGGTTTTGCTGTCGCTGCCGGGATGACCGTCGGCTGGGACCACAAAAGCAAGGAAGCCTGGGCAACCCGAAAGGGGCTGGAACTTCGGGTCGGAATTGGTAAGAGGACCGTTTTAGTGGGGGACTCTCTGCAGACCTTGTCTTTTGCTCCCTTTTTGCTGAGAAATCGGACTTTCGTTCCGATCCGAGATGTGGGCGAAGCCCTGGGGAAATGGGTGCTTTGGTCTCGCGGGACAGTGATCCTTGGATCGCCGTTACCCTCGCCTTAACGGCTAAGGCGTCCGCAGGCGGGACAGTTTCTTCTGAATGGATCGGATCAGTTTGGTGATCGTCGGTCGGGAGACGCCTCTCGCCTCGGCAATTTCGGACGGACGGTAGCCTTCCATCAAAAGAAACAGGATCTCTTTCTGAAGGGGCGTCAGGCAGTCCAAAAGTTCCTGCATTAGACAGCGGGCTCGGAGAACTGACTCCGGATCGTCTTCTCCCCGAAGAACGGATGCCAGCGTGCATTCCTGAACGCCCAACTTTTCGCACAGTTCACACAGACTTTCTACAAGAACTCCGGAGCGAAACTTGCTGTCAATACTGCGCCCTCGCCGCAACACATCTATGGCGTGCCGGTAACAGGCTCTAAAGAGATAACCCTCACCCTTCTGGGCAAAGAGGTCCCATTTTTGGAGTAAAAAAAGGGTCATCTCGCTGACCAAGTCCTCTCTCAGTTCCTTGTCTTTGGTCAGGCGAGCAGCAATATCATATAATCGGGGTCGGGCTTCTTCAACGGTCGCTAACGACTCTTTCAAGAGATCTGCCTCCCTTTTTCCTTCCGGTAAAACAGTAACAGCCTCTCCGACCAACAGTCTTGAGGATGGACAAAAAAACGGACAGCGTCTGTCAGGAAATTCCTGACGAGGATTACCGATAGAGCAGGCGGTCAATGGCTCTCATCGCTTCTTCCAATTCTGCGCGGGCGACGCCCGTTTTGGCCTCGCCAATTGCCTGCCACGCCGCCCACAGGCTACCTCTCACTTTGATCAGATACGACAAAATTTCCGATACCTGCCGGGCTTGCACCTCTTGATCAAGGACCGTCAGCCCTTGGGTCCATTGATTACGATTGATCAGGTTTTTCGTTTTGGTCGCCAGGTCGCGGATGATCCGATCCTGAGGCGCCATTGCCATCAACTGCTCCAGCCAAAAGGCAGCCGATCGGGTGTCAGGGACGGGAGACTGGGACAGAGACCGCAGCCGCTGCCAAGTCCGCCATAACGCCAATGAGGGCCAGCGCGTTTCCACCTCGCTCAGCCACTCTAAAGCAAACAGAAGCCGCTCTTGAACCTCCTTCACATTCGCCGCCGGTTTTTTCAGGTCCGAGCAAAGGACATCAATGGTGGCTCTCAAGTTGCGCAATTCAACAGCGGGATCCCAAGTCATTCGGAGAGGTTCAGTAGCGACCGCTGGTAGTGGGGAAGGAGCGGGTGTCGGGCGCTGAGGTTTTTCGGCTGCTTCCTGCAGCAAGGGTTGCTGGGGGGCTTGTGTTGCCGGCTCCTTGGCTTCGGACACGGGCTGAGGAGTCTCTGCCGGTTGGCTCGGCGCTGCTGGCGGAGCCGGTTGAGTTGGTGAAGTCGGTGGTGTCGGCGGCTGCTGTTCTGCTAATGGTGTCGGTTGGTCGGGCTGAGTGGGTTGGGGCGATGGGCTCGGTTGTCCGGGTGGGGTTGGCGGAGGGGATGGCACCGGTGCCTCTGCCAGCCTGGGTGGGCGCAAGGGAACGGTGATCTCTTCGCCCTCTTTGGCTCCCGTTAAGCGCTCGCAGCCCGACAAAAGGATCGCCAGCAAAAGACCGATGGTTGTAAAGACAAAAACTCTCATTACTCGCTCCCCTCCCTTTCCAACACCGCAGATCCGTAGCCCACAACCTGCCGAAAGTCTCCCGTCTCTTCGCCCGAGGTCGCATAACCGAGAACTCGTCCGCTCGTCACCCCAAGACGACGGGCGGTTTCCAATACGGGGATAGCCGTCAAGAGGTCGGACTGGGTTGGGTATTGGACAATGGTCCGGTAGAGACCCACCGGATCCCGCTCCACAAACCGGTCCAGGGCATCTTTGTCCTGAACTTTTGCTCTTTCGTGCGGCTCATAGTGGGTCAGATCGGCACTCACCAGCAGGACAACCCGTTTTCCATACTCCCTGATGACCTCCGCCATTGCCTGACCGGCTTCCAAAAGGGTCCTCAAATCCCTCTCCGATACGGCGATACAAACGATGGCGGGAGGTTTATCCGCATAAACCAATTGAAGGAAAGGAAGTTGAACCTCAATAGAGTGCTCCGGTCCGCCCGCGTAGCCCCAATGGGGCTCATTGTCACCTTGCAGGTTGGGATCAGAAGCGATCAAGGCGCGAACCAAATCATCGTCCACTGTTAAGCGACCTAAAGGCGTCTCCCAGAATCCCCCCGTCCAGATCGCCAAGGGGGCGCCTGGGCGAAAATGGGCGGGGGCTATGATGACGACCGTTTCCGGAATGCCGTCTTGAGCCAAAGCGTAGTAAGTCCTTGCTGCGGTCGGTCCGGAGTATCGGTATCCGGCGTGGGGCGCCAATGCGGCCACGATTTTGTTGGGACCCTGCTGATTGACCTGGGGCAGGGCGCCCGGACCGGACTGATGGAGGAAACAGCGTTCTATTTCTTTGATCAGCGCCGATGCCAATCGGGGATAGAAAAGACCGGCAACCAAAGGCGGGCGGTTCATCGGCGACGCTCCATCTTTAATCTAAAGGGTCCTGGGGTTGACAAAAGTCCCTGCCTGGGACGATCGGAGACCTGCTTCCAAAATCGCTTGGACGGTCACATTGAACGTTCCAGAAACGGTCGGATGCAGGGCGGTTTGACCCGTCAGCGCAGCCAAAAAGTGTGCCGCACCGCTGGACAGCGATGCGTTTAAGGGCGGAGCCACCAGAAATTCCTCCTTGCCGTTGCGACTCAAAAGGACACCGTTTTGTCCGTCTCGACTGGTAACGGACAGGGCTCCTTCGTCGCCGACGACGGTCGGTCCTGATGGGACGCTGCCCCCTTGGCTCCAAGAGGCTTCTAAAACCGCCAAAACCGACGGGTAGCGAACTAACAGAACGGCATTGTCTTCGGCATCGCCAAAAGTTTTGGAGAACCGATCGCTCATCCCGCAAACAGCGATAGGGACTTCCCCAAACCACCAATAAGAGATGTTGGCGCCGTAGCAGCAGAAGTCCAACAAGGCACCGCCACCAAGAATCCGTTGATGCCACCAGGACCGTGCTTGCTCTTCTACCGGGAGGTGGGCAAGGGGACCTCGGTGACCCGCTCGCCAGCGAAAGTAAACGGGCTTACCGACAGCCCCTTCGTCTATTAGTTGCTTTGCATAATGAAGGGCAGGGTTCCAAGTGGATGGGTAGTTAATCATTAAAAGAATTCCGGCTGCTTCAGCGGAAAAAAGCATTTTGCGGGCTTGCTCCAAGGTCGCTGCCATCGGTTTTTCAACGAAGACCGCAAGACCTTTTTGAGCGGCTAAGTGGACGACTTCTTCGTGACGGCTGTTGGCAGCGCAGCAGATGACGGCATTCAAGTTTTCCCTGTCCAGCATCGTTTCCAAACTGACATAGACTTTGGGAACCTGAAACTGGTCGGCGACCTGGGAAGCCGTTTGAAAATCGCTGTGAGCAATGGCGGCGACCATGCAATCGCTTTGCCCCTGAAAGGCTTTGATCAGCCCCGGTGCGTGAACGTGCTCCAGGCTGGCAATACCGACTCTGATTCGTTTTTCCTCCATCCTGCCCACCTCTCTTTAAATTGTGGCGTAAGGAGATTCTGTTATCCTACCGACCGGTCCCTCAGTTCTTTCAGCCGGCGGAGGTTGACAGGATGCCGGAAAGGGGCTTGGGGCGTCTCTATGACGCCGGGGACCAGGCGAAAGCGGGGATGGTGCAAGAAAAAGGAAAAGCCGTCGCCTCCGATGTTGCCGTCCCCGATGTGCCAGTGGCGGTCCACACGACTGCCCAGTCCTTTAAGGGTGTCGTTGAAGTGAAGGAGGCGCAGCCGAGACCAGCCGACAGTCCGCTCAATTTCGTTGGCTAATAGGTTCCTTCCCTCTGCCCGGCTAATGTCGTATCCCGCAGCATACAGATGAGCGGTGTCCAAACACAGCCCAACCCGCTCCTCAGAAAACCCCTCTATGATCTGCGCCAGTTCTTCCAAACGATGCCCGATGCTGGTCCCCTGTCCGGCACTATTTTCAATGAGGACCAGCATCGGGTGATCCTGGACTATATCCACGATCTTTGTCAGTTGTCGGCGAAACTGAGCGATCGCTGCCGTGGCGCCGCTCCCCGAATGGGCGCCGGGATGGAAAACGATGGCGTCAATGCCCAAAGACAGGCATCTGCTCACCTCATCAGCGGCAGCGCAAAAGGATTGCCGGGCAACATCAGGGTCTGGGGACGCTAAATTGATTAGATAACCGGCGTGAGCGACGATAAGGGGAAACGAATAGGCAGAGCGCGCCTTTAGAAAATAGTCCACAATCTGCCAGTCAAGACTTTGCCCTCTCCACTGACGGGGATTCTTGACAAACAGTTGGACGATTTCACAACCAATCTGGGCACCAAGGTGCAGAGCCTTTTCGGGGCGCCCCTGGGTCGGCATATGGGCGCCCACCAGCGCCATTATCTTAAGCCCCTATTATCTTGTATTATCGTAAGCCCGTTGCGCCTACTTCATCCCACAGCAAGGAGTTCCTTCCGGACCACCGGGGGCTCTGAAGGAATGACCACATTCGCAGGTGGAGATGGCATTGGGATTGTCTACTCGGAACCCCCCGCCAATGAGGTCATCATCTTCATAGTCAATGACGGAGCCGTCCACGAACGGAGCGCTGATGGGATCCACCAGAATCCGAACGCCTTCTGATTCAAACATCAGGTCATCATCATTGACCTTTTCAGTTATTCCCAAACCGTATTGGAACCCCGAACAGCCACCCGCAACGATAAACAGCCGGAGGGCAGCGTTGGGTTTTCCTTTCTTCTCCAATATGGTGCGCACCACTTGTCCGGCTTTCTCTGTCAAAACGACTGCCAAATTGTATCCCTCCTTTCCTGTTTCGCTGAGATTATAGAGCAGGTAAGGAAAGAAAAAGGCGGAAAAACCTGATCCCTGTCAGTGTTGCCCGATCGGATCGGTTGCGTCAAGTTAGGTTTTTGGTGATTGGTAATGCCACTCAGTTCGGTGCCTGAGGTTCTGGAAGAATTGAGACAGGGGCGGCTCATTATCGTCGTTGACGACGAAGATCGGGAAAACGAAGGGGATCTGATCGGAGCCGCCGAAAAGGTGACTGCCGAGACGGTCAACTATATGACCCGCTTCGGACGAGGGCTTTTTTGCGTGGCTACGACGGAGGAACGGCTGGCTCAATTGAAGATCAACCTGTTAACTGAGGAGAACACGTCACCGTTCGGCTCGCCCTTTGCTATGCCCGTGGACGCTCATCCTCGTCACGGGGTTCGGACCGGTATCTCGGCTTCGGACCGGGCGATCACCGTCCAAAAGTTGGCGGATCCCTCAGCGCGGTCCGATGACTTCACGCGCCCAGGGCACGTCGCCGTCTTGAGGGCGAAAGAAGGAGGGGTTCTCCGCCGGGCGGGGCATACGGAAGCAGCGGTTGATTTGTGCCGACTGGCTGGTCTGTTCCCTGCCGCTGTTTTATGTGAAATCCTGCGGGATGACGGTCAAATGGCGCGGATGCCGGACCTGGAAAAGTTCGCCCAGGAAAACGGACACAAGATCGTTTCTGTGGCTCAGATTATCGCTTATCGCCTCCAGCACGAGCGGTTGGTCAAAAAAGTTGCGCAAGCCCATTACCCGACGCCGAGGGGGGATTTTGTCCTTCACGCTTACGAGAGTCTTTTGGACGGGACGGCGTTTCTGGCGCTCACGATGGGGTGTTGGCAACTGGAGGAACCCATTCTCGTTCGGGTCCATTCCGCTTGTCTCACCGGCGACGCCCTCTTCTCTCTGCGCTGTGACTGTGGGGCTCAACTGCAAACTGCCTTCGAAAAGATCGCTCAGGAAGGAAAGGGTGTCCTCCTTTACATTCCCCATCACGAAGGGCGGGGCATTGGTCTTTTAGAGAAACTGAAGGCTTATGAACTTCAGGATAAGGGACTGGACACGGTGGACGCCAACCTCAAGTTGGGTCACCGAATGGATGCCCGCGATTACGGGCTGGGTGCTCAGGTTCTGGTAGACTTGGGTGTCCGAAAGATGAGGCTTTTAACCAACAATCCGACCAAGAGGGCTGGTCTTTCGGGATACGGTCTGGAAATCGTGGAAAGAGTTCCTCTTGTCACCCCTCCGCAATCGGAATTTGCCCGAAGGTATCTAAAGTCAAAAAGGGATAAGATGGGTCACTTAATAGAGTTGTGAGGTGAAGAGGGTTGGGGGAGCAAGTTGGTGTTTTTTTGGACACGGACATCGGCGACGACATTGACGATGCTTGGGCGGTTGCCCTATGCCTTCGTCATCCCCGTTTGGATCTGTTGGGCGTCACGACCGTTCACGGACCGACCCGGCATCGGGCGGGGCTCGCCCGCTGGCTGGTTGAGGCGTCCGGAAAGAAGGTGGAGGTCGCTTCGGGATTGCCGGGGACAAGAGGAGATGACGGTCGTTTTCTTCCTTACTGGGCCGCCATTCCTGAGTCGCAACAGGAGAGGGTCTTGAAAGGACGGACCGACTGGCTGGAGTTTCTTAAAGAGACAATTCGCCTGGCTCCCTACGAGGAAGTGGTCCTGCTGACGGTCGGTGCCCTGACCAATGCCGCTGCCCTTTTCGGGTCGGGCGCAGCGGAACTGAAGAAGGTGAAGGAGATTGTTGCGATGGTTGGGGTCATTGAGCAGCGGGCGGAGCCCGAATACAATGCCGGCTGTGACCCTGCTGCCACCCAGGCTGTTTTTGCTTCCGGCAAATCGTTGACGATGGTCGGGCTGGATGTCACGATGCAATGTGTTCTTTCTGAAGAAGACCTAAAGGTCTTTGCGTCATCCAACGATCCTTTGATAGAGAGGCTAATGGCGATGACAGAGGTTTGGCGGAATGCCCACCGGCGACCGGACGGGACCCGCCCTCTTCCCGTCCTTCACGATGTCCTGGCTGCTCTCGTGATCGTGGAGCCGGAACTGGTCACTCTCAAGCCAATGAAGATTGAGGTAGACGAAAAGGGTCGGACCCGATCGGTCGGAGGAACCCCCAACGCTCGGGTCGCCATCGGGGTGCGGGCGAAGAAGGTAATGCAGCGGGTCAGAGAAGTCCTTCTTTACCGCCCGTGAACAAGGCGGCGTCGCCGATGGGCACTGTCTAACTTTCGTCTAACTTTGGGGATGACCGATGGGCAGCGGGCGCCATCCCCTTGCTTTCTTATCTTTTGCCTGAAAGACGGCAGCGGTCAAAACTCCAGAAAGGGCGGTAGAGAGAGCCATTACCCACCAGGCGAAGGGTAGGTCCTTCTTGGCGACGGCACACAGCCAATAAGTTGCCGGCATTCGGGCGATCCAAAGGGAAAAGACGCTGATCAGGGCGGGGGAGAAGGTGTCCCCAGCGCCCCGAAGGGCACCTCCTAGGCTCATTGCCACAGCCAAGAAGGGTTCGGAGAGGGCATTAATTCTCAAGTAAGAAGCGATCGCCGCTGCGGTCGGTGGATGATTCGTAAACAGGTTGGCAATCGGCTCGGAAAAAATGAAAAAGATGGCGCCGATGGCGGACATCACGCCTACAGCATACCCCGTCGCTTGCCAAGCCGCCTGTCGGGCTCTCTCCCATTGACCTGCCCCGACATTTTGACCGACTAAAGTCTGAGCGGTGATGGCAAAAGCGATTCCCGGCATAAAGGCAAGGGCTTCCACCCGCATCCCCGTCGTCAATGCCGCCTGAGCGACGACAGGGTCGGGGACCCTGGAAATAATGGCATAGTAAACCGCACCAGCCAGGGTCATGGAAAGAGATCCGATGGCTGCCGGCAGTCCCAGTTGTAACAAGGCAGCGTGGACTGATCGGTCCACCGTCCTCAGAGAACCCAGCGGAACGGACAGAGGACTGGTGCGCAGCCGCAGCAAAAGAAAAAGAAGAGAGAGAAGACGACTCAGGCACAGAGCGGCACCAGCCCCCCACAGTCCCCACAGGTGAACAAAAGGAAAGACCAGCAGCAAGTGGCTGCCGACGGCAAGCAGGACGGAGATTAAAGGACTGACCATATCGCCGATGCCGCGGAAAAGAGCCATATAAGCAAACGAAAGAGACAAGGGCAGACCCGCGAACAGAGAGGCGAGGAGGTAGACATCGGCATTGTGGGCGACCGTTTCGGAGAGGCGAAAGAAAGCCCAAAGCCAGTGGCGGACTGGCCAAATGATCCAGACCAAAAGACCGACCAAGAGAGCCTGCTGAAGGGCGGCGGCGACAACCGCCTGGGCCCCCACTTTGTCGTCGGCACCCCATCTCTGAGCCGTTAAGGTGGTCGTGCTGGTGGAGACCATCATCATCAGCGCCATCAGGAACATCCCTAATTGCCCGACGGCACCGACCGCTGCCGTCGCTTCATCCCCCAGACCGCTGACGAAGTAGATCTCTCCCAGCCAGCCAAAGGTTTGAACCACTTGGGCAATTAGGGTGGGAACCGTCAAGAGACCGACCGCTCGCCCGATCGGTGCGCCAACGGCAAGAGACTGGTGAGCGTTACGATCTGATCGTGGATGATCAGGATGATCTTCCATTCACCATTCGGCTATACAGCCCGCCCCTCCTCATTTGCCACTCGTATCCGGACCGCCTTTCGCTTACCGACTTTCACCACATCCCCGTCTCGGAGCGTCACCACTTGCCGCCAGTCGGTGATTTTCGCCCCGTTGATCTCCACAGCCCCCTGACTCATCAATCGCTTGGCTTCCGACCGGCTGGCAACTAACCGGTTGACGGTCAGCAGGTCAACGAGGGATGCCGATGAGTCACCCGAGATGACCACTGCCGGCAGATCCTCGGGAAATTCCCTCTCTTGGAAGAACCTCTCAAAATAGGACCGGGCTTGGTCGCCTTTCTCTCTTCCGTGATAGAGAGCGACGATTTCCCAAGCCAACCTCTTCTTTGCCTCCATCGGATGACCGGCAAGAATCCTCTTCATTTCCTCTTCGGACAGGTCCGTGCACAGAAGAAACCAAGATTCCATCAAGGAATCGGGGATGCTCATCGTCTTACCGAACATCTCGTTGGGATCTTCCGCAATACCGATGTAATTGCCCAGGCTCTTGCTCATTTTCCTTTGCCCGTCCAGCCCCACTAAAAGGGGCATTAAAAAAGCCACTTGAGGTCTTTGCCCCAAGGACCTTTGAAGGTCTCTTCCCGTTAAGATGTTGAACCGCTGGTCGGTGCCGCCCATTTCCACATCCGCCGCAATGGCGACGCTGTCATAGGCTTGCATCAAAGGATAAAGGAACTCGTGGAGTCCAATGGGGCTTCCCTGGCGGAATCGTTGGGAAAAATCCTCTCTCTCCAGCATCCGGGCAACTGTCATTTGGGAAGCCAGGTGGATGACCCCTTCCAAATTGAGTTGGTCCAGCCATTCGGAGTTGAACCGAACTTCTGTTTTGTTTTTGTCCAGGATTTTAAAGATCTGGTCCGTATAGGTCGCAGCGTTGGCGCGGACTTGCTCTAAGGACAGTTGGGGTCTGGTCTCGTCCCTTGCCGTGGGATCGCCGATCGTCGCCGTTCGGTCACCGATGATCAAAACCGCCTGATGACCTAGGTCCTGCCACTGGCGGAGTTTCCGCAAAACAACGGCGAACCCCAAGTGGATGTCCGATGCTGTTGGATCTATCCCCAACTTAACTCTCAGGGGTCGACCGGTTCGGTAACTTTCTTTCAGTTTTTCTTCCAGTTCCTCTTCGGGGACGATCTCGGCAACCCCTCTTTTGAGAATCTGGAGTTGTTCTTCGGGTCGGAGCATTTTCTTAGTCACCTCTCGTGTGGTCCAGGATGAGCCTTTTGATCGCCTCCGAAACCCCCAAAGAGGCAGGCTGTTCCGTCACCAGACCACCCGCTTGAAGCACAGCCCTCTTGATGGCTTCCTCCGCATTAGCGACGGCGACCGGAAAGAAACCAAAACGCCCGTCCAGCATATCCCAGTCGTTCATTCCATCTCCAATGGTCACAATCTGATCACAAGCGATGCCTAAGTGGTCGGCTAAAAACTTAAGGGACACGCCCTTGCTGCCCATTTTCGGAATGAGACCGGTAATCTGGTTGTTGCGGTTGGGCTTAATTTGGGGAAAGGGCGCTGCCAAAATCTCCAAAAAATCGGTGGCTACTTTTGCCGATTCACTGTCTGGATAACTCAAGGTCAACCAGCCAGCCCCTGTATCCAGGCTCCAATGCTTGGGCGTTAACCCCCTTTCCTCTAAAGCCTGCAACCAGCGGGACCAGTTGGGTAAGATAATCTCTTGGATGACGCTCCTCCCTTCCCGACGCCGTTCGTCGTTCCATTCTTTTAACCGACCGTCCTCTATGTTCTTTCCGTCCTGAACCCGATAGCAATACTTTTCAAAGGCGATCAAGAAATGAGGAACGGGTCGCCCCCAGGACCAGCTCTGGGTTTCCAGTTCTAACTGACTGGTCCGCACCGAACGCCCCGTAGCGATGACGGTAATGATCTGTCGCTCTACCACCTCAGTCAGAACTTCTTTCGCCTCTTCGCCGATCGTTGCCTCGTCACCGTTCCAATCTAACAGGGTGCTGTCCAGGTCCATCACAACCATTCGGAATCTGCCCAACGCGACCCTCCTATCGTCTCGTGAACTTAACCGATGTTCAAAAACTTATGCACCTGCGGCACGATACGAACATTTTTCAAATGTTTGCGTGCCCGACCGCACAAATTCATCAGAAGAGCCTTTTTTGGTCTTTCGGTCACGAACCGGGCAGGGGTAACGGGTTGAAGAATGAGAGGAAAGGAATCGTCAATGTCCGCCAGCATCTGGACCGCCCAGTCCCATTCCGATTCATCTATGTTCTGGGTAACGACGATTTTGGCTGCTTTCTCCACCGGTGCCCCCGCCAGTTTGCGGAAAAAAAGAGAGCACTGATCCTTGTCCAAGGATTCTCCTGTCGTGGACGGAAGTTTGATGTCGGCAGCGACTGCCGAAAGATACGGGAGGATTTTCTCCAGATGATCGGCAAGTCCCCCCTCTGTCTCGAGAAGAATCCGGTATCTTTCCTTCCTGAGCAGGTGCGTCAGGGAAACCAAAAAATCCACTTGGAGGAGGGGCTCGCCACCCGTGAACGCCACCCAATCCACCCAACCCTGGGAAGCCTTCCGAATCCAGTTCACGACCGTTTTTACAGTAACAGGGTTCTCCTCAATGGCGTCGGGCATCCCTTCTTTCATCCGCCCCCACAATCGGGCGAAAGGTTCTTTAACTAACGCATATTCCGTGTCGCAGTAAGCACAGCGCCGGTGACACCCACTGGTTCGGACAAAAACCATCGGAAGACCGACCCAAAGAGCCTCCCCTTGAAGGCTCAGGTAAATTTCGCTGATGTTGCCTCTTGCGACTTTCAGTCGTTCACCAATCTGGATGGCAACAGGTGCCCCTGAGGTTTGCTCGTTTGAGGAGATCCGTTTCCGTTGGTTCATCGGTCGGCAAGGCTATGAAAGGCGCCGAAGAGCACGGATCAAGGACTTAGGGATGGCTGTCAAGCCACCCTGAAGGCGGATCCAATGGAAAAGCCCTTCGTAATAGCCGGAGAAGTGACCGACATCAATCCTGATAGCCCCGTCCAAGCGCACGCAGAGAACCTTATGCCCTTGTTCCACCAGCCATTGAACGGCATCGGTCAACTGAAACTCTCCGTTTCTTTTCTCAACGGTCGTGAGGGCTTGATAAATGAGGGGCGAAAAGAGGAACCTGGCAGCCAGAGCCAATCGGCTGGGTGCTTCTTGTGGTGACGGCTTCTCTACAATGCCCTTGATTGGGAAAAGGTCTTTCCTCCGAGACAAGGGCGCAACGATGCCATAGCGGCTAACCGCCTGCTTGGGCACGTGTTCCACTGCCAAAACCGCTGCAGGGCGCTCCGATTCATAGACGTCAATCATTTTCTTAATTAATGCCCCCCATTTTTTCTCCAAAATGACGCAATCGCCGTAAGCAACGATAAAGGGCGAGGAGCCGGTTACTTTTCTGGCTAACCGAACCGCATCGGCGGTCCCTAAGGGTTCTTTTTGATAGCCAAAGGTCAACGAGACGGGTCCATTGGGGCTGTTCAGTCGTGGTGCTCCAGAAGCCATAAAGTAATCTCTAATGTGCCTCTTAGACGGCGCAAGGATTAAGTGAAGGTGGCAGATCCCCGCCGCTGCTAATTCCTCAAGGACATACTGCAAAACGGGCTGGTAGCCCAAAGGCAACATCTCCTTGGCGATCACTCTGGTCACCGGCCACAGTCGCGAACCCCGACCGGCCGCTGGGACCACTGCAATCTGGACCATCGGCTCCGCCTCCAAAGACAGCCCCGCTCACGATTTGCAACTCTTCTTAGAGTTTGGCAGGGTCAAGCGCACCGGAACAGACCGAAGAATCCCAGCGCCCGATAGGGTCACCCAGCAACTGTAGGCTTTCACCAAAACCCCCGATAAGAAAACCCGTCGCAGCAATTGGGCAAAAACAGGATCTGCCGTTTCGTTAGGACTAAAGTATTGAGCATCCGGTCGTTGAATGACAAAAAAGACCGCCGCTCGGGCTCCTTTTTGAACCAGGCTTTCAAGAACCTTTAAGTGGACTTGCCCCCGCTCCGTTGGAGCGTCCGGAAAGAGTGCCACTTTGCCGACAACGAGGGTCACCGACTTGGTTTCCACCCATAAGGGACCCCTTCGGCTCTTTACCAAAAGGTCCAAACGGTGCCCGTTAATGGTCACCTCCCTCTCGATGCTTAACGGTTTGCCAAAGGGATGAAGACGACCGTCCCCCCACGCTTCCGAAAGAAGAACAGGGGGCAATCGGGCATCCACGCTTACCAAAGTTGGTCCATCTCGGCAAATCAAGAGGTCGTAACCCGTCTTTCGTTTCGGCGACGGACGAGGCACCAGCCAACATTCGTTGCGGAACCTCAAAACTTCTTCCAACCGTCCAGAGTTGGGCAGATGGGCACTGACAACACGGCCATCGTCCAGTTCCACAGAAACAGCGAACCGATTCCTTCTTTCCAGAAGGTATCCGTGAACGAGCGGTCCCCACTCCATCGGACAACCCTTATTGAAAGCCTGATCGGACTCAACCAGTGCCAAAATGTCCTGGGACGTGATTCTAATGACGATACCATTGAGAGGGGGCTGACGATGGTGGAATGGTGGCGTTATTTGCTGGGAGGACTGGGGACTCTCCCCTTCCTTTCGGACGCGGAGACCCGATCTATTTCGGCTGAGAACCCAACAGGCGAAAAGGGCGGGGGAGCCAAAGAAGTTCCCACTCCCGACAATCCGGCGTCAGAACTGGGCAAAGGATGGAAGGTGCGCCCCTGCATCACTTTGAAGGCGGGTGCAACCCATCAATTGGCTGACATTTCCGGTCCCGGCATCATTCAGCATATCTGGATCACCGTCTCCGAAAAAGCCTACCGAGAATGCGTCCTCACTTTCCGATGGGACGACGAGGAAACCCCGTCGGTGGAAGCGCCCTTAGGTGATTTCTTTTGTAACGGTCACGGGCTTCGTTACAATGTCAACGCTTTACCCATTGCTGTCAATCCGGTGGGCGGGTTTAACTGCTACTTCCCGATGCCCTTTCAAAAAAGGGCGCAGATTGCCATCCGTCACGACGGTCCTCAGGACATCGGGGGGTTCTTCTATCAAATCACCTATAGCCTGCTGCCCCAACTTCCTCAGCCGGTCGGCTACTTTCACGCTCAATGGCGCCGGTCGCTGACGACCCGCCAAAGACCCGAGCACACCATCTTGGACAATGTGAAGGGACAGGGGCATTATGTGGGAACTTTTCTCGCCTGGACCCAAATGTCGAACGGCTGGTGGGGTGAGGGGGAGATCAAGTTCTTTATAGACGGTGATGAAGAGCATCCGACCATCTGCGGGACGGGGACGGAGGACTACTTTGGCGGTGCCTGGGGCTTTGGTGGCTTAACCTACAGCACTGCCTTTCTCGGCTACCCTTATGCGAAAAGAGATGCCGGCGACGTGCCCCGCCATTGCCTTTATCGGTTTCACATCTTGGATCCCATCCGGTTCCAAAGAGACCTCAAAGTCACCATCCAGGCTCTGGGATGGTATCCTTACGGGAAGTTTCAGCCTCTCACCGATGACATCGCCTCCGTCGCCTATTGGTATCAGACCGAGCCTCATTCCTCCTTCCCCCCACTCCCATCCTTGACAGAAAGGTTTCCTCGCTAAAACTTCTTTTGACACCGATCAGAAAGTTCGTTACACTTTTGCGACAATAGCGGAGAGGAAACGGAGGGAGGAAAGCAGTGGCTGTTGGGCGGGTGAAGTGGTTTAGCGACCAAAAGGGCTATGGCTTCATTGAGCACGAGGGCGGAAAGGACCTTTTTGTTCATTTCTCTTCTATTCAAGCGCAAGGATACCGAACTTTAAAAGAGGGTCAAATCGTTCAGTTTGACATCATAGAGACCGATCGGGGTCCAAGAGCCGTAAATGTGCGTGTGATCGGTGAGGACACAAAACAAAAACTTACCTTTTGAACGCTGGAACCTTTTTCCTGAGGAAATTGTTATGAGCCGGGCATTTTGGGGTTTTGCGGTTGGAACGGTATTCGTTTTGTCCTTGTCGGGCTGCACAGAAGTCCACACTTATGTGGGACCGAGAGGGGCGATCACCCAAGAGGTCAAAATCTCCGTCCCCCAACGCTTTGCCGAGGGCGTTAAGGTCATCACCGAAAAACTTTTGGGAACGGGCTGGCGAGTCCGGGTGGACGGACGGGGTGAAGTCTGGTCGGTCAGAGCGTGGCGACGCTTCTCTGCCGATCCAGAGGGCCGACCTCTTCCTGGGGTCTCCTTCAAGTTCAAGAGAGTGAACCATTGGTTCCGAGCGACCTATCAGTTGCAAGCCCACTACGATCCCAAGGAACTTTTCGTTACGGAGGCAGAACAGGCTCTTTTGGCTAATGTCACGGCGACGGTCTATATCCATATGCCGGGGACCGTGCGCGCCGATCTGTCCAACGTGCAGGCTGATGCGTCGGGTGTGGTATCGTTGGAACTCAATCCCCTCCGACCGGCGACTGTTCAACTAACCTCTGTCGGTGTTCTTTGGTGGCGGGTCGGTCTGCTTCTTGTGGTGATCGGGATCATTTTGTTCCTCGTCGCTCCCTATATCCCCCGCATCCTGGCACTGGTGCGACCGGTCCGCATTCGGGTTGTAGAAGAATAGGTCATCGTTGACCGTGTGCCTGGTAGATAGCCATTGCCATCTAAATCATCCCGTCTTTTCCAACGACCTACCGCAAGTGGTGGCGCACGCGAGGGAAGCGGGTATTGCAGCGATTGTCAATGTCGGATATGATCTGCTATCTTCCCAGACCGCCATCCAGCAAGCGGCGACTTATTCGGTTGACGGTTTCATTGTCGTGGCGACAATCGGGCTTCATCCCCATCACGCCGACCAATGGGATCACGATCTTGCCCGAAAACTGCGGGCATTGGCGAGGGATGCCAATGTGGTCGCCGTCGGTGAATGTGGTCTTGACTTTTACCGGTCACCCGTTTCTCCTGCGGTTCAAGAGAAAGCCTTCCAAGGTCAACTGGAGGTGGCGGCTCTCTTCAATCTTCCCGTCGTTCTTCACATCCGAGATGCCTATCAAGAAGTCCTTCGGATTCTTGATCAATTCGGTCATCAAAGCCTTTGCGGGGTCGCCCACTGCTTTACGGGGACTGAAGAGGATGCTTGGGGCTTCTTAGAAAAAGGTTTCTTCATCGGTCTGACGGGTATCGTCACACACCCCAAGAAAAGTGACCTGGTCCGGCAGGTGGCGGCAAAACTGCCAATGGAGCGGTTGTTGGTAGAAACCGATGCCCCTTACATTGCCCCCCACCCTTACCGAGGGAAAAGGAACGAGCCCGCTAATCTTTCTCTGATCGTTCAAGAGGTCGCCAGAGTGCGCTCTTTACCGACGCATCAGGTTGCCCGCCTGACAGCCGAAAATGCTCAGCGCCTCTTCAACCTACTAAAAAAGCGAAACGGTCAGGAGGGTCTTTCCCTCCCCTCCCACCGAGGGACGAGGTGAACCGTTATCTTCAAGTGGTCGCAAACTCTTTGGACGATGAAGTCAACCAGGTCCAAGATGTTTTGGGGCTGGTGATAGAAGCCGGGGTTGGCGTCCACAATGGTGGCGCCCGCTTCCGTGACCGCCACCATATTTCTTAAGGTAACCAGGCTCAAGGGAGTCTCTCGGGTCACCAAAATGAGGGGCTTTCGCTCTTTCAGCATCACCTGAGCAGCCCGAGCAATCAGGTCATCAGCCAGACCGATCGCCACTTTCGCCAGTGTGTTGGTGCTGCAGGGGACGATCGCCATTCCGTGGTAACCGGCGGAACCGCTGGCGGGGGGCGCCGCCAGGTCTTCGGGATGGTAAGCCTGCACCTTTGGGCTCTGAATGCCCAGAGCCGACAGATTGGGTCTTCGGATACTGACATTGATCCCCAACTCGTGATTCAACAACATCCGACCCTGCTCCGAAATGATCAGAGCCAAATGCTCCACGGAAGGCTCCTCGGACAAAACCTGCAGGACCCTTTGAGCGTAAAGAGCACCGCTGGCTCCCGTAATGGCGACAATCAATTTCATCTTGTCAAATCCCTGCCAAATTATGGGCAGGGAAAATTATGAGTCAGGGACAGTCCATTAATCGGTTGGGAGGTCACGATCGTGACAGCGAAAGACCAAGAATTTGCTTCTCTTGAGTGGTTGTATCAAGAGATCATCTTGGATCATTTCAAAAGACCGAGGAATATGGGAACGGTGGACGGTGCCGATGTCAGTGAAGAGGAGGACAACCCCTTTTGCGGTGACCGGATCGGAGTCCAGTTGAAAATCCGAAACGGCGTTTTGGAGCAAGTTCGCTTTTCGGGTCGGGGCTGTGCCATCAGCCAGGCATCGGCGTCTATGATGACCGAAAAAGTGACGGGAATGACGGTCCAAGAGGCGCTGGAATTCGCCGAGGAATTCCGAAAGGCAATGCGGGGCGACAAGCCGTTTCCGCAAGAGGGACAATGGGACGACCTGGATGCCCTGCGGGGCGTTCGGGACTTTCCCGTCCGCATCAAATGCGCCACCTTGGCATGGGATGTCCTTCAGAGAAGTTTGATGAAGTGGTTGCATCAGAAAAGTTAGTGCTCCCGTCAAATGAGATTTCTTTGAGATAGGACAGAGCCTTGGAAGGCTAAAACAACCATCGTCACTGACATCGGGAGTAGCCACAGAAGAGACAGTTCTCACAGCCCCCTGAATAGATCAACGGTTCGCCACAACGAGGGCAGAGTTCTCCCGAGACTTTGGCACCGTGAGCGTGAAGGAGATGGGTGAGTTCTTGACGAATGGGTGAGAGAGGGGATTGCTGATCGTTTTGGGGTGAGATGCCCGAAGGCCCATTGCCCTGCAACCCGCGAGGCGGCTGAGAAGTTCCTTTCAGGAACATCGCCAAGGCTTTTGCAACGGCATCTGGCACCGACAAAACCACAGTGCCATTTTCTTGGCGAGTGGGCAGGCTGCTTTTGATTTCCGATAACTGATCAACGATGACCTCGGGTGCCACTCCGGAACGCAGCGCCAGTGAGATGAGGCGACCGATGGCTTCGGCGAACGCCATCGCACTGGAACCGGATTTGGCTAATTGCAGGAAAACCTCCTGAGGTCCTTCGTCATCGGCATTGACCGTTACATAGACATTCCCCATCTCGGTTTTCATCTTGTACGTCTTTCCGACCAGCATCAGGGCTCGGGGTTTGGGACGCAGCCCCGTCCGTCTTTGTTGAGCATACTCTTCAGTGATCAACACCCCTTCTCGGCTTCCTTCCCGATAGACCGTTATCCCTTTGCAACCCAGTTTCCAAGCGAGAAAGTAAATCCTTTCCACTTCCTGAGGACTGATAGTATTGGGTAGGTTAACGGTGCTGCTGATGGACTGGTCAATGTGGGACTGAATGACCGCCTGCATCCGAACCCTCATTTCGGGGGCAATTTGATGAGCGGTGACAAAAAAGTCGGGCAAGTCATCGGCTGAACTAATACCCATCTTTTTCATATAGCGCGCCACGACCGGATGGAAGACTTGAAACTCACTTTGGCTCAACGATTCACTCCGGCGGGTGTAGGAAAGGGCGAAGATCGGTTCAATCCCACTGGTAACCCCTGCTAATGCAGCACCCGAACCGACGGGCGGAACCGTTAAGACACAAACATTCCGCAAACCTTCCTTAGCAATCCGTGCCTGCAATTCCTTGGGCAACCGCTCTTTGATGAAGCCCATTTGAAGGTGCTTTTCCGGATCAAACTTGGGGAACGAACCTCTCTCTTTTGCTAAATTAACGGACTCATCATACGCCCAGCACTTGATCCGATGAAACAGATCGTCAATCAATTCCAGTGCGTCGTCCGTATCATACTTGACGGAGAGAAGTGCCAGCATATCACCGAGACCGGTGAAACCAACACCAACCCGCCGTTCGGCGGCTGCCATTTCCTTTTGTTGGGTTAGGGGAAAGCGATCGTGGATGATGGAGTAGGTGATGACGTTGTCAAGGAAGCGAACCGCATACCGGATCGCTTTTTCCAGCGCCTCGTAGTCAATTTGAGCGTCGGGTGTAAACTCTCCTTGGACAAACTGCGCTAAGTTCACATTGCCCAAGTTGCAGTTACCATACCCTGGCAGCGGCTCTTCGGCGCACGGGTTAGTGGAGATCACATTCATTCCGTTGTATTCGCTGGTGCTGTAGCGCTTGACATTGGACCAGAAAATACAACCAGGTTCGGCACTGGACCAGGCGTTGTGAATCAACTTATCCCAAACTTCTCTCGCCTTGACGGTCCGCCGGATTTCAAAGTAGTCACCCTGAAAAGATAATTCAAACTTACCGTCTCTTTGAACGCTTTCCATTAAGTCGTCGGTAACGCGCACGGAGATGTTGGCATAGCGCACCCTCCGCCTCTCTGGATCATTTTTGATATCAATGAACGCTAAGACATCGGGATGATCGTCCGCAATGGTGATCATCAGGGCACCTCTTCTTCCGTGCTGACCGATGGTTCCGGTCACTAGTGAGAAGAGTTCCATAAAGGAGACGGCACCTGTGGATGTCCTGGCAGCGTTGCGGACAGGAGCGCCCGCCGGTCGCAGGACCGATATGTCCACCCCCACCCCGCCTCCGTAAGAGTAGGTGCGGGCCATCTCCTTAGCACATTCAAAAATTCCTTCCAAAGAGTCTTCCTTAATGGGCAGGACATAGCAATTAAAGAGAGTGATCTTGCGCGGGTTGCCCGCTCCGTAAAGGATCCGACCTCCCGGAATAAACCGGAAGTCCGAGACCAGCCATAAGAAACGATCATACCAGATTCTTCTTAATTCCTCCGTCTCTTCTACAGAGGACATCTCTCTCGCTAACCGTTCCCACATCTGCTCAGGGGTCATTTCCAAAGGAGAGCCGTCCAGGTCCCTCAGGGCGTATTTCTCAAAGAAAACCCGTGCCCTCAACTGGTCACCTGCAAACCAGTCCAGTGTCTGCTGAGGAATGTCAACGGTGACGGTCATTTTCCAAGCCCCTCCTGTCTCCTTGATACCACAATATGTTGTGGTGAGTTCACCGAAGGACCCAACATCTCGTATGACCCAATTCTGGAGGAAATTTGACCTCGTCGTCAAGAGGTTTTTGAAATGAATTTGGTCCTTCTGAGCGGGTTTTTCAGCGGACCAGTTCTTCCGCTCGCCTCTTTAGGTTATCCAAAACGAACTTGGCTTTTCGGTAGACCTGATCGGCGCTGTATGATGAGGAGACAAAGACGCTGTTTGCTTCGCTTTCTTTGCCGAATCGGACCACGATGTCGGGGCCCTTGGTCCTCTTAATAGTCGCCTGAAGGGACGGCTGGTCCAAACCGTGTTGGGGTCCTGGTTTTTCGGCTATCCATTTGTCCGCCCGCAGGCTTTCCAGTTCAAACAAAACAGCATCCACTGCGTCCCAATTCGCCCAGCCCTTTTTGGGCTCTCGTCGCTCCCAGTCCTTTTCCCCTCTTTTCACCAAATGGACCTTCTTTTTATCCCAGGCGAGAAGGATCTCTGTTACTTCGTCTCGGGAAAACTTGACCACCTGCAAATCTCGGAAATCGTTGGGACTCTTGGTCAGGTCTTTGACCGTTGTCGGGAAGATCTTGTAGACCGTCGGACCGAGGTTCGTCTTTGCAAACCCTTCCTTTCCTTTGATGGACAGCCACACTTTTTTCGGTTCTTTTCTTCCCTTCTCTTGAACGACCAACTCCACTTGTGGTTTATCCAGACCATATTGGGCTAAGTTGGCAGGGCGGTCGATAAACTCGCGTGCTTCCATTCCCTCTAAGGTCCACAAAAGGTCGTCCACTTTCCAGGTGTCCGCAGGGAGCGGCTTGGGCTTTTCCATTCTCCACCGTTCCTCGTCCCCTTCCTTCACTTTGGACAGGACGACCTGTTGCCCTGCTGCCGTTAAAGTCACGTGCTCTACCTTCTCTTTCTCAAGGGCAAGGATCTTTTTAGATCGGAAGTAGGCAAGGTCTTTCTTCAACTCCTTTGCTTCCCATTCATCAATGAGGACGACGGCGGGGAAGCGATGGCTCTTGGCGAAGAAACGAGTTTTGGTCTTCGGGTCCTGTTTGCCGACCCAAAGGGTCAATGGCTTGTCTCTTCCCTTTATCCAAACCTGCCATTCTACGGGAGGCTGGTTCAATTGGAACCGAGCCAAATCTTCCGGTTTGGGTTGTTCCGTCACAAACTCCCTTGCCTGCAGACCCGAAAGCCGATCCAAAATGCTGTCAATGGATCCTTTTTCAGCGGGCGACTGGATCGGCTGGACGATTTTCCATTCCTTGCCGTCGCCCATCTCCATCACGATCGTCTGCCCTTGCGCACGCACCGCCAGTCTTTGCACTCGTTCCTTCTTAAAGTTCAGCAGTTTTTTGTCGCGGTATTCCGTCGGAGACTTTTGCGAATCGTCCAGCAACCAACTGGAGATTGCGATCGGACGGTCCTGCCCGTTCACTAAGGCGTAGACCTTCATCCCGTCTGGCGTCTTGTTACCCAAAACGATGGTGTAAGTCCGATTCCGGTCGTCGGTGACCGTGACGGTCGCAGCAGGAGACTTTAGTCCAAACTCGGGCTTCTCTTTGGCACTGCTGTCCAGTTCTTCTTCTATCTTCAACGCTTTAAAGCGTTCTGTCAAGGTCTTGACGGCGGAAGGATCGGCAGGTGTCCGAACGGGTTTCTCCATCCACCAAGACTTTCCCTTTTTAGTGAGCCGAATTTGCTGAGGGGCTTGTTTGCGTTCAATGGTGACGGAAACGATAGATTCGGGATCCAATCGCAAGGCGATCGGTCCTCTGACCACCTCTCCCCTTTCCCGAAACCAAACATAGACCAAAAGACCGGCGAAGAGAATCAGAAGGAGCACACTGTTCTTCCATCTCTTCACCGTCTGTCACCTCCAAAGGCTTCCCAGCAACGATCCATAGGAGATGCGCCCAGGAAGAAACAGCAACAGCCCCTGCCTTAACCTCTGCGGTTCCACCAGACGATAAAACCGGTCATTAAAATCGCTAACGGTAAGGCGATCAGACTCCAGACGACGGTAAAGACCTGTTGATGCCGACTGAGGAACATTCGGCTGGGCAGGTCTTCTTTTGGAGGGATCTCTATCAGCACATCTTCACCCGCCAACCAGTGAATGCACGAAGCGGCGAAGGCACCATTGCGCAAATTTGCGATCAGCCCGTTGGTGAAAAAGTCGGAATCGGCAATGACGACGGTTCGTTGTTTCTTTTTGTCACTAATTGTCTTTTCTACTGCGCAGGCGAGGATGAAGGGACCACCCTCTTCTCCCTGGTCCTTGCGGACGGCTCCTTTTAGTTCCCCTTCTCTCCAACTGTTCGCCGAACTTTCAATCAATTCCGAAACGGTCACGCCCGATGGCACCTGACTCTTTCTCTTGAGGGGTCGGGCGGTGACAAAGAGAACGGCTTCCTGTTGGGCTTTCTGGAACGGACGGGTAATGTCGTGGAAGCGAAAGGACAGAGCAAACACAGCGGCAGCGTCTGCGATGATGTTGTTCTCCGGCTCGACGACAATGCCTGGGTTGGTCTGCAAGCCCCACTGGTCCAACCAGTCAGAGAAGGAAGGTGCCGGATCTGGCTCCAGCATCAACAGCAGTTTTCCGCCCTTCTTTAAGTATTCATCAATCACTTTCTTCTCCTGAGGCAGGAGGGACTGCTGGGCACCGGCGATGACCAAAACATCGCAGTCCGCCGGTATCTTTCCCTCGGTCATCAGTTTCAAGGTCTTGATGATGTAGTTCTGTCTCTCCAACCCCGTCTTCAGGTTGCTGATTCCCGTCGCCCCAAAATCCTCAGGTGATTTCTCCCCGTGACCCACCAAAAAATACACATTCGGCTTTTTATCGCTGGTGACCTTGATAATGGCTCCGGTAAATTCTTTTTCCCCCCCGAAACTGACGCGCTCCTTCTTCCCGTTGGCTTCAAAGATCGTTATCCCGGACCCGGTCACTTCTTTTTCTCGGGCTAAGAGAGGTTCTCGGTCGGGGTCCACGACCTGAAAAGAGATTTTTGCCGAATGGGACCGATAGCGCCGGAGCAGGTCTTGGACTCGTGGGAACTCCGGTGATTGAGCATCATAGAAAGCGTAGACTTTCACCTCTTTTTTCAAGTTCTTTAAGACATTGATGGTCTGAGGCGATAAGGAGTGCCGCTTGATCTTCGTCCAGTCCCAGGAAATCTCCCGTCGGTCTGCTACATAAACGATTAGGACGAGGATGCCGATCAGTAACAGAGTGCTCACCAGAACGCTGGTGCCCATCTGCCCCTTCTGGCTGATTAGAAAAGTTAGAAGTTCCCGAAACTCAACGGCAATCAAAGCAAGGAGAAGCAAACCAGCCACCCCTAAAACGCTTCCCCAGTAGAGGGGCGTTGCCGGGTAGGCAAGACGGAGAGTAAGGGCGCCGATGCTTAGGACGGCAATGGTCATCAGGATCGGCAAAGCATTTTCGTGAATCAGTCGACGCAAGGTCTTCGTGATCGGTAACCCCCGAAGACGATTCCCCATAGGCAACAGGTCACCTCCATCGCCGACTGGCTAAAACCTGAACAGAGAGGTAGAGGGCAAGAAAAGTCCAGCAAAGATAGTAAACGATGTCCTGGAACTTTATCAGTCCCGCTGTAAAGTCCTGAAACCGATAGTAGAGGGAGATTTTGCGGAAGATCTCCGCCCAGCCCGCAGCCCCTTCCGTCGGCCAGTTAATGATGTAAAGAAGGAGATAGGTCCCGAAAGTCCCCATTGCAGCGATAATCTGGTTGTCCGTGACCGACGACCAGAAGACCCCGATGGCGATCAAGGGGGCAGCAAAGAAGGCTAATCCAATATAGGCGGTCCAGTAAGGACCCAAATCGGCAGTCCCTCCGGAAAAACGGTTGATCAGGTAGGGCACATAAAGGGAAAGAGCCAACCCGGTCAAAAGCCAGAAGAAACCCGCACTGAACTTGCCCACAACGACCTGCCAGTCCGTAACGGGCGAGGTCAAAAGGAGTTCCAAGGTCCCCAACCGTCGCTCTTCGGCAAGCAGTCGCATCGTCACGATCGGCAGAACGAAAATCAGAATGATCGCTGTGTTCCAGTAAAGGACCCTCATCTGACCAGCTTCTCCTAACTGGAGAATGGAAATAAACATCAGCCCGATCAGGAAAGCAAAGAACGTGAGGGTCACATAGGCGATCCAGGAACTAAAGAGAGAGCGAATCTCTCTTCGGGCGATCAGCGCCGTCACCGTCAGCCATTCGTAAATCCTGGTCCACAAAGGTCGGATCAGAATAAGAGCCCGACCGGGGTGCAAAACGGTCACTGCACCTTTCATTCTTTCGTCACCAAGTTAATGAAGATTTCTTCCAAGGTGAGTTCCTCGGACCGCAATTCCAAGAGACCCCAACCTCTCTTCACAACTGCCTCAGCAATCTGCGGTCTCAAGTCCTGGTCGGTGGGTGCCTCTATGGCGAACAAGTTATCGTCCCGCCTTTCAACGGACAGAACTCCGTCCAGATTCTTTAGTGCGGAAAGGGGCTCCGACGGAGGTTTTTGAAGTCTGACAAGAATCCTCTGGCTTTTCATCAGTCCCCGAGACAGGTTTTCTGGTGAATCCTCAGCAATCAGGCGACCCTTATGAATGATCAGGACCCGCTGACAAGTCATAGAAACTTCTGGGAGAATGTGGGTGCTGAGGATGACCGTGTGATCGCCTGCCAACTCTTTAATGAGTTGGCGAATTTCCCGAACCTGAACCGGGTCCAGACCGATCGTCGGCTCATCTAAGATCAAGACCTTCGGCTCGTGAACCAGTGCTTGGGCGACGCCGACCCGTTGGCGATAACCCTTGGAAAGGTGCCCGTTAATCCGGTCGGCAACATCCCTCAGCCCGCATCTTTCAATCACATCGTCCACTCGGGACCGGACTCTCTTACGGTCCACGCCTCGGATCCTTGCCATATAAGTCAGATATTCCCGAACTCTCATCTCCGAGTAAATAGGCACGGTCTCGGGTAGATAGCCAATAATCCGCCGGACTTCCAAAGACTCTTCCACCACATCGTAGCCACCGACCTTGGCGCTCCCGCTGCTGGGGCTCAAGTACCCAGCGAGGATCCGCATCGTCGTCGTTTTCCCTGCACCATTGGGACCCAGAAACCCGACGATCTCTCCCTTTTGGACCGTAAAGGAGACCTGGCTCAGCGCCAAGGTTTCCCCATAATACTTGGTCAACTCGCTTACCTGAATCATCGTTCTCCACCCTTGTGGGTCGAAGCCGAAAGGCTGTCCGGGACTGTTAATTATAGCGTCTCGCGATTCGGCTGGGGTTACAATGTGACCTTGAGAACCGTTGGACAGACGGGGAGGTTCTTGGCGTGGCACTCCAGTTGCGATTTGGCATACCAAAAGGGAGCCTTCAGGAGAGCACCCTCCGCCTCTTTCGGCTGGCGGGTTGGGAGATTCAAGTGGAAGGACGCTCTCATTTTCCCCGGGTCAACGATCCCGATCTCCAACCGATCCTGCTGAGAGCCCAGGAAATCCCCCGATATGTAGCGGAAGGGGTCTTGGATGCGGGGCTGACGGGCTGGGACCAGGTTTTAGAAAACGAGGCGCAAGATCGGGTCGTTCTGGTCAGCGAACTGGTTTACTCCAAGCAGGGTCTGGGGCAGGTCCGCCTGGTCATTGCAGTCCACGAGCAGTCGCCTATTCAAAATGTCAAAGACTTGAACGGGAAACGAATCGCCACTGAGTTGCCCAATGTCGTCAAAAAGTTTCTTAGAGAACGGGGGGTGGAGGCTACTGTGGAATTTTCTTGGGGTTCCACAGAAGCAAAAGTCCCCGACTTAGTGGACGCCATCGCCGATGTGACGGAAACGGGCGCCACCCTTCGGGCAGCCAACCTAAGGATCGTAGAGACCATCTTGGAATCTACCACCCGTCTCATCGCCAATCCCGTCGCCTGGGCCAATGAGGCGAAGAGACAAAAAATACAGGACATTGCCCTCTTACTGGAAGGAGCCTTGCGAGCCCAACAGAAGGTCGGACTGAAACTGAATGTCCAGCGAAAGGACTTAGAGAAAGTTCTTTCCGTCCTCCCAGCGATGAAGGCGCCGACCATTTCGCCCCTCGCTGATGAAGACTGGGTCGCCATTGAAGTGATCGTGGATGAGGTTTCGGTTCGCTCTCTCATCCCCCTCCTCAAGGGAGCGGGTGCTCAGGACATCATTGAGTATCCCCTCAACAAGGTCATTCCATAACCACGAAATGGGGAGGGAACGGATGTGAGGTGGCTTTTCCTGATCGCATCTTGCCTGACTTCTTGTCTGATCGTCAATCGGTTACCTTCGCAGGAACTGAGTAATGGGTTGATCCGTCTGTGGCTGATGGGTCCATCCGGTGATTCCACCGGATTTGTCCTCTCCTCTCCCAAAACGGACGAGCCATTGGCGATCATCACGTTGAGCAGTGGGCGCACCCTTCGGGCTCAAAAGACCACCCTTCAACAAGCAAAGGATCAGTCCTTTATCCGCTTTGAGTCCTTTCGGTCTCATCCGTCCTTCCGTCTGTCACCTCAATCCTTCATTGAGGTGCGCTTATTGAAAGGGGAGCCGTATCCAAAGGTGTCCTTTCGGCTGGAACTGTTATCTTTTGATGAAACGGCTTACCGGTCCGCCCTCGGCAATGTGCCCTTTCACTTTTTGGCGGCTACGGTAAAGGGGGCAGAAGTTTTTCACCAGAGAGGATGGATGATCGGCACTCCTGTCATTGACCCTTACATCCTGATTCAGGCAGGTCCTGTCTCCTTCATCAAGAGCCAGTGGGCGGATGGATGGAGTTACGCACCCCCCTTTGGTGCCTATCCCCTTCCCGTCGTCGGTCTCTGGAAACCTTCCCAAAAAATCTATGTCGGCTACGAGTTCGTGACCGCCCGCTTGCACGATCGCTCGGAAAAAGACCTGTCCAGCGCTTATTGTTGGTCCCTTGACAAAACAGGTGAAGGGCAATTCTTTTGCCTCGTTTACCCGTATGCGACGGAAGGGTTTCGCAAATTGCGTTATCCAGTTGGAAGGGAACGGCTGGAGAGTCATTTTCATATCGTCTGGTCTGACGATCTTCCGTCCACAAAAGATCCTAATCGGTTGATTCACAAGTGGATGTGGGACCGATATGCTGATCATCTTCCGTCAAGTCCCCCGATGAACGAATTCGGGTGGCTCCCTCGGAACTTGGCGTTAAAGACCTTCCCAGTTCCCAGCCTCGGCGATCTGTTTGTGACCACCGGTCCCGACAATCCGTTTCAAAACCCGGGCAACCTGGCTGCCATCGGCGTGGGATACGACATTCCGGTGATTGATTATCTCTTCTTGCAAAAGAAAAGTGAAAGTCTCCGTCGCCTGCGTCAGCAACTGGATTTCCTTGCCGAAAAAGCAACAATTTTCACCGTCGGCAAAGACGAATGTGTTTTCTGGTCCAAGCCGATCAGTGGCGACTGGCGGTCCCATTATGGTCCTGGAGTGCCTACTCTCAGGAATGTCCAGGGCTTTATGGTCGGTCAGGCTTTCTTGGATGCCGTTCGCAACGGCTGGAGAGAGCAAAAGTATCTTCGTATCGTGGACGGTGTGCGCCGCTGGGCAGACCATTTTCTCTACACGAGGAACTGTTACGACGATGTGCCCGATGCTCAATTTGCGTGGAGTGCCGCACCTATCTGCCATTTCCTCTTATCCTACTACTACACCTTCCGAGACGATCCAAAACCGGAAAGGAAGCGTCTGGCGCTAACGGCAAAAGACCTTGCTGTGTCCGTCGCTTACCGTTATCTGGCTCTTTTTCCCTGCGACAACGATCCTGATGACGATATAGACGCTGCCTTCTTTATGGAGCCCAATGCCGGCTACCCCTGGCTGGGCTCTGCCTGTGCCAACGAGATTTGGGCGTTCGCCCACGCGCTCTTGGAAGTTTATGTGGTTAGTGGTGATGCGATCCTGGGTCACTACTTACGGGGTATGAATGAAAAATGGACTTGGCTAATGCGCGATGAGTGGCATCCAAGAGTATCGGATTATGTTCATTCTTTCGCAGAAATGTATGGGCTTTACGATGGGGTCATCGTTGGTCGGGGAAAGCGGAGCACCTTTGGGGGTCTGTGGGGTGGTTTGGAACAGTTAGCCTACCCCGTCAGTGATGCCGATGTCCGGGTCGTCTGTGGCGAAGGTGGTGCTTTGGCGTTCAACAAAGACGGTTTTCGTTATGACATCCATCGTTACGGCTGGTCTCAAGGCAAGTCATTAGGGTTGACCTTTCAAGTCATCCCTCTTCAAGAGGCAGTCCCGTCCCATCCCGATGTAATGGTGACGGTGCCTCATCACCGGTTGACCGGAATTTCGGTGCACGTTCTGGGAAAGGGCACTAAGATCAGACCAAAAGTAGATTTTTTCCCGCAGCGTCCGGACACGATCCTCATCAGAGAGGTTCCGTTAGGGCAACAGGTGGTCATCGGTGAGGCGCCTGCTAAAGGATGGATGTTTTTAAAGAACGAAGTGGTGAAGCCTCGTCGGGTGCGACCGTAGCCGCCGATGGTCCCTGTCTCAAAAGCCCGTCACCGCGACAACCATTTAGTGCCCGCACATTGCTGACATAGAAAAAATCCTAAAAAAGCACTGTTTCTTTCCAGAATGACCAACTTTTAATGGTCTCTCTTAGACGGGGACAATGAGCAAGATGTTCAGAAAAAAGCCTCGCTACTGACGGTTCTTCTGGTCTCTGTCGGCACGGTATCGACAAACGGAGAAAACTATGCTAAAATTAGAATCAACTCACTTTCATGGGGGGGATGCTAAAGGTGGCGCTAGGCGGGTGGTCGGTTTGTTCTCCCTTTCGACCCGACTGTCTGGGCAGTTTCGTCTGTTTGGGCTCAGTCGTGGGTGCAGGTTCAAGATGCTTTCGGCGGTAGTGACGTCGCCAATGCTATCGCCGTGGATTTAGCAGGGAATTCCTACACGGGCGGCTCCGCAACTGTCGGGTCTCAGGAGGACTTCTGGCTTATCAAGAGGGGACCGGACGGCACCTTGCTCGGCTCGGTTACCTACAACGGACCGGGGAACGGACCGGACAGAATCGTTTCTATCGCCATTGGCAACGGTGGAACAAGTATCTACGTGACAGGACCGTCCCAAGGGACGACCTCTCATCGGGACTGGGCGATCATCAAGTATGACCCTTCTCTTGGTCAGGTCTGGCTGCGCCGCTTCGACGGTCCGGGGAACCAAGACGACGACCCCGTCAAGGTTCTCGTGGATCCGAGCGATAATGTGATCGTTGTGGGCACCGTCTGGCACTCTACCCAGTATCAGAACATTGCCGTCCGCAAGTACGATGCAGCGGGGACCGTCCTATGGACAAGGCAGATCAACGGACCTGTGAACGGGAATGATTTTGCCAGGGACGCTTTTGTAGACGCGGCTGGGAATGTCTATGTATGCGGGGCATCAACGGGACTGGGATACAACACGGATATGATCGTCGCCAAATACAACAGTGCGGGCACCCTTCTGTGGTCCCGGCGATACAACGGACCGGGCAACGGGGACGACGAGGCGACTTCGCTCTGCGTAGACCCTTCGGGTAATGTCGCCATTACGGGATTCACCTTCGGCGGTGCCACTGACGATGACTTTACCACCATCAAGTACAGCCCGGCAGGAACACGCCTGTGGGTCCGGCGCTGGGGGGGACCCTCTTCCTTCAAAGACCGTGCCATCCGTATTGGCAACGACGCTGCCGGCAACCTGTTTGTGACCGGTTCCCGGGATCTGAACTGGGCTACTGACGTTGTCACTATAAAGTATACCCCCTCAGGGGCAACGGCATGGCGGGCTACCTACGACGGTCCGGTGTCGTCGACTGATGAAGCGCGAGACCTAAAGGTGACGCCTAACGGCATCGCCGTTATTGCTGCCCGATCCTTCGACTGGCCATCCTGGTACGATTTCACCGTCCTCGTCTACGGACCCGATGGGAGACGCCTTTCTGCTCAGCGCTTTAATGGCTCCGGATGGTATCAAGACGAAGCCCGAGCCGTTGCCATTGTCTTCGGTAACTCGGTCGCTATTTACGCTGCAGGATCTGCTTTTACTGGCACCTATGAGGACTTTGCTACGGCAAAATACGAGGGACCGGTGGCTGTGACCTATGATGGTGGTGGCGATGATGAAGGTGTCGCCATTACCAAAGACGGTTCGGGAAATGTTTATGCGACAGGATGGCGACTGGGGACGACGGGCAAAGACATCGTCACCCAAAAGATCGGACCGGACGGGTCCGTCGCCTGGACCGCCTTCTACAACAACGCCACCCATAACGGCGATGACATGCCCTCTGACATCGCTGTAGACGGTGCGGGAAATGTCTATGTCATCGGGACCACCTACAACGGGGCGACGGCAAAGAACGACATCGTTGTCCTCAAATACAACGTCAGTGGGGTGTTGCAATGGACGAGGATAGTGAATACAGCCAATGGTGACGACTTTGGGGTCGCTATTGCCCTTCACAGCAACGGAACTCCTTTCGTCGTCGGTCACGGTTATCGGTCAACCACCAATCTTGGGGACATTCGGATAATGAGGCTGAGTCCGACGACCGGGGGGATCAGTTGGACCAGATATCACAACGGTCCTGCCAGTGGTGACGATTTTGCTACAGACATTTTGGTGACCCCAGGAGCCTTTGCCACAGCGTCCGTTTATGTTCTGGGAGCGGAATGGGCGGGCGATCCCCTTACCGGAGGATCGGATTACGATTATGTTCTGATCCGTTTTGATACGGCCGGCAATCTCCAACCCAACTGGCCCCAGTCCTTTAACGGGACCGGCAATTGGCAGGACTGGCCGGAGCAGATGGTTCTTTCTAACGGGAATGTAGTGTTAACGGGCACCGTCTGGAATTTGTGGAGCGGCTTTGACTTTGGGACTCTCCAGTTTGATCCGGATGGCAATCTGCTCTGGTATGCTTTCTATGATGGTCAGCGCGCGGACGACTATGCATCGGGCGTGGTCGTTGCTCCTGATCCTGCAGGCAATAAGATCGTCGTCGTCGGATCTGCCTGGTTTCAGGCGACGCAAACGGACATCGTCGCCGTCCGATACAGCAGTTGGGGTTCCCAAGAATTGGTAAGGAGATACAATGGTCCTTTTTCCGGCGATGACTTTGCTTCTGGGATCACGACTGACGGCACCAACATCTTCATTAGCGGTTACTCCGAAGACATTTGGGTTGATTACGATTATGTGTTCCTCCGCTATGATCCGTTGCCGCCCTTGCTTGGGACAGGCTTGCGGTTAGTATGGGAGAATCGGTATACGAGCCACGCTATCGGTGGCGATGACCGGACGGCGCCGAAGGCGATCGTGATCAACTCACGGGTCTGGGTGACGGGAACCGTTTCCGAAACCACCCGCAACATACGGACTGTGGGCTTCTGGAAGTAGCAAGGGCACACCGGAATTTCGGGAAGGGCAGAGGGAAAGGGCGCCCCTCCCCCAGGGGCGCCCCCCTTTTTTATCAGGATTCCCTGAGACGATTCCCTGCCTTACCGTCGGAACCTTAAAGAAAGCCCTCACTATGGCAAAACCTTTTTAGGACAGATGGGAGGGGATCGTCTGTGAGAGTCCTGAAAGAAGGGACTGGGTGGGTCGTTTTCACGGCAATCTTCCTAATCGTCTCGCCTCTGGCAGGACAGTCTTGGTATCAACTGCTCAATAACGATGCCTACAATAGGCACGATTACGCCAACGTAATCGCTTTGGACGGGTTGGGAAATGTTTATTCAGCGGGAACCTCCTGGAACGGAGAGGTGGACGGATACGTCATCTGGATAGTTAAGCAAGCGTCTGATGGGAGCATCTTATGGAGGAGGACCCTCAGCCCAGGTGGGGTCTCGTCCGGCGCTCCATCGTCCATCGCTATGAGCCCGGACGGGCAGGCGTTTTACATAGGCACGTCGGGGGGCGTCAATTATGGAGCCGACTTTCTTACGGTCAAATACAGCGCTGACGGCACCCGACAGTGGTTGCGGTATTACAACGGCACTGCGGATGCTCCTGACGGTGTTGCTAAGGTAGTGGTGGACAGGGACGGTAATGCCATCGTTGTCGGATCCGCTGCGGAGACAGGGAGAGGATCTGACATCGTGACCATTAAGTATTCCCCTGATGGTTCTGTCCTGTGGCTCCAGAAGTACAACGGACCTGTCTCATCAACCGAATACGCTTCTGATGCGGTCGTGGACGGGGACGGCAATGTTTATGTTTGCGGGGCGTCCACTGGGTCAACCAACAACCTTGATATGGTGTTGTTGAAATACAATCGGGACGGTATTTTACAATGGGTCCGGCGCTATAACGGTCCTGCTGACGGACGCGATGACGCCTCTTCTCTATGCCTGGATCCGCAGGGGAACATCATCATCACGGGTAGCAGTCAAGGTTTCGGTCAGCACGGATTGCCAGGAAGTCAGGAGTGTGTAACAATCAAATATCGTCCCAATGGGTCACGGGTATGGATCAGAAAATATCCGCTAAGGGACTGGACGTTTTTTATTGACAGCGATCAAGCGGGCAATATTTACATTAGTCCGGAATCTCTGAGACCCGGATTCGTAATTTTGTCATACAGTCCTGATGGGATGCTGAGATGGACTTTCCAGTATGAGCTTGGTTCATTCTTCGCTGATATGAAGGTGACGGCTGAGGGTTATTGTGTGCTTGCAGGAAGACCATTGGCGCTGGTCATTGATCCCGACGGGAGGGTTGTGAGGGCGGAATGGACGCTGGGTGCGAGTCTTGGTTCCGCCTCGGCAAGTGCGGTAGCGGTTTCGGGTTCTGGTTACCCGGTCGTTTACATTGCTGGTTCCCAATGGAACGAATCCACTTATGCGGACTATATGACGGCGAAACTGGATGTGCCGGGAATCGTGTCTTTTGACAGGGGTGGTTACGACTCTGGGGTGGGAGCAGTCCGTGATCGGGAAGGCAATGTTTACGAGACAGGAGTCAGTGGGGGGAGAGGTACGGGGAAGGATGTGGTGGTTCGGAAGATCGCCTCCGATGGCAGGGTGTTATGGACGAGTATTTATAACAACACACTAACTAACGGTGACGATGTCGTTAGTGACATTGCTGTGGACGGGGCAGGAAATGTTTATGTGGTGGGAACGAGTTTCAACGGGGATAGGGGAAAAGATGTCCTGGTGCTTAAGTATGGTCCGACGGGAGTCCTTCTCTGGCGTCGGCTGTTCGGCACGACCATTGCCGGTGGTGCTGATGAAGGGGTTGCCATTGCTCTGTCGGGTGATGGAGTTCCGTTCGTCGTCGGTCACCTATTCCGGTCGGCAACGGTAAAAACTGATATTTGGCTATTAAGGCTGGACCCGAGGAACGGGGCACGGGTGTGGGGTCTGGTCCACGGGGGACGGGCGAGAGGGGATGACTACGGGAGGGACGTTGCGGTGGGTGCTGATTTATCGGTGTATGTATTGGGACAGAGGTGGGGAGGGGATCCGACGGCTGGTGGGAGTGGTTACGACTGGGTCCTGTTAAAGGCGAGTGGGTCGGGAGCCTGGCAAACGGGTTGGCCAAAAGTTATCGGAGGAAATGGAAATGACCTACCTACCGAACTGGTCCTGGACACAGCGGGCAATGTTTTGGCGACGGGATCGGTCTGGAACGCTGACAGTAGGTATGACATAGCGACGGTAAAATACACTTCTGGGGGCGCCCTTCAGTGGATGAATATATTTGACGGTTTCGGTTTGGACGACTCAGCGGCAGGGATAGCGGTCTCTTCGGACAGTTCCCGTGTCTGTGTGGCGGGTTCTTCAGACGGTTTTATCTCTGGTGTGGACATTGTGGCTCTTTGGTATGACGGATCGGGGAGGTTGATGCAAGGTTTCCTTTACGACGGACCGGTGGGGGGCGACGACTTTGCCGTAGCGGTAACAGAAGACGGAGGGAAGGCATATATTAGTGGTTACTCCGAAAATCTTTGGGTTGACTATGACTGGTGTGTTTTGCGGCTTTCACTGATCATTCCGGAACGTGGGCTACTCCCTTTTTGGAGGCGGACTACCGTCATACGGGACGGATAATCGGTGGTGACGATCGGGTATCGGGCAAGCCCGTTGTGGTGGGTCCGAGGCTGTGGATAACAGGAGGGGTGCAGCGGGAGACCGGGACCAACCTGGAGAGCGTATTCTTTTGGCAGTGAGATTAAAACAGAAACATCCGATGACCAACCTTTTGGTAGGATAAGTCGAGAAGCAGCCAAAGCCCGGCGGTCAGATACTCGCCCAAGAGCAGACCCAAGAAGAAAGGGCGGAGAGTCCTGAAAGACCGAAGACCACCGTAATGGATTAAAAGGCTTTTTATCAGCCATCCGATCAAAATGGAGAACCATAACTGGATCATCGGCCAACTGGGACCCATTGCATAACCGACGGGGTGGAAAGGGAACCAAGGGAAATTCTGACGGGCACGGTAGAAAAAGAGAGTTGCGATGATCCCGAGAAGAAAGAAGCCCCTGCCAAGCGGAGTCGGTTGTCGGGGCTCGTCAAAGTAAGAGACGGTGAACTGCAGCACTTGTTGAGGGCTGATATTGAGGAACCAGGCGCCTGCCCCCTGCATCATCGTGTTGGCTCCCTTGCGGTATACAAGGCTCAAAAAAGACCAAGACGAAGAAATCAGCGAAGAGACAATGCTGATTCCTATAGACCGAAACAGAGGGCGCACGGGAAGTTCGGCAACGGAAGCGATGCGGTAACTGTCCATCAAAAAGGGCATCAGAAAAGTCCTTAGATCAAACATAAAGACCTTTTCCACGAAAGCCATTACCGTCATATGGCGTTGGGTAAAGGGTCGGGTGCCTAAGAGAGCGAACAGTAAGTCCGAGGGTCTAAATGCCTGGACAAAAAGGAGACCACCCTCGCTAACAAATCGCGTGAGAGCCGTTGCGATCACCATCAAGATGAGCCAACTGATCAGAGCCCAAAAGAAAGACGCACCCGCAATGGCACACCATAAAGTCGTCAGCAAGAGGCATAGAATAAGTCCCCGAAAAGCCACGGAATAAGGGACGGGTTCCTTCGGATCGCAATAGGAAGATCCCTTGAGACCCTCCCGCAACACTTGGCGATAGTGAAGGCGTCCGACACGAATCAGGTAGACAAAGATCGCAAAAAAAGCACCCAACATTTGCAGACCGGCGTGGGCAGGAGTGGCATAGCCAGGGAAGCCGGGTATCTGCCTTCCCATCCAGGTCAGCAAGATGGACTGTCCCATAAAAAAGAAGTAAAAGAACCAGAGGCTGAAAGCCAGATCAGACGGAAGAAGAAAAGTCACACCGATCACACTGAAATGGATGATGGCAATAAACGGACCGATGTTGCTGAACAGGTAACTGGTTAGGGATTCATTGAGAGGAAAACTGAGACGGATTTCAGGGACCCAAGGAAAGTAAAAATGCAGACCATTGATGCTATGAATGAGGAAAGGGATCAGGGCGCCCACCCAAACCAGTCGGTGCCGAAAAAAAGGGGACCAGATTTCCTTGGGGCTGTCGGCAGACTGAGTCATCTCCAAAGGTGGGTCCGCTAAGGGAAAGACCAGACGATCGTGCTCCAGCCATTGTCGGCGGATCAGGGTGCTGAGGAAAAAAAGGGCGAGGAAGAAGGGCAGAGCGAGGAAGGACCAGGCGATCAGGGGAACAACCCACGGACCAATGGGAAGGCGAGCACCCTCGGGAAGACCTTCGTAGAGGTGTCGGATGACTTCGGGTCCTCCCGGGCGTAGAGAGGAGGGGATGTGTTGGTAAAGAGAATCCCACCACGCCGGCTCCAACGAAACGCCTCCCCGTTGGGCGGCCATCTCTCGGACATCCCACGGAACAAACCATTGGGGAATGAACCGGTAGGTCCTCTCCGCCCATCGGTTCTCCGGTCGGGCATAATACAAAGTCCCTGCCAGAGTCGGAAAGAGATATTCGGTGAAACCAAAGGACGGCAGACCAGAACCGGCTGTCAGCATACAGTAAGCGATTAACAGTTCTTTTCGGGTCAAGAGAACCCTCTTACTAACTGCCTTGATGAGAGAAAGGACCAACAGGATGATGACGAACAGATTGAGGACGCCGATGGGAAGGTGACAAGAGGCAATCCACGTGCCCTGGACCAGTAAGTCAAAGACGGGAACCAACCAGGCTAAAAGGATGGTTCCGGTCAACCCTAAGAGGAGAGGGCGCAAGATTCGGACGGGTGCCGTCACAGGGGTTGTCTGGAGAGTGGCAATTGGCGACTCCTCTGCCCCAGTGCTCATCCCCTAACTTCCCATCAAAAAGAGCCGGCGCGGGGATTTGAACCCCGGACCTGAGCATTACGAATGCCCCGCTCTGCCGCTGAGCTACGCCGGCAGGCTCCAACACCCTTTTTCAATGTAACACGCCAAAAGAAAAAAGTCGTCTCAGTCGCTGTAAGGAGGCAAGTCGGGGTGGGAATGGAAATGAAAGACGAGGGATGCCCACCGACCGTCGCCGTGAAGGGGCTGGGGAAGGGCGTCAGCGGGGAAAAAACCCGCATCCCGGCACTCGTGAGGAAGGGGTCTGAGGTCTCCCGAATCGGCTTCACATTCATAAATCAGGCAATAAAAGGGAATGCTGATGCTGAAACGGTGACGAAACCCGTCCAGCACCGCAAGAAGTCGCTTCGCTCTGGCTTTCAGACCAGTTTCCTCTTCAATCTCCTTAACGACCACCTCTGTCGGACTCAAACCCACTTCTGCCCAGCCACCCGGCAAAAACCAGGTCCCACGGTCCAACCGTTGAATCAGAAGGAGTCGCTCTTGCGCATCAAAGACGGCACCGTTAACCACAACTTTTGGTGTCACATAACCAGCCGGTCCAGAACCGATCTCCTTAGCCCAAGTATGCAGGAGTTCTGTTAATTGATCGGAAGCGCCTATTGCCGGGAGCACCATTTCGGCAGCCACCTGAAGGATCTGCTCGTATCGTTCCCTCTCGTAGGGGCTGGTCGTGAAGGCAAGACCGGACTGAGCCAACGCCTTGAGCCGTGCCTGCCACTCTGCGAGTTTTCTGATCCATTCCTCCATCGATAGGACCTCACCGTGCCCGGCGGCGACCTGATCGCTCACCAGGCAGGAACTCAAAAGGGTGTCTCTAATTATGCCGGTGCTGTTCTGCGAGCGAATTACAAGAGTCATAAGAAAATAGCCGAAGGGATCCCTAATGGAAGGGTTCCATCCATTCTTCCTTTATTTCCACACCGAAACCGGGGGCATCGTTGGGGACGAGCCAGCCGTCTTTTGGCAGTGCCATTTCGGGGAAGGGATTGATCTCCTCCAGGGGAATTCCGGGAGCGCTCCCAATAAAGAACTCGCACCAGGGACTCTCCGGTCGGGCAAAGGTGAAATGCTGACCATAGGGTGTATTGCCGCCCCCGTGAAGGATGACCGTCAGACCGGCTCCTCGCGCCAGATCGGCGATTTTCAGGCAAGCCGTTAGCCCCCCACACCACTGAATATCCGGCTGCAGGATGTCCACCACCCGGTATCGGCAAGCGAAATCAAAGGGATATAAAAGATACCAATGTTCCCCCGTTGCCAAAGTCTGCCAAGGTATTCTTTCCCGAAGGGCTCTATGGGAGTCCCAGTCGTCGGGTAACAGGCACTCTTCCATCCACCGCAAGCGGTAAGGTCGCAATCGCTCGGCAAGGGTCACCGCATAGTCCACATCAAGAGCCATCCAACAATCCAACATCACCTCTCGGGAATCGCCGACTAATTCCCGCGTTTGAGCGACCAGTTTTTCATTTTCCTCCAGTCCCCGCATTCCATCCACTGGTCCATACGGGCAGGCCAGTTTCGTTGCCTGAAATCCCAGTTCCAAGTGCCAGTCGGTATCGTTTCCCGTCGCATAGCAGAAAATTTTTTCCTTCTGCGGTCCTCCGATCAGTCGGAAAACAGGGAGTCCTAAGACTTTTCCCTTCACATCCCACAGGGCAAGGTCCAAAGCACTGATGGCAAAAGCGGACAAACCCGAGGACCCGATCGGGGTCGTCGCCCGAACCAGGATATCCCACACCTTTTCTGTGGCAAACACCTCTTGACCGACGACGAAGCGGGCTAAGTGATCCTCAATCAGCGTTGCCACGGGGCGACCCCCACCGGTCCATCCCAGTCCCCAGACCCCATTTTCCGCTGTTATCTTGACCCCGACGATGTCAAACCGGGGACCCCAAAGGCTCCGTCGGGGCTTATAGGGCGGGTAAAGAGCCATCGGACTGGCCACTTCCCATCGCTCCCCCCACGATTCCCGCCACGGGCGCGATTGACTTTTCCGGTAGGGAAACCGAAGGCGAACGACCTCAACCTTTACCACCTTCATTGCCAGCCTGCCTCCCCTTGCTTTGTTAAGGATTTCTCTTATTTTGGGAAGGCAAGTTGAAAAAGGAGTCGGATAACGAGGGTGGAGTCCCTAAGCCCGAAATAGGGGGCAGGCGGGCTACCTATCTTCGGTTTCGCCGTGGTGACAGATCAAATGTTGGTGATCGTCGCCCCTTCGGCAGCCCGCCTCGGATGACGCTGGTCAATAGGGGCTCAGCGCTGCCATTCAGGGACCCAGTAGCGCTTGCTCCGCAGTTGGTCCAATTTGGTCCACTTAGCATGCCCGTCCAGGTAAGCGGTATTCAGACCGCCACTATGACGGTTGCGGGCAAACCACGCCCAGGTCCAGGGGCAGTTCGTCCATTCCCTGCCTGACCAATCGTCGCCTGCGCTGACATTGGCTTCCTGAGCCATATCCTTGCAATTGCCAGTATAACCGACATTCCAGACTCCGCCCCAAATCCATCCCCCGACCTCGGTCGTGACCACCGTGTCCGCTGGTTTGGGCCAGTTCGTCAGGGACGGGTGCCAACGGATCGCCAAGTTAAACCCGTAATGAAGCCGCGGAATCTCAGGGTCCTTGCCACAAGTCTCCTGACCTGTCGTCACGTCACCGATGCTGGGGCACAGCCAGATTTGCCGGTTCTTTGTGTAAGTTTCCAGAAGAGCAAAGAAGCAGAAGCCCCTTCGCCCCTGGCGAACCGCCGCGCATCCACACGGCATAGGAGGGACCCGCTCATCGTAATCCTGTGTATACTGAGCCACCGCCAGACCCATCTGGCGAACATTGTTCAAGCACGAAGCCTGACGCGCCTTGTCCCTTGCCTGGCTAAAGACTGGGAACAAGATCGCCGCCAGAATCGCGATTATGGCAATGACGACCAGAAGTTCAATAAGGGTAAAGCCCCAACTCTTTCGTCTCATCGTCCGTCCTCCTTTCAGGTAAAAAGGCTGGGACAGGAACCGAGGAAAAGGAAAGGCTTTCGTTAACCCTTAGAGGGCAATTTTTGATCTATCGCCAGACCCTCAAGTAGGGGGCAGAACGGGACTTCTTTTGCCGGCGGAAGGCAGCGGGAGCCTTTTGAAACGCCTGAGAGAAGGTCCGGTGGAAATTCCTCAGATCATTAAAGCCTGAAAGGAAGGCGACATCGGCAACGCTCAGCCCCGTCTCCTTCAGCAGGTAGAGGGCGACCCGAAGGCGCAGGTCCCGAAGGTAACGAGCCGGGCTTATCCCCAAATACTTTCGGAACATCCGGCACAGGGATTCCGCCCGAACCCCACAGTAAGACGCTAACTGTTCCAAATTCAAGGGCTTGTTATAACCCCTGTGCAAGGCGGTCAGCGCGTGGCGGAGAGGAAGGGGCAGTTCCTTCTGCCCTCCCTCACCGGTTGCCCAGTCGCCGGGCGGGAAGGGCTGGGTTCGGGTCAAAAGTCCAAAAAGAGCCATCAAAAGGCCTTTCGTCAGACGAAGGTCTCGGTCGGGTCGGTTTCTCTCCTTTTCCCACTCCCAAAAAAGGTCTGCTAACCGCCGCTCCGCAATGATGAAATGGGCACTCTGATAATGGGCTGACCCTGTCAGCCGGGCTCTCAAAGTCACGATCCCAAAGGGGTGGATCTTAAACCAGAGCCAGTCCCTTTCGTCCCAAGGATTACCGATCGTTACATAAGGGACGTGCCCTGCTTCCTTAGGAAGATAAATGCCCTGACCCGACAGCAACTCCACCAGTTGCCCCTCTACCTCCATTAGGGCACGACCGGAAACGACGAAGATGAACTGGGGGGTTCCATCCCTTCGGTGACGGGACCATCCCTCGCTTTCAATCGGAAGAATCCGAACCCCGTCACGCATCGGCATCATCGTTGGGAAGAACAGGCGGTCGCCTACTGCTTCTAACCTTGGGATCAGCCGCCCGCTAATCAGGGCACACAGCGTCTCCCAAGAGCCTCCATCCCCGATTAACGGTAAATTCGGCAAATAGCGCCCGTTCATTGTGTGAAACCCCAAATCCCATTTTAACGCTCTTGAATGGAAAATGTTTTCTGTTGGGTCGCCAATGTTGTCACCGCCGCCTGTGGAGTCGCCCAATCCATCGGCAGCGGCTGAGACCGTTCCTGTCATCCCAACGATCCCTTTGCGTCACGATGCCCGATCCGCCGTCATTATCTTTCCTGCGGACGCTTGAGTCGGTAGATGGTCTCTGAGGAAAAGGCTTGTTTTGATCTTGCTTTTGTTGACAGGAGGGACTGCCGTGAGGGCAGAGAAGAAGCAGGATTTGAACAGTCGTTCCTTTCCCGGTTCGGGAGAACTTTTCTTGCCTCCCCTTCGGCACATCAGCCGCTGTTACCACCACTCTGGTAACCAGATTTTGGTGCTCAAAAAGAGAAGCACCCTCTTTAACAGGTTTGTAAAGACGATCAATAGTGAACTCAGTTATGCCGACGCAAAGCGTTAATCCTATCCATTGCAAGCGATGCTGAGGATCCTATTCGTCCTCATCCTTATCTTACTCAATGCCTGGTGGGACGCCGTCGGACTAATGACGGGACAAATGCGACCGTCCACCGTGTCCCTCTTTGTGAACGCTTTCGCCTGCCTGTTTCTGTTGGCTGTTGTTAACAGGCTGTCTCAATTAGTTTTCCGACCTCTTTTCAGCAATCAAACCCTGACTCACTTTTACATCGCCCTATCGGTTGCTTCTGCTCTCTTCGGACTGGATCTGCTTCAACCGCTTCTTTCCGTCGTCGCTCATCCTGTCTGGTTTGCTGGTGAAGGAAACGATTGGGACTTGACTGTTCTTCCTCATTTACCCCAGCAAATGGTCGTCTGGGATAAGTCCAGTTTAAGGGGTTTTTACACAGGACTGTCCTCATTCAATACACCCTATGTGTTATCGGGCTGGCTGGGACCCCTTACTTGGTGGGGTGTTTTTCTTCTCTTGCTGGGTGGGGCGCTCCTTTGTGCCACTTTTGTCCTTTTTCCTCTCTGGAGCCGTGCTCGTTTAAGTTTTCCGATCGCCCAAATACCATTGCGACTCTTAAGCCAAAGAGAAAACCTTTTTTATCAAAAAGTTTTTTGGTCGGGGTTAGGAATCGCTGGTCTGGTCAACTTAATTAACGGTTTGCATTTTCTTTATCCCAACATCCCCAGTCTTGGCGGTTGGCTTCTGGATTTAAGCCCCTATTTTCCCAACCGACCCTTAAACGCTATAGGCTGGACACCCATAACCATCTTACCGTTTGGCATCGGTTTGGGTTTTATTATGCCCGTTGATTTGCTGCTGTCTTCCTGGGTGTTTTATGTCGTGTGGAAGGTGGAAAGGATTGTTTCGGCAATGACCGGATGGTGGGGGTTGCCCCGGTTTCCCTATTTGGAGGAGCAGCAGTTCGGTGCCTATATTGCCTTTGCCGTCCTTTCCCTTGCGCCCTTAGCCGAGACTTGGCGGTGGCAAAAATCGTTCTTGGCTCATCCCTTTACCAGTGCGGTCGGCTTGGATTATGCTGTTGGAAAAAACTCTACCGAAAGAACCCGTTTCGCACACAACCCTTGGCTCCTCGGCTTCGTCTTCTTTTTCCTCTGTCTTCTCTTGTTAATGTGGTGGCAAAAGATGACCTTGTGGCTGGCAACTCTTTTCTTCGCTGGTTACTTTCTCGTCTCCATCGGAATCGGTCGCATTCGGTCTCAATTAGGTTCTCCCGTCCACGACCTTCACTTTGCCGGTCCCGACCGAATCTTGGTTTACATCTTTGGCAGCCAAAACCTGTCCCCTCGTGACCTATCTATTCTTTCCCTTTTCGGGGGCTTTAACAGAGCCTATCGGGGTCACCCCTTTCCTCACATTTTGGAAGGTTTGTGGCTGGCGGAAGAGTTGTCCAAAGAACACAATTCGGAGGGTTTGCGCAACAGCAAACACACCCTGCCTTGGCGACTAACATTAGAGTCAACGATCATTGGCTGGATATTTGGCTACATCTTTGGTGCTTGGACTTTATTGACGGCTTCTTACCGTTTCGGTGGGCGACCCTGGTATGGGACCGAGGTCT
>JANXBO010000003.1:55161-65157 GCA_025057575.1 Candidatus Caldisaccharidevorator malaysiensis
CACCTATCTTCATTCCCCCTCTCCCTTTGGCTGGGCGTCTCTGATGGCAACCTTGTGGGGTGCACTCCAGGTCCTTCTTCTTTCTCAATTACACCTTCGGTTCAATTTTCCTCTCCATCCCGCCGGTTTTGTCGTTTCCGGCAGTTGGAGCATCAACCTTTTTTGGGTTTCCCTTGCTGTTGCTTGGGTGATTAAGGTCTCCCTGATCCGATGGATGGGCTTGACGACTCACCGCAATGCCATCCCCTTCTTCATCGGTCTCGTTGCCGGTGACTATCTTGCCGGCAGCATCTGGTCCCTCTGGGGTTGCTGGAGGAGAAGACCGGCCTATAACTTCCTACCTTGAACCGGTCTTCTCGTGCTCTACCTGCAAAGCGACCGGATCCCGTTACAAAGGCAGCTAACTTTGTCAAAATGACCTACCAAAGTGTGAAGACGACTTGTAGACGCCGAAAAGAGGATTGAGGGCGATGAAAGTATGGGTTGATCAACCTCTCCTTCGAACACCTATCTCTCTCATCATTGACGATTCCTGCCCAGTCATCAACAAGGCTTGGTTTTGGATTGAGCAAAGGCATCAGTGGCGGATGAAGCAAGCAAAAGAGGAGCCACCGTCCGGATGGGAAAGACATTACGACAAACTGGCGATAATGCCCCGTCTCATACCCTCTGAATTTGCGCGTGAGTTTGGTGAGTGGTGCGCCAGTGAAGGGATTAAAGGGAAATTCAGTTTCATACCCTATCCCGCTGGAATTGGAAGAGTGGATCAAGGCTTTCCGAAAGAATTTCCCCGTGATGAACTGGACCGGTGGATTGACATCGTGCAAACGATTATCGCACCCAATTTTGACATCACCCCAGAAATGATCACTCACACCCGAGTGATGGATCTCAAGACTGATAGACTAACAGACGAATGGGAACAGTTTGAATGGTGCGACCCGCCGATTAATCTGCTGACCGACTACATAGGAAAAGCCCTAAAAATGCTGCAGAAAGCCGGTATCCGATGCGACGGAGTGACCAGCCCCGGTGGTTTTGGTGGCAAAAAAGAGCCCGACTATGCCCGCGCTGTCTTAGAAGCCTGCCAATCCGTTTGGGGTATTGCGACACCCTTTTATTTTCTCCATGTCTGGACCGACCGGCTGCCCGAGATCCCTCTCTGGTGGGTAAATCAAGAGAAGGGTGAGGCAGTCGGCAGTATTATCGGATGCACTGACGACTGGTTTGGTGCGACCGGTTGGGACCTATCGGACCCAGACCTTTTTATTACGGAAAGTTTGGGCGGAGGGCGATTAGTGGAAGTCATTCAGTCACACAGACCGGCTATTATGGTGGGTCACTTCCCCTGCTTTTACGCTAACCAAAGAGTGGGGTTTCAAACGCTCAAAACGGTCAAAAAGCGGCTGGACAGTCTTGATCCCAGTGGAACAAGGCTTATCTGGATGAAAACTTCCGAGATCGCCAGATACCAGATGGCGAAAGAATTGTCGCAGATAAGTGTGGATGTTAGCGACAGACATCAAAAGGTGAATGTGACGATCCGAACGAATTTTCCAAGTCCTTACTTCACTCTTGGACTGGCGGGACGAATCCGAGCCGCCGTCCTTGGCGAGCAGGAAGTGAAGAAGGTGTTTTCTTTGCGAATGTTTAGGGAAGGGACTTTCTATGTTCCCGATGCGTCATCCTTTTTGGCTCTTCCTTTGAAAAAGGGAGTGACGCAAGTAACAATTTTGTTAGAACAATAAAGGATAAGGAGAGAAGAACGATGGAAGGACCAAGACCCGTTAAGTTAGAAGAGTGGGAATCCCTTCGAGAACTGACCAGCATTGTCTTTCGCCCTACTTTGATGGACCAGTATCCCCAACTCTTTAATGAAGACAACAGGGAAAACATCATTGTGATCGTAGATGGTGGACGGTGTGTGAGTCACTGCGGAATGGTTGAGAGGTGGGCAAGCATCCTGGGTTGCAGCATAAAAGTTTGCTGCATCGGCGCCGTCTGCACTCTTCCTGATTATCGGGGCAGGGGGCTCGCTTCCTCCACCTTTGACTATTGTATTAACAAAGCCTACCGGGACGGGGTGGATCTGATGTTAGTATCCGGCGACAGGGACCTTTACCGGAGACAAGGCTGTCTCGTCGTCGGTCGTGATCAATCTTTCTCTATGACGACAGCCGTTGTGGAACCTCTTGGTGTCAGCCTCATAAAGGACCCCGACGAGAACCTAATTAGTAGGTTTTCTGCCTGCTATCAATGCGAAGGAGTCCGGTTTGTGAGAATCCCCGATGACTGGAGGTGGGCTCTTCAGACCCGTTGGGTGATGGACCGCCCGTCTCGCTTCTATGGAGTTTCTTTAAGGGATCGCTTAGTCGGTTATGTAATTGCCCACGAACCGGACTCCTCAGGTGTCATCCGGGTTGCTGAATATGCCGGCTCACGAATCGCCCTGCTGTCTGCATTCCCCCTGATAATGTCAGACTTGAAAGGTCAACAGATTGAATGGACTATCCTTCGGCACGATAATGTCTTTGCTGCCCTCTGTGAGAGTCTGGGGCTAAAAGCCAATTCTTCTCCTACCCACTACACCCTAAAGATCATTAACTATTCTCAGTTGATGGACCGAATGCGCCCCTATTTTGAAGAACGGGTCGGACCCAAGGTCGCCCGATCGGTGGATTTCTGGCAGAAGGAAAACCGCTATGCCATTCGCATCGGGGCAGACCAATGGATCACCGACCGAGACTCCTTAACCCGAGTCCTGTTTGGGACCGTCACAGGCGAGGAAAAAGCCCTCTTCCCAGCCGACGGTCCGATCCGCTCCTTTCTGGAATCAGTGGTCCCGATCCCAACCCTCTGGTATGGCATCAATTATGTCTGACCGGTCCCGATGGTGCCGGGGGCGGGAGTTGAACCCGCACGGGCGTCGTGCCCAAGGGATTTTGAGTCCCTCGCGTCTGCCTGTTCCGCCACCCCGGCTTCTGGCATAATCGTAGCACAGGTCACGGGTCTCGGCAAGAGTCCCTGTTTCAACCAAGGAGGTTCGCTGATGGCGAAGGGCAGAGTTTTGCCAAGTGAAGCCATAGAACATCGGGATGACGATACAGGACGCCGAGTGATTCAAATTACGGACCACAATAGCATCAACCACCACCTCTATCCCTTAACCCGATCCTTCACCCCAGACGGAAAATGGGTCATCTTTGCCTCTAACCGAACCGGTGTGTATCAGTTCTACAAGGCTGCCTTCCCGACCGGTCCGATCGTTCAATTGACCGACGATCCAAAAGGTGTCAATGGCTATTCCGGTCACATTAGCGCGGACGGCAGTGAACTGTTCTTCACTGCCCACGGACAGGTGCGGGCTGTTCATCTGGAAACTCTTCACGAGCGAACCCTCGCCGTCTGGGACGATGCCTCCATCGGCGAAATCAATCTTTCTTCCAACGGGCACTGGTGGGTAACCGCCCTCAAAAGAAAAGGTCTCAGTTACCTTGCGGTTGGAAGCACCGACGGCGCCACCGCTGAACTGATCTGGGAAACAGAACGAACCTTAATACACCCCCAGTTCTGCCCCATTGATGACCAATGGATTGAATATGCCCAGGATCCCGCACCCCGTATGTGGCTGATCAGAAGAAACGGATCGGACAATGTGTGTCTTTATGATCACGATAACAATGAGTTTATTGTCCACGAGACCTGGCTGGGCTCTTCGTGGAATTTGATTTTTGTCCACTGGTCTTTTGCGTTGAAGATAATGGGTCTAGACCCCGCAGATGGGGTGCCCCGCCCGACTTTTGTTCAAACTTTGTGGCAAGGCAATGCGTGGCACATTGCACCCAACAAGGATGGAACCAAAGTTCTCTTTGACACTAACCATCCCAACAAAGGAATTTTCCTCTTATCCTTGGGTTCCACGGAACCCGCTTTCGTATGCCAACCTTATGCCTCGTGTCAGGGCACCCAGTGGGCGCAAACCCGTTATGCAACGAAAGAAGATTTTGAGAGAGCCGGTAAAGAAGATTGGGCGCTCTCTTGGATGGAAGCAAAAGTGGACACCGTTTATGGTCCCCAATGGACCCATCCTCATCCCTCCTGGTCCCCCGACGAAAAATGGTGCCTGTTTGATAGTGACAGAACCGGAACGACACAAGTCTATGCCGTTGAGTTAGCGGAACCGTCTTTATAAGGTTTCGGGCAAACTAAAAGGACGCAACGGTTCTCAAGCCATCGCACTGGCTCTCAGCGTTGGTCTGGTTCAATACCAACCGGCAGCGACGGTGCCAGAACAGTGACGGGCGACAGGAGAGGTCGTGACCTTTTTGATTAAAATTTGTCACCCTGTAGGGGGACAATGTCCCTTTATAGGGACTTGCGCTGCGATTGAGGATGCTGCATAGCTAAAAAGAAGGAGTTCGGTGATGGGGGGATGAGTAGTTTGACCACTGGTGAAGGGAGCCAAAGAGAGGAAGCACGGCAGGATAGCAAGGCGTTTAGCCATTGGCTGGCGGCGACTTTGCTGGCACTGACCGCCATTCTCCTCTTGCTTATCCGAAATCAACCCGAATCTCTTTCCTGGGTCGGGCGATGGTTTGCCGAAAGGGCGATGGGGGGTGAAAAAGATGTCACTGGTCAAGTTAGCGGCGTTCGGTGAGATCAAGAGCACGACTCCATTAAGGCGAGCATTCACGCTCATAGAACTTTTGATGGTCATCGGAATCATTGCGGTGCTGGCGGGGATTGGGATGGTGGTCTTTGTGAGCGCCAGGGAGAGGGCATGGGAGGCATGGTGCGTGGGGAATCTGAGAAGTCTCCACCTAGCCCTTGATCTGTATCGGCAGGATTGGGACGGGATAGACCCGACGGAGGGACAGCGGTTGCCGTGCTATGAGGTGGGTTTTCCGTCCTACTGCTACACCGTTCCCGCTCTTCAACGGTATGGTGCGAGCCGGGACAGTATGATCTGTCCTGCTGACACTGCTATAGCGGGGAAGCCTTATTGGGAGCCCTATCCGGGTGAGTGGAGCGGATATCTGTCATATCCCAGTTGTTGGGTCGCCTATCGCCCGCAGTATGGGGAGATCGTGCCGCCACAGCCTCCTTCTTGGTTTACTATAATTAAGAGAGGGATGAAGCATCCTGTGTTCTACGACCATTGGCACGCACAGGCGCGCGGGGAGAACCCTCCCCGAGTCACGGTGATTCGGCTGGACGGAAGTGTGCAAAAAGTCTCAGCGCCCCCAGATTTGCGTGACTGGGAATTGTAATTGTAAGGGAAGATGCCGCTCTCGTTCCTTTTTAAGGCAGGTAATTGGTTCAAAAAAGGGACTGATGAAATGGATCGGAGGCGGTTCCTAAAGATAGTCGGTGCCCTTTTTGCCGTTGGTGCGTGTGGGGGAGTGGGGTGGTTTTGGTGGAAGAGAGGCGAGCCCTTTCGGGTCGCCTGGGGGTTTGTGGGTGCTTTAGACAAGAACGATTATCGTCGCGCCCTTGAGACGGTGGTGACGGCAGAACGAGAAATGGTGGGCATCACACCGGAAGTTGCCACTGCTGCGTTTGAGGCATTGAATCTGCCCCCTTTGCGACTTGTTGGGATTAGGGATGGGTGACGATCCGCTGTTTGCGCGTGCGGAGTGGCGGTTACCGGACGGTCGGGTGGAACACATTCAAGTGTGTCTGATACGAGAGGGGGGCGGGTGGCGGGTTCATTTTTACGAAACCTTCCGGTATTTTTGTTCCTTAAAGCGGTGGCTGCAGGGGCAAGGGTTGGTGCCGGCTTTTATTGATGCCAAACAGGATGCGCAACAGATTATGATGGCAGTGGGAACGAAAGGGTTCGTCAGTATATTGGGAACGGTGCGCAACTGGCAGGGGGAACTGTTGGGTGTTGCTGGGGTGCGATGAGGAGGATGGTGATGGTGTGATAAGGATCTTGTGTTGTTATTCAGTTACTGATTTTGCGGCGGCTTGATACTGATCGTCGGTGACGTGTTCCAACCAATCCACGGCGGTGCCGTCCAGAGCCTCTTGGATGGCGATGTGGGTCATTGCGGTAGAGGGTGTGGCGCCGTGCCAGTGTTTGGTGCCGGCAGGGATCCAGACGGCGTCACCGGGGCGAATGACAACGGGCGGCTGACCCCACGCTTGAACAAGCCCACAACCAGCGGTGACGATGAGGATTTGACCCAGAGGATGGGTGTGCCAGGCGGTCCGAGCACCCGGTTCAAAGGTGACACTGGCGACCCGCACCCGACCGGGCTCCTTGGCTTCCATCAGGGGGTCAACGCGAACGGATCCCGTAAAATAGTTGGGTGACCCTGGCGCTGAAGGCTGGGAACCGCATCGGCGAATTTCCAGCATCGCTGTCTCTTGGCTGTCCATTTGCCCTTTCCTCCTTTGAGTCCCAACATTTCTGCCTTCTCATCTTAAGACACAATGAGGAAGATAATTGAGGGACGGTCACCAGAAAACGCCAGGTCACGGCATACTGTGGGTCTTTTTTAGCGATCAAACTTTGGACATCCGTAAGCGTTGATGGGGGATCGGGCATCGCTACGGTCGCTAAAGTAGGGGACAGGTTACTTGGGGCAATACTGTGAAAGATGAAAAGTCGCCATCGCATCCAACATTTGGTAAAAGCCTTTTGGCGGGACGCTTGGGTTCTGATCCGTCAGTTTCTGCCTTCTCTGTTGGCTTTCACGATCCTGGTGGTGACGGGGTCTCTTTGGCTTTTGTTCTTCTACGGGGAAAAGAGATTGGACTTGGGAGAGTCGGTTTATGGGACACTGATGTTGGTGTTTCTCAATCCGACCCTTGATTTTCCGGCATCAACGGTGGCACGGATTCCCTTTTTTATGGTCCCGATTTTGGGGGTCGGGATTTTTAGCGAAGCGATTATCCGGTTTGGTATTTTGCTGTTCGCTAAAAGTTATCGGCAGGAGGAGTGGCAGAAGGTGCTGGCAAGCACTTACAGGGGTCACACGGTGGTTGCCGGAATCGGTCGGGTGGGATTTCGGGCATGTCAAGAGTTGCTGAGCCTTGGCAATGAGGTGGTCGCCATTAGTTTGTCCGACGATGAGGAGACGGCATATCTAATTCAGTTGTTAAGGGACCAGGGTGTTCCGGTTCTCATCGGCGATGCGAGGCGTGTGGAAGTGCAAAAGGATGCCCGAATAGATCAGGCGCGCTGCCTTCTGGTATGCACGGGCAACGATTTGACTAATTTGGAAATTGCTTTAACGGCGCGGGAGATAAATTCGCGCCTTCGGATCGTCGTGCGGCTTTTCAGCGACGCCTTAGCGGAAAGGGCGGCAAAGTTCTTGGGGATTGATGTGGCAGTCTCCACATCGGCTTTGGCGGCGCCTTCTATGGTGGCGTCAGCGGTCCGGCAGCGGACGGCGCACGCCTTTTATGTAGGAGAGCACCTTTTTCACATCGCCGAGTTGTTGGTGGACGAGGGCAGTCCTCTGGTAGGGCAGACAGTGGGCGATTTGGAGGAGCGCCATCACATCTCGGTCGTTCTCTTGCGCCGGGCGGAGGGGGAGATGGTGCACCATCCCCGCCCTGAGGTGCCCTTGAAAACCAACGATACGGTAGTTTTGATCGGCAGTCCCGAACGGGTTGCCGCTTTGGAACAGTGACGCTTTCTCTGGCATCGGACCGTCCAAAGCGGAGGCGGTCCCTATGGGGATATGGTCGGAAGGACCTTTCACAGTCTAAAATGTAGGTAAGCAAGGAGGTAGAGAACAAGGAGACGCAAAAGGGGGCAAACGGGAAAATGGGCTACCGGCTGATAGCGGAAAGCCGACCGGACCGGTATCCGGTGACGGTCGAGCAATACCGTCACTATCAAAAATACGGCTATCTGATCGTGCGGGACCTGGTTCCGCAAGAGGAAGTGGAGGAACTGAAGGGTCACGCAATGGACCTTTTCTACGGACGAGTGGACATTCCCGGTGTAGAGAAGCCCGAAGCGGGGTCTGATGAGGATTTACTGGCGAAGCGGTTCACGCGCGTTCATATGCTCCATCGGGTGGATGCGATGGCGGAGCGGTTTCTGCTGCATCCGAGGATTCTGGATGTTTTAGAAGCCTTGATCGGACCGGATGTTTTGGCGCTCCAGACGATGCTGTTCTTTAACCCGCCAGGAAAGGGCGGGCAGGGATGGCATCAGGATGCCTATTACATCACCACTTATCCCGACACCTTGATCGGTTCGTGGCTGGCTCTGGACCGTGCGGATGAGGAGAACGGGTGTCTGTGGGTTGCTCCGGGCAGCCAAGTGGAACCCATCTATCCGACACCGGGCGCTCAGCACGGGTTTGTCCATTCCGACGGTGCCATTGCGGACTTGCCCGAGGTGGAGAATGTCAGCAACCTGGACGATGACCTCAACACCCTCTCTCCAATTGCGAAGCGCTACGAGTCGGTGCCGGTCGTTTTGGAGCCAGGAGACGTGGTCTTTTTCCACGGGCATCTTCTCCATCGTTCGTATTCCAACAGGACAAAGGACCGATGGCGGCGGGCGTTCGTGAGCCATTACTGCAATGCCCGATCCTGGGTCCCTTGGAACCACGGCATTCCTTATGAAGGGGACAGTGCCAACTATTGTCACATTCTCGCCAGGGGGCGGACGCATCTGCCTTTTGCCAAGCCGCGATTTGGAACCCCATGCGCCGCCCTGAATCCGCCAGAAGCCGTCGGTGTCGGTGCCGTGCGGATGATGGGAATGGACGGGGAGATGAAGCCCGTTCGGGAAGTCAGCGCCTTTGACCCCGGTCCCGACGCTTGGAGGACCCGTCGGCAATAAGACTTTTTGCAGAAGATACACCAACAAAGGGTCAAAATGAGGGGTTTTTTTGTTAGCGTGGAGGGAGGGGAGGGGAGTGGTAAGACGACTGTTTGTCAACACCTCGGGGAGTGGTTGAAAGAAAGGGGCTATCCTGTCATAGTCAGTTCGGAGCCAGGGTCAACAGCCATCGGAGAATCTATCCGACAACTATTGCTGATGGAGAGAGTAAGGGATCCGAAAACGGAGGCTCTTTTGTTTCTCGCCGCCCGAGCCGAGCACGTTGACCAGGTCCTTCGCCCCCACCTACTGGACGGGGGGATCGTTATCTGCGATCGGTTTACTGACAGCACCTTAGCCTATCAAGGGTTTGGTCTGGGTTTGGCTATTGGGGAATTAGAGCGGTTCAATGACTGGGTTACCGCCGGTTTGAAACCCGATTTGACCATTCTTTTGGACATTGACCCCGAATTGGGACTCAAGCGCTCGCAGAGGGAAACGGTGTTTGAGCGAAGGGATTTGTCGTTTCATCAGAGGGTGCGGGCGGGTTATCTTTGGCTAGCAAAGAGGGAGCCTCACCGGTTCCGCATCGTCACTGCCAGCGGGGCTTTGGAACAGGTGTTACAAGAGACGCGAAGAGTAGTGGAAGACGCTCTGATCCTTCGGGGTATCACCGTCGTCAGCGGATAAAGGGGAGTTCAATGGCCCTCAGAGACTTCGTGGGCAACAGCGGCACGGTCGTCTTATTAAGGCGAATGTGGCAGAAGGGTCGGTTTCCGTCGGCGTGGCTGATCAGTGGACCGCACCGGATCGGCAAGAGGACCCTGGCGCTGGAATGGGCAAAGGTAGTGACCTGCGAAGATCCCAAGGACACACAGGAAGGTCCGGACTGCTGCGACGGGTGCCGGTCGTGTCGGCGGATCAGTGCGGAGCGACCGTCCTACGAGCAGCGGCATCCCTCCGTTCTTCTTGTCGACGGGTTGATGGCGGCGTTCTGGAGCGAAGGGGAGAAACAGCGTCCGGTAAACCTGGCGGAAGCAGGGCAACTAAAGCCCAAGGACTCTTTGGGCGTGGACAGTGTCCGAATGATTCAGGAATTTGCCGTTCAGGCAAGTCCATGGTCGTGGAAGGTCATTATCGTGGACGATGCCGAACGGTTGACCCCTGAAGGGTCGGCGGCTCTCCTCAAGGTTTTGGAGGAACCT
>JANXBO010000003.1:65167-100018 GCA_025057575.1 Candidatus Caldisaccharidevorator malaysiensis
CTCCGGAAAAGACCCTTTTCTTTCTCGTCAGTTCCAATCCTTGGGCAATCGCAGCGACGGTCCGGTCCCGTTGTTTTCCCGTCCGAATGACCCTGGTCAGTAAAGATGAAATTGCTGAGGCGCTGAGGGAGCGCGGTTTCGGGGAGGACGATGCCTCTCTTCTTGCCCGTTTGGCAAGGGGTCGGGTCGGATGGGTCTTTTCCCAAATAAAGGACCCCAATTGGAAAAGCCGTTTGAGCGACTGGTCCGAGAAGGTCGCTGCGATCGGTCAAATAGAACTTTGGGACATTTTTCGGTTTGCGGAGCGATGGGTTGGAGAGGAAGGGGAAGAGAGTTTGGCTGACGAAGAGTCCATCGGCAAGCGCCGGGCGCTGGAGCAGCGGTTGCAAGGCTTTGCCCTTTTTTTTCGGGATATGCTGTGCCGGCGTTGGGGTGCCGATGACCTGGTGGTCAACCCCTTCTGGAGCCACCGAACCATTGACGAGGGTTGGTCGGAAGCGAAACTGGCAGACGCCCTCTTCTTTGTTAGTCGGATTGCCCGGCAGGTTCGTGCTCCTTGGAATGTCAACCCCATTTTAGCCTTGGAGATCTTGGGGGCATTTTGGGCACGATACGGCGGCAACAGTCCGAACAGCAAATCGTCACAATTTCAGACGGCCAACAAGGAGGGGTTACAATGAAGCGACATTGGATGGCATTGGTTGGAGCCGTTGTTGCCCTGTTTCTGGTCGTCGGGTTGGGTTCGGGGCAATTAGGGAAGATCCTTAAGGGCGGTGCGGTCGTCCTTTTGGTCCGGCAGTTTGGGAAAGACATCAACAATGTGATCAACACGGCGTTGATGAACCGCAAGTGGGAGCACCGGCAGGCAACCAAGGTAGTGCCGATTGTGAGCATCGGTAGCGGTGCTTATGTCGGTGCGGCCCAGGTGTCTGGCGATGAGAAGGATGTTGCGCAAGTGGAAGGCGTTGCCCAGATTGAAGTGGACCTTCCGGGACGAACCAGGGGGAAGATTTTGATCCCCGTGGACAATGTGACGGTCAATCCGACGGAAATGAAACGGGTTTATGGTGTCGGGGTCAGTGCCGTTATTGACATTCGCCTGTGACGATGGGGCTACCGGAACGGGTGGGATTGGGCGATGGATGGACAACGGGAAGAGACGGGGATTAAAGGGCTTGACCTGGTTTTGGGAGGAGGCTTTCTGAAGGGGGCAACGGTCCTCGTTCAGGGTCTTCCAGGATCGGGGAAGACGACTCTCGGTCTTCAGTTCATCTATCACGGCGCTTCCCGAAAGAACCAAAGAGCCTTGATCGTCAGTTTTGAGGAATTTCCCACTCAGATGTTCCGGGATGCCAAGAACTTTGGCTGGGATTTTGAGGAACTGGTAGCGGCGCAAAAGGTCCGCATCATCGCAACTTCGCCCCAAGCCTTTTATCAGCAAGTGAGGGATCCTTCGGGCGAACTGAGCCGCCAACTGATGGAAGGACAGTTCCAACGGCTTTTGATAGACAGCCTGAGCCATTTTCAAAGGCTGACCAGTGATCCGGTAGAACTTCGGGAGATCTTGAGCGGTTTGCTGAATAGGCTCCGGCAGTCGCAAGTGACTGCCCTGATGACTCAGGAGGTGCGCTGGTCGGAGTCAGAAGTTTCTTTGGAGCAGTATGCCGTGGATGCCGTCGTTCAACTCTTCTTTGAGGCGGTCAACAAGGTCCATCGCCGGCGGTTCTTGGAGGTTTTGAAGGCGAGGGGACAAATTTTCCAATCAGGTCGGCACACTCTGGAGATCGGCAAAGAGGGCATTGAGGTCTATCCAGTGCCAACTTGGACGAAGGAGCCGATCCCTGCCCCGATGAATCGCATTCCGACCGGCGTTCCCGGACTGGATGCGATGTTGGGCGGGGGGTTCTTTGAAGGTTTCTCCATCCTCGTGGTCGGCGAGACGGGATCGGGCAAATCCACGATGGCGCGCCAGTTTGTGGCGAAAGCCCTTCAGGCGGGCGAGACGGCTCTCTACATCAGTTTCCGGGAGGGAACTCTGAAGATTCTCCAAACGGCACGGACGATCGGTCTGGAACTGGAAGAGGCGGTTGCCGACGGTCGGCTGATCATCTTCTTTGAGGGTCTGGACTCAGACCCCTATCGTCTCTTCTGGACGGTCAAAGACCTTTTGGAAGCCCGCCAACAGGAAGGTCGCCCGATCCGCCGAGCAGCGGTGGATAGCCTTTCCGATCTGTTGTCCAACTTACCCGACCCGTCTTTTGCCTCGCAATACCTGCAAGCCTTTGCACGACTGTTCAGTTTTCACGGTGTGACTTCACTGTTTACTTTGGGTTACACCGTCGCCAACGGTGTCCAGCAGATTCCCATTGATTCGGACCTGGCAAGGGTCGTTGACTGCATCCTCAATCTTCGTTACACCCTTCTCCAAGATCATCTCAGAAAAACCCTCACCGTCGTTAAGATGAGGGGAACGGAGCACGATACCGGAGTGCGTCCCGTCCGCATCGGTGACGGGGAAGGAATGATCGTCCAGACGGGATTTGAGGGAATGCCGTCCTTTATCCGAAAACTTCAGCAGTTAGCCGAGGAGCAGATGGCGGAATCGTCCGGAAGTTAGTCTAACAAAACCGTCAAGGGATGGTCCCGACCTTGCCAGCGATCCTTGAGGAGTGGGTGAGGGGTCTTTCTGGCTGGACCCTTTATTGGCTGGTTCCCCGACTCTTTCGGTCCGCCCTCATCCTTGTGGCGGTCCGACTGCTCCAGCAACTTGCGGAAGGGCTCTGGCGCCGATGGTTGGCTCCCTTCCTTCCGGGTCGTGCGGACCGACCCGCTCATCAAGCCGTCTTTCGCCGGCAGATCCTGGTGGCTGTTCCCATTTCGGTGACCCGTTGGTTTCTCCTTTTCGTTGGGCTGTGGTTGATCGCTGAGCAGTTCACCGTTCCTCGGGAGGTTTTGGCTCTCGTAACAGGGATCGGTGCAATCGGACTTTTCATCGCTGCGCGGGAAAAGATGCAGGACTGGTTCGCCGGCTATGCCCTTGCCGTTGACGATTGCCTTCTCCCCGGAGATGCCATTGAATATCAGAGCATTTCCGGGACCGTGGATCACTGGGGCACCTTTGGTCTTTTCGTCCGGACCAACGATCAGGAATGTGTCTTTATCCCCTTTCGCTTTTTCAAAAGCGAGGTCCGTATGAAACGACAAAGGGCAAGGGAGCCCAGCGGATCCGAGGGAAGGCAGACCAGATTTCTTGACCGTTAGGTTGGTTGGATCAGCGGTTGATGACCAAACAAACGGGCAAACAAAAGGAGAGGATGGTCCCTGAGGCAGTGGGTTGTCATCAAAGAGGGGCACCTATCCGAGGTGGCTCCCTTAAAAGCCTGGCTGGAGGCGATGGGCATCTTCTGCATCTTGCAAGGCTCCCATTACGGACTGCCCTATCGGCTTCTCGTCTCACAAGGTCAGTGGCAGGAGGCTCAAGAACTGGTTAACTCCTTAGGCGTGCCCGACGAAGCCCAAGGCGACGAGGACTACTTCTGACGTGACCGAACTTTGGAGGCAAGGGGTTTTCGTGCCGGCAATGGTCAGGAACAATAAAAAGCCGTCCCTGCGGTTGCTCTTGGCGATCCTTCTCTTAGGTGGTCTGAGTTTTTCTGTGGAGTCGGAGAAAAGACCGGTGAAAGAGCAATGGAAACAGTATGAAATCAATCCCTTCGCTTTCCGCCTCGCCCAGCCCCGTCCGGACCCAGCGGCTGGCGGTATCGTTGTTGCCGATCTAACCGGCGATGGGTTGATGGATTATCTGTATACGACGCCGGGGAGCATCGGTGCTTACGATCACTGGGGCAAACCCTTGTGGGTTAAGGAGGAGGACATTCACCTGTTAGGCGTAGATGATGTGGTCGGTTTGCCGGGCTACCACGGACCCGGAGTTCAGGCGGGAGATGTAGACGGTGATGACCGGGTAGAAGTGCTGTTTCTGAGGACCGATGGGCGGTTGGTCGTCTGCGATGGGGCAACGGGAAAGGTAAAGCGCATCGCCTCACCAGCACTTCCCCAGGGTGCCGCTCGCTGGCAACATCTGGTCGTTGGTAACGTGAGGGGGAAGGGCGACCGGGACATCGTCCTTCAAACATCGGGTGCCGATCAGCGTCCTGCGGGCACTTTTCCGGCCGGTCGGTTCGTCAGCGTTTTCGCCTTTGAGAATCTGGAGGACAAGCCCCTTTGGACCATCACGAATTTCCACGGACAGGCTCACGGTCCCTTGAAGATAGCGGATATGGACGGGGATGGGAGAGACGAGATCGTGGGTCTGAGCATCTATGATGACGACGGAACGCTCCTAACGGACGGTGAACCCCCACCCGGAGCCTGGCACATTGATTCTATTGCCATTGCCGACATTCGCCCCGATCGCGACGGTCTGGAGGTCGCCGTGACGGTGGAGGGACCCCGACACGTCGGATTGATCGGGCTGAAAGGTCCGATCTGGTGGCGGATCTACGAGCATCGGGAAGCCGATAAGGTGGCTGTCGGCGAGTTTGACCTTACCAGTCCTGGGCTGGAAATCTGGGGTCGGGGCAGTTTTGACTCTCCCGATGATATGGGTCAATTTGTGTTTGATGCCCAGGGAAATGTGATTGCCTTTTACGAACTAAGGAAGGTCGCCCCACCCGACTGGACAGAGAACGGGGTGGAGGTCATCGTGCCCATTCATTGGACTGGGGAACCTTGGCAACTGTTAGCGGCGAAGGAGCGGCACAAAGAAGGAGATGTCGCCATTTTTGACCCGATGACAGGTCGCTTTATTGAGAGGTTCAGAGAAAGGGCAGCACGGCTTTATGTGGCGGATGTCGCTGGCGATTGGAGGGAGGAGGTCATTGTCGTTGCCGAGGATCAGATCCGGATCTACTGGAATCCAAAACCCAATCCCCATCCCAATCGTCCTCGCCTCTGGACTCTCCCTCATTACCGGCGGGGGAAAATGAACTGGAACTACTATTCTCCGTAGGCTTCAAAAGGGCTACGCGAAGACGACCCCGATGGCATTGTTGTCAGAAAAGGAGGCAACTGGTGATGCCCAGAGCACAGGTGAAGGTCACCACCCTCAAGATTCCGATCTACCGCTACGAGGAGGATCCGTTTCCGCCGTTGCACCGAAAAGGGACCGGGCGCGTCTATCCCTACCCGATGCAAAACGAGATCACCGACGATCTTGAGGAAAGGGAGTTTGAGGTCGTTTTACTGAGCAACGGATTGCTGGAAGCAACCATTGTGCCGGGACTTGGGGGGCACATCCTTTCCCTCAGAGACCTGGTTCACGATCGGGAACTTTTTTACAAGAACATTCCGATCAAATTTGGGTTAATTGCCCTCAGAGGCGCTTGGTATTCGGGTGGGATGGAGTTCAACTTCCCGCAAGTCGGTCACACGGTGACCACCAATGAGCCCTTAAGTTGGCATTACAAGGAAGAGGCGGATGGGTCGGCGACAGTCTACCTGGGGACCGTGGAGCGGCTGACGGAGATGGCGTGGACCGTCGGGGTGGGTCTTCGGTCCGATGACTGGCGCCTGCATATCTCCGTTTTCCTGTTCAACCGCACTCCCTTTTATCATCGGATTTATTTTTGGACCAACCTGGCAGTCCCCGCCACGGAAGATTTCCAATTTCTCGTCCCGTGCACGACGGTCTACTCTTGGTGGTGGGGGGAGAAGGGGATTGCTTCTTACCCCATCCACAGGGGAAGGGACCTGTCCCTTTATGTCACTCATCCCCGCCCCACAGACCTTTTTGCGCGGGATTTACGGGCAGACTGGTTTGGCTGCTATTACCATCAAAAGGACCTGGGATTCCTCCATCACGCTTCTCGGTATGAAGTTCAAGGGAGAAAACTGTGGACTTGGGGGACGGCTCGGCACGGTCAGGTCTGGTCCCAACTCCTGAGCGATTCGGGCGAGCCTTATTGTGAAATTCAGACAGGTCGCTTCGTCCATCAGGGCGTTCACCGCTTGATGGCACCGCGGACGGTCCAAACCTGGAAGGAGACTTGGTTTCCCGTTTGGGGTCTTGGCGGCGTTCTGGACTCTTCCGATTTTGTGGTGATGAACGCTCAGCCTGACGGCAGCGGGCTAACCGTTCGTCTCTTTCCCCTTGTCCCCGTCCCGACGGCTCGTCTTGCCGTCTCGGGTCCCAAAGGGGAGTGGCTCAGCGAACCTTTTGACCTTTCACCGGGAGAACCGAAAGAGGTGCTGGTGCCGGTTGAGGCGATGGGTTCCGTGACCATCGCGGTTCGCTCACCGTCGCAAGTGCTGCTTCAGACCAAACTCTTGGTCTCTGGTGACACAGTGGCTCTGCGTTATGAAGAACCTGCCCCTCACATCGGTCTCTTGGAAACAGAAGAGAAAGAACCACAAACGCCGTCTGACTGGCTCTGCAGAGCAAGAAGCCACGAGGAAAGAAATGAACTCAACGAGGCTGCCCATTGCTACCGAAAGGCTTTGGAATTAGACCCACGTTGTTGCGAGGCAATGGCGGGTCTGGCTCAATGGCACTTGAAGAGGGGGGAATTGACGACAGCACGCCAGTGGGGCAACCGGGCTTTGGAAGTGGATCCGCAATCATCCAAAGCCCTTTGGTGGCTTTCGGTTGCCGACTGGATGGAAAGGACAGACCCGTCTTCTGAGGACAATGGGGCGCCCCCTTCGGAACCTAAGTTAATGGCTTTGACGGCAGACCCTGCCTTTTGCGGTGCGGCTTGGGCACTTTTGGCGGAGCAAGCGGCGAGGCGCCGGCAGTTTGCTCTCGCCCTGGACCGTTTTGAAAAGTCCCTTCAAGTCAATCCTCTGGACAGCAAAGCCCTTGCTTCGGCTGCCTTTTGTGCCCGTCAAGCGGGTCATTGGGAAAAGGCGAAGGAGTTCCTTTCCCGCTGTCTCGCTGTCAACCCACTGGAGCCCCTTCTCTGGTCGGAAAGTTACTTTTTAAGACAAGAACAGGATGAGGGGACGGAAACGATTCAACGAATCTTTGGCAGTCATCCCTACACCTTCCTCGTTGCCGATGCTGACTACAGAGATTTAGGGTCTTATGGAACAGCCGCCGTCTGGCTGGGTTCTGTGGGCAAACGGCACATTCGCTGGTCCTCAGGAGATCATCCCCTTGTTTCCCTTCGTTTAGCATCAGATTTGTGGAAGATCGGGAAAGTGGCCGAGGCCCTTGGTCTCGCTCAGCAAGCCAGCCAAGGCGCTTGTCCTTTTGTGTTCCCTTCGGGATGGTCGGACTATGAGGCGTTAACAGTGGCAATGTCCCTCAATCCCGATCAACCCTACTTTCACTATCTGATGGGGACCTGGCTCTCGTCCGTTGGGCGCCAGGACGAAGCCATCGGTCACTGGAAACGGGCAGTGGAACTGTCCAGCGGAGGAGAAGTGCCGATCTTCTCTTGGCGCAACGCCGGGCTGATTCAGTTTCACGAAAAGCAAAACCTATTAGAGGCAGTGCAGGCTTACGATCGGAGCATAGAAGGCGTTCAGGCGGTCATAACGGCACTCGCACTCCTTATCGTTCCAGCGGACCAAAAGGGGAGCACCACTCCCTTTGATTTGATGTGGCGGCTTTATGCGGAGCGGGACGAGGTGCTGGCGCATCTGGAGGATCATCAGCGGCGTCTGTCAGCATTTGAAATGGCACCGGAGAAAATCCAGAGAAAACCCCAAATCCTTGCCCGCTGGGCGGAAGCCGCTTTGCGGGCAGGGCGAGCGGAGCAGTGTGTAGAACTGTTGTCTCGGGGTCACTTTAAGCCTTGGGAGGGAGAAGTGCATCTTCGGCAAGTCTGGAAGGACGCTCAGATGGCTCTCGGGCATCGGTCCCGAGAGAGAAGGGAATGGGCGAAGGCGAGGGAGCATTACGAGAGGGCGGCTGAGTATCCGGATAACTTAAACATTGGTCCGATGCCGGAAACCGACGATGCGGATGCGCTGTTCTGGGCGGGTTGGTGTGCCCTTCAGATGGGTGATCGGGACGGTGCCAAAGCCTTGCTACACCGAGCGGTTTCAGAAACGCAACCAGAAAATGCTCGCTCCCGCCCCTTCAAGGTGAGGGCCGCTCAACTTCTCCAGCAACTTTCTGCTGGTGGGTAATGCTAACGGTCAGGTGGACGAAGAGTCCCAAAGAATCCATCGCCACCGACGAGTCCTCTGTCGGGAAGGTGATCACAAGGTAGGCGACCCCCCTCTACGCCCTGCTATAATCGGACCTTAGCCAATGACTCTTAAACTGATGACCTATAACATATGGGGCTACTACGGCGACTGGGACCGGCGCAAGGACCTGATCATTGACCTGCTGACAACGGAGCAGCCGGACATTGTCGGTCTTCAGGAAGTTTTGGACCAGCCGCCTTTTAACCGACCAGGGGAACATCAAGGGATCTTTCTGGCTCGGGCGGCTGCTTACCCATATGTTGCCTTTCAGATCGCTCACCGAACGCCGCAGAAAATTCAAGGCAATGCGGTGCTGTCTCGGATCCCTTTTGAAGGAACAGAGGCTCTCTACTTCTACAAGGATGAAACGGATCCCAAGGACACAGAAGATCGGGTGGCACTGCTGGTCTCTTTCACGTCGCCGGCTGGGGAGTGGGACTTAGTCGTGACTCATCTCTCCCTCTCTCGTCCGGCGAGAGTTCGGTCCGTGGAGCGGTTAGCGCAATGGCTGATCGAGCGGCATCGTCCCTTCATTGTGATGGGCGATTTGAACGACACACCGGAATCGGCGCCCCTCCGCTACCTTTTAAGGGAAGGTCCGATAAAGATGGTGGACGGTTGGGCTGTCATTCACCCCAAACAAACCGGCTTTACCTTCCCCAGCCACCAGCCCCAGATGAGAATAGACTACGCTCTCTTTTATCCTGCTGACCGGTTCATCGTCCAAGACGCCTACTTAAAAGGGGATCAAGCCAGTCACGACGGTCTCTACCCATCCGATCATTTGGCGATTATAATCGTCGTGGAATTTAAGGGATGAAAAATTAAGGGATCAAGAGTCGTGTTGGGGGTCAAGACATAGTCTGAAGACTATCATCCAAGGGAGGTTTAAGGGGTGCCGAAGACGCACAGCGGTCTGTTCGTAAAGGTGGTCGGAGTTGGCGTCGTTTTAATGCTTTTGGCAGTTGCTGTTGGCTTGCAGGGTCGTGGGGATGTGGATGTCTCGGCTCAGAGGGTGTCGTCCAAGGGAGAATTAGTGTGGGGTGAAGAGAGGAGCCGCACTGTGGCTTCCAGTAAACTCTTGGAAAGAAGGGTGGCTGCCGTTCCCGACGGCGCCGGTGGAGCCATCGTTGTTTTTGAAGTGGAGTGGACGACTGGAGAAAGGGCTGGTGACACCGACATATTTGCCCAGAGGATGGACAGTGAAGGTCGGCTTCTATGGCACAAGGGAGAACGATCGGTCTTCGTTGCCTTCAGCGAGTTGCGGGAACGGAGTCCCATTGTCGTTCCCGATGGTGCAGGGGGTGCCATCGTGGTCTTTGAAGTAGAATGGCCGCGGGGCACTAAGCATGCGGGGGACATTGACATTTTTGCCCAGCGAGTTTCGGGAGATGGCAAGTTGGTCTGGGGAGAGGAGCAAAGCGTGCCTGTGGCAAGCAGCCCTTCCATAGAAAGGGCACCGACCGCCGTTTCCGATGGCGATGGCGGAGCCATCATCTTTTTTGAACTGGTTGCTCGTGAGGGGGACCGTGCTGGTGACGTGGAAATCGCAGCCCAGCGCCTGAGTAAGGACGGGAAACTTCTTTGGCTTGAGGGGAAGCGGTCTGTGTTAACCGCTTTCAGCTCTTGGGGTGAGCGGGCGCCCGTCGCTCTTCCTGACGGCAAAGGTGGTGCCTTTGTCTTCTTTGAGATGCACGAGCCTAAGTGAAGGGACTCGTCTAACCGGTTCCTTTCAGGAACCCTCGGTCCTTCAATTAGGAGCGGGAGGTCGTTAGGTCCGTGGACTTAACTTTTCCCGAAAACCTGTTTTACACCCCGACCCACGAGTGGGGGCGCCAGGATGGCGACATCCTCATCGTTGGCATTACGGACTTTGCTCAGAGCGAACTGGGTGATGTCACCTACTTGGAGTTGCCGCCCGTCGGGAAGTGGGTGGAGGCAGGACAGCCCTTTGGTGTTATTGAGTCCATTAAGGCAGATGCCGACCTTTACGCCCCAGTGTCGGGAACCGTCGTGAGGATCAACGAGTCCCTTGCCACCAGTCCGGAGAAGGTCAATCTGGACCCCTACGGAGAGGGCTGGATTATTGCCATTCGGATGGATCAGCCCGATCAATTGCGCAGTCTGATGACTGCCCAGGCATACCGGACCATGCTTAAGGAGAAGGGTCAGCTGTGAGGGAAAACAGTCTACCCAACCTTCCGTATTTACCCGTCACAGCGGGCGACCAGGAACAGATGCTGAAAGAGATCGGTGTGGAGTCCGTTGAGGACCTATTTGCAGACATTCCCGAATCCCTGAGGCAAAAAGCATCCCTGCCCCTACCGGAGCCGCTGAGCGAGCCTGATTTAATCCGTCACATAAAAGCCTTGGCGCAAGCGAACCGTCCGGCAACGGGGTCGCAGGGGTCGGGTTCTGAAGGGCTCGTCTGCTTTCTGGGAGCGGGCATTTACGATCACTATGTGCCCGCTACTGTTCCCTACATCCTGAGTCGGGGCGAGTTTGTTACCGCTTACACCCCTTATCAAGCAGAAGCGTCCCAGGGAACTCTTCACGCCACCTTTGAGTATCAGTCCCTCATCTGCGATCTGACGGAGATGGAGGTCAGCAATGCCTCCGTTTACGATGGGGCATCGGCGCTGGCAGAAGGCATCCTAATGGCGCACCATCACACCAACAGGAACCGGATTTTGATTCCTCGCACCTTAAATCCTTTCTGGGCTTCGGTTGCCCGAACGTATGCCAGTGGACTGGACCTGGAGTGGCAAGAGATTCCCTTTGACCAAAAACAGGGCACCTGCGACCTGGACTTTATCCGCCAGCACTGCGATGATCGCACGGCCTGTGTGGTCGTCCAGCATCCCAATTTCTTCGGCTGTCTGGAGCCTGTCAAGGAGATAGAGTCCATTACCCACTCAAAGGGAGCACTTTTGATTGTTGCCTTTCATCCGATCAGCCTTGGTCTGATAAAGCCACCGGGCGCTTTAGGGGCAGACATTGCCGTTGCTGAAGGGCAGAGTCTGGGTTTACCGATGTCCTTCGGGGGACCTCTTTTGGGAATCTTCACCTGCAAAAGAGACCTGATCCGAAAGATGCCCGGGCGATTGGTCGGCGCCACGGTGGACGCTCGGGGGCAGAGGGGCTTCGTTTTGACCCTTCAGGTCAGGGAACAGCATATCAGAAGGGAGCGGGCGACCAGTAACATCTGCACCAATCAAGCCCTTTGTGCCCTGGCAGCTGCTGTTTACCTTGCTACCTTGGGCAAAGACGGCATCCGAAAAGTTGCCACCCTCTGCGCTCAAAAAGCCCACTACCTTTCCCAACAATTGAGGAACCTGGACCTTTCCCTGAGGTTCTCTGCACCGTTTTTCAACGAATTTACCGTTGATTTACCCTGCCACCCTGATGAGATCCATCAATCCCTTCTTCAACAAGGTTTTTTGGGTGGTCTGCCTCTCAACCGCTTCTATCCAGAACTCCCCAACGGTTGGCTGTTAGCGGTTACCGAGAAGAGGACAAAAGAGGAAATTGACCGCTTCTGTGAGGTTCTCGGTCAGGTGATCAATAGCCCTTCATCTTGACGGTTTCTCTACTTTCCTTTTTTGGGTCAAAAGGAAACACTCCAGAAAAAGATCGGCAGCACCGGAGCGGGGAAGGACGGCAGGTTGGGCCGATCGGATGGAGTCATTGTTGGCAGGGACGGGCGGAAATGGTAACCGTGTCCGACGCCTCCTGATCTCGCCGGCGTTGGGAGCCGAACTTCCCCTCTCACCTCAGCACCCATCGGGCTAATAGTCAGAGACGAAAGGTTGAGGACGAGCGGCTGAAGGTCTATATGAAGAATCGGGTTTAACTCCCTTATCGTGTTCTCTACCAATCTTTGAGGAACAGGGAGGACGGAAAGAAATCTAAGGTTGCGGACGGTCAGGTTAATTTGCCCCGCTACTCCTGGTTCCAAAAAAGCCTCTGCCGCAAAGGGGATAGCAACCGGTCCTGTCCGCCATCTTCCGTCTACCTCCAAGAAGCCCCACCGCAACCTCACGCTTAATTGCTCAATCCCCTTCTCATCAGCCAGCCGGGCAAGGTAATCTGTCAAGTTTCTGGCGCTGACCTTTGCCATCAGGTTACCCGACTCCAACGAAACGAGAATCAGTCGGCTCTCTTTCAAAGAGCGATCCAAATCAAATCTCAACCGATTACCGGACAGGGTGAACTCGTCCACTAAGAGACCCTGATACCAGGTCCAAGTGAGCAGCAGGGTGACCTGTCCGACTTTCCCTTCCTTTTCGGGGCGGTCGGTGAACCCGATCGGCAAGAGATCTATCAGCCTTCCTGTCCCCAGTTTCAATTCATCAATCTGAACGCGCAACGACCGAAATCGCCCTCTAAGGGCAGGCAATCCAGCAGCCCCGTCCAAGTTGACTGTTACCGACCGAGCGGAAACCGTTTGGCGAATGGCTTTCTCTATCCTCCTGCCGATCTTGCTCGGTTTCGTTTCGCTGTAGAAAATCAACAACAAAACGCCGAGGGCGGCGATCAGTTTTTCCATCTCTCTTCAGAAAACTCCCTAATTTTTTCCTTTACAGTCAACCCCAGAACAAGAGTTGGGCTCTCGGGTCGGATCCATTGAGAAACGCTTTGACCTTGTCGGGCAACCGCCTTGAGGCGGATGGCGTCGGCACGGGGGCTACCTATCTGAAAATTTCCCTGTTCATCGGTAATGGTGGCATTTAGGTCAATCGGCGGATCGTCTCTCGTCCAGCGGCAAGACAGGACGACCACACAATTTCCGATCGGGTTGCCTTTTTGATCCCTGACGGTGCCGTTGATCCGAATGCCCGGTTCCAGACGGATGATAATGGTGCTGGGTAGTGAGGCGTCCACTCTCGCCCACTCGGATTTGTCCGGTGAGCAAAGAAACAGCGTCTCAGGAACCGATTTTTGGAGGGTCCAAACTAATGGTCGCTCTGGATGACCAACCCTCCTTTTGCCCTGCCGATTGGCGACAAAAGTGACTGCTTCCTTACCATCAAATCGGATCGGGCGCAAATTGGCAAAGGGCTTTCGCTTAGCAAAAATAGCCGGTGCCTCCAGCACAGCGCCTCCCTTTATCTCCAGTTCCACTGCCTGACTCTCCCAGTCTGGGTCAGCGACAAAAAGGCGCCACAAGCCGTCGGGAAGGTGAATCTCATAAGCGCCTTCTAAAGTTCTGGTCGCCCCATCGGAGGAAACCCAAAGGCCGTGACTTCTTGTCTCGGCTTTAACGGGAAGTTGGGTGAGAGGGAAACGGGTCACAACATCGGCGACCCAGCCGCGGACGATCCCTGGCTTTTGAGCAGTCAAACGAACGGATACCTCGCTGTCCGGATTAACGGTCGCCAGAACGGGTTTCGTGATCCATCCAGAATCTCCGTCTTTCACCCAAGCAAACCATTGACCGATGGGCAAACGAGCCCGAAATCGCCCCAATCGGTTCGTCGTCACGGTCACTTCTCTCGGCTGCCCTGATGGGTGACGAACCGAGGCGGGCACCAGGGAGACTTTCGCTGACCCCAAAGCCCGACCACCTTCTGCTGTGACCACCGTTCCAGAAAGGATCCCGAGGGGCGGCAGGGAGAACCGATGACTCTCATCGCCCGTTATGGTCCACTCCCAACCGAGATCCGGCAGGGAGACCGTGACCTTCATTCCTAACGGGACCAAAGGAAACCGAAAGCGACCATTGCTGTTGGACCGAGTTTCTATGAACGGCAATCTAATGGCTTCCAGATTGAGCGGCTCAAAAAGAGGACCGAAAAGGGTCAAAGGCTCCAAACGGGTTAGGCGGACTTTTGTAGACAATTTCGGTAGCAGTTGCCCTTCCAAAGGTTTGCCGAGGAGAAGGCGGACCAACACGGGCTGATCGGTTGTCACTAATATTTTTTCCCATCCCCATCCCATCTTCGGATCAAACGCTAACAAAAGCATTGGGGCATCAAAAAAGGGTGGGGAAAGGGTGAAGCCCCCTCGATCGTCTGTTTTAACCGACCTGACGGGCAGGGTTTCGGTCGTTTCAACCGTGATGAGATAGACCGGGGCGCCCGAAACGGGCTGTCCCCAATAGGAGACGACCCGACCCTCCAAAGATCGGCTCTCGCCGAAAGAGAACAAGAAAAGTCCCGTTATGAAAGGCAACATCTCCGCACCCGCTCAGCATTCTAAGCCCTCTGACGACAAAATAAAAGGGATCTATCAGGAGCCTTCATCATTAGGACGAAGACGATGCTCAGAGTAGAGAACCTTTCCATCAGTTTGGGCGACTTTTACCTAAAAGACATCAATCTGGAGGTGGAGGGAGGGGAATACTTCATTTTGCTGGGTCCGACGGGAGCGGGCAAGACGGTTTTAATAGAGTGTCTGGCAGGTCTGCATCGCCCGCAAAAGGGAAAAATCTGGATTAAGGGTGCGGACGGTTGGGTTGATGTGACCCATTGGACTCCCGAAAAGAGAGGCATTGGTTATGTGCCCCAGGACTATGCCCTTTTCCCAAATATGACGGTTCAAGAGAACATCGCCTTCGGTTTGCGGACCAGGAAGTGGAGCAACGATCGGGTCAACGACCGGGTGAGGGAACTGGCTGACTGGTTGGGCATCCGTCATCTCCTTCATCGCCATCCCCTGACTTTGAGTGGAGGGGAACGGCAGCGAGTCGCTTTGGCTCGCGCCTTAGCTGTTTCCCCGCCTCTTCTCCTTTTGGACGAACCCCTGGCGGCTGTAGACGAGCAGACCAGAGAACGGCTGGCGATGGACCTAAAGCGGATCCAGAGGGAGAGCCGGGCAACTTTTCTGCATATTTCCCACAATTTTGAGGAGACAAGGGCATTGGCGGACCGCGTTGCGGTGATGGAGTTTCGGGAACAGGGGCAGCGGCGGATCGGTCAGATCGTTCAGGTCGGGACCGTTGTGGAAGTCTTTGAAAAACCGGCAACCCGTTTCGTTGCGCAGTTCACGGGGGCAGCCAATGTCTGGTCCTGCAACTTGGAGACCGTCAGCGGGCGCAATGTCCTTTTACGCGTGGGAAACCTGAGGCTGATGGCAGAAGCCGTTCATCAGGACTTTTTTGACGAGCCAATGGCGGTCGTCATAAGACCCGAAAGGGTAAAAGTTCTGACCAATGCGGCACCGCCGTCGCTACCCAATTCGTTCCTAGGCGCCGTATGGGACATTGCCGATAGAGGCAGCCTTTGGCAGGTCACCATCCGAACCAGTGATGACCTTTTCGTCAAAGTTCACCTGCCCAAGGGCAATGGCATTTTTTTGGAAACAGAAAGAAGGGACGTTTGGGTTCACCTTCCTCCCGAGCATCTTCACCTGTGTCGGTCAGATTCGGGAACCTTTGAAGAGGGATCAGGCGTTTCCATTCAACGATGACCGGTTCGGAGGTGCCGCTGATGGCGGTGGGTGCCAACCAAGTTCCGTCGGTTGCCGTCACAGAAATATACCTTGACTATAATGCCACGACTCCGATTTTGCCGGAAGTGGCAGAGGCGATGGAGCCATTTTTGAAAAATGAATTCGGCAATCCGTCCAGCGTCCACCCCCCAGGCAGACGGGTGCGGAAGGCAGTTGAGGAAGCCCGCGAGCAGGTTGCCCGTCTTCTGAACGCAAATCCTTCGGAAATTTTTTTCACCAGCGGCGCTACGGAAAGCAATAACACGGCTCTTTTGGGTGCCACCCTGTTCGCCGGGCGCTTCTCTGGTCACATTTTAACCAGCCAAATTGAGCATCCCTCGGTCATAGGTCCGTGTCGCTTTTTGGAGAGCAAGGGCTTTCGGGTGGACTATCTTCCAGTGGATCGGACGTGTCGGATTGATCCGGAACAGGCGGCGGAGATGGTGACCGACGAGACGATTCTCGTTTCGGTGATGTTAGCGAACAACGAAACGGGCACGGTCCAGCCGATTGCGGAAATGAGCCGGCGGATAAAAGAAAAAAGACCCGAAGTCCTCATCCACACCGATGCCGTTCAGGCTCCGGGAAAAATTGCTGTTGACGTTCAGGAATTGGGGGTGGATCTCCTTTCCTTATCGGCTCATAAGTTCTATGGACCAAAGGGCATCGGTGCCCTATGGGTGCGGAGCGGGGTGTCCTTAGCACCCATCCTTTATGGCGGACATCAGGAAAAGGGATTGCGATCGGGGACTGAGAACGTAATAGGCATCGTCGGAATGGGAAAGGCGGCGGAGATTGCCGTCCGCGATCTGGATCAGGTGAGTCAGCACCTCTGGAACTTAAGAAAGAGGTTTTTGAGGATTCTGGACGAACTGCCGATGACCCGGCTCAGCGGGCACCGGCAGTGGACCATTCCGTCCACCGCCAACCTTTGCTTGCTGGGTGCCGACGGTCTGGCGGTGCAGGCGAATTTGGCGCAACGGGGCATCTGTGTGTCCGTCGGATCGGCTTGCTCATCCGGCTCCCTCAAGCCTTCTCCTGTCCTGCGAGCGATGGGGCTCAGCGAAATGGCGGCTTTCTGCTCCGTTCGGTTCTCGTGGGGACGACTGACAACGGAATCGGAAATTGACCAGGTCGTGGAAGCCGTCAAGGAGATTACGACCATCCTCCGAGCCGTGACCCTGCCCGACGAAATCGGTGTGTGCGACGAGAACTGCCCCTGTTTCTTTGAAGGTGCTGGTCTTTCCTAATGGGCAACGGAAAGGTTGAAATATTGATCATTGAATCCATAGAGAAGTGTGATCAGTGCGTGCGAGCGGAAGAGGTCGCTTATGCGCTCGCCCAAAAGGATGGGGACATTTCGGTGCGGGTCATTACCGTTCTGGATCCGGAAGCGGACCGATACGGAGTGGTGATGACGCCGACGGTGGTCGTTAACGGGGTCATTATCAGTGTGCGACGAGCACCAGACCCCGAAAGGTTAGAGATGCTGATTGAAAAAATTAAAGGAGGTGTCGTCCGATGAGACAGGCAGGAGTGGCGATAGCGATCGTGCTCGGTTTGTTGGTCGTCTACGGCTTGTCGTCGCTAAGCCAAAGCATACGGCGAAAGGAAGAGGGCAAAGAGTGGGAGATGATGCGGCAGGCGATGGGGGGCGAGCAGCAGAAAGAAGGCGACTCCCACAAGCATCACGAAACCGCCCAAGGGCAGTTGACTGCTGCTACGCTCCCCAGTTCACCCGTGACCGGTCCGGCGGATGCGAAAGTTCGGATCGTCGCCGTCGTCCCTATGGGCGTCGATTGCCATCGGGTTACCCTTCAGATCCTCCATGCGATCGCCAAAGCCGAACCGAAAAGGGTCCGGTTGGAAGCCTACGATATGAACTCTCCCGATGGGATGAAGAATTTGCAGCAAAGAGGCGTCAACTGCGCCACCGTCTTCATCAACGACCGATGGGAATTTACCCTCCTTCGGGACGGCAAAAAGAAGACCATTATCTGCCAGAAGAAGCCCAATGACCCGATGTCCACCTATCGGTCCGATGATTTGGTCTTTTTGGTCGACCAGGAACTAAAGAAGGCGTATGGAACAGGCTTTGATAAGGCAGCCTGGAAGACCCTTTCCGAAGCCGCTGCGACGGCGATGAGGTCGGGAGGCTATCAACCCAGTGCTTTCCCCGTGCCCGCGACGACGGGAAAGCCAGCCCTTAAGGTTGAGGTCCTTCTCCCTCACGCACAGGCGCCTGTTTACACTCTTTTTCAGGAGTCGCTGAAGGTTCTGGATAATATCAAGAAAAAGCACCCCGACGATGTCAGCATTGAGGTCTATCAATTGATGACCTCTGAAGGTCAGGCCCGTCGTCAGAAGTGGGGACTGCGGGGACCTGCCATCATTATGAACGGCAAGGTGGCGCACGAAATACCTGTTGGGAAGACGAAGCAGCTGATCCGAACGGAATACTACGCTTCTATCGGTTCCTTGTTCACGCCCAGAGATGTGGAGACCGTTGCCTGGCACTATTTGGGAAGAAAGCCATAAAGTTTGCTACGATTCGTTGCTGCTTGATCCGTTAGAAACGACTCGTCAAGTTTAAGTGGTGGCGGTAAGCTGCTCCCGCTTTGTCTCCACCTGCTTTATAATCAGCAAGGATCGTTAACCACCAGCGGGTGGAAAAGGCTTTACTTTCGGCAGAGAGGAAGGGTCTTGAATGAGAATTGGCTTTATCACCAATGGCACTGAGCAGGATCTTCAGTTTGCCCGATCCGAAGGAATTCCCGTCGTAGAGGTGAACATTCACCAAAACCTGAAGGAGTGGGAAGAGAAAGCGTCTTCTTACCAGGAACTTCTGAGCCGGTATGGGATCAAAGTCAATGCAATGGGGCTTTGGGGAAAAAACTACATCAGCCCTGATCAGTCCGAGGCAGAGCACTGTCTTCAGGAATTGAAGCGTCATTTGGACTTGGCGTCCTTTCTCGGCGCACGAGTGGTTATGACGGGCGGGGGGCTCAATGAGGGGGAACCCATCAGCCAGCAGGCGAAAAAAGCCTGTGCCGTCCTCAAACCGATGGTGGCGTATGCCCAAGAAAAAGGGCTGATGTTCGCCTTTTACAACTGCCACTGGACAAACCACGTAACTGGACCGGAAGCGTGGGACATTGTCCTCAAGGAATTGCCCGGGGTGGGCATCAAATTTGACCCGTCCCATCCGATCAATGACGGTCTGGATTATCTGCAGCATGCCCGAGACTATGCCCCTTACTTTGTCCATCTGCACGCCAAGGGAACGGTCCGGATCGCTGGGGAATGGTTTGACGATCCGCCCGCTGGGATGGACCAGACGAACTGGCCCGTTCTCTTTGCCATTCTTTACAAACATAACTACCAAGGAGACATCAATATAGAGCCGCACAGCGCCACCTGGATGGGCGATCGCTACTACAAAGGCATTCGCTTTAGCAAGAGGTACCTGGAGTCCTTTATTCTGTGAGATTTTTGGGAGGGGGCGAGAAAGGGGATGAAAGTTCGTGCCGAGTCAGAGCGATTGGAGCAGGCATCTCGATTTCTCTCAGCGGCAACCGTCGGGGGGCGGGCGACGGCTTTGCCGATTCTCTCTTATGTGCTTTTGGATGCCACAGAAGAAAATGTCCTGAGGATGGCAGCGACCAATCTGACGGTTTGGCTGGAATGGCGAGTGGCAGCGGAGATTGAGGAGCCGGGAAAAGTTGCCGTCCCTGCCCGTGAGTGGAGGGGCTTGTGTGTGCGTCAGGAGTCAGAGTCCGTTAGGTTAGAAGCACCGGACGACGCTGACCTTTCCGGTCGGTTGACCTTTTCCTTCGGTCGGGCTCAATATCAACTGCCGATCTTGAGCGCCGACGAGTTTCCCCTTTCCCCTGAGGAGACCAAGTGGGGACCGACGGCTTCCGTGGACGGTCAGCGGCTGGCGGAGGCTTTAAGGAAGGTCCTCTTTTGCGTTTCTACGGACCCGACGATGGGGGTTTTCACCGGCATTCACTTTAGAAAGGAAAAGACGGAGGCACCCCTGGACATTGTGGCAACTGACACCAACCGGATGTCGTTGGTGACGGACCCAGAAATTAGCTTCCCAATCGTTCACCTTACCCTCCCGGCTGCTCCGATGAAGATCCTGACCTCCCTTCTCTCGGCGACTCCTGCCGTAGAGTGCTCCGTCAACTCCGATCAGACCTTAGCCTCCTTTTCCACGGACACGTGGAAAATGATCGTCAGTGCCCTTCACGGAAGTTTTGTCCCCAATTACCGCAAAGTCATTCCTGCGGAATTTTCGTGGGAGATCGCTCTTTCTGCTGAAGACTTACTCGCTCCGTTAAGGAGGATGACCGTTTTTCAGGCGGCTGCCAGCAGACATCCCTTGAGGATTGCCTTTCGCTTGGATTTAGAGAGCCCTGATTTGGAGATTGCGGCTCTCAGTAGTGAATTGGGGGGGCTGGAAGAGGTCGGTCGGGAACTGGTGCCCATAGAACGGAGAAAGGCGGAGTCCGACCAGTTGAAGATCGCCTTCCAACACCGATTCCTTGCCGAATACTTGTCCGTCGCCAAGGGCGGGAATCTGATCGCTCAGTTTGTGTCTTCCGACAAGCAGGCGGTCTGGAGAGTTTCCGAAGACGACACCTGGCTTTACGTCGTGATGCCAGTGCACCTGCCGGGGCAGGAATAACCCAGCCGACCGTTTCCGTTAGTTGTTCCGTTGCCTTTTGAGTGCTTGACGAATCTCCCGTTCGGCTTCTCTTTTAAGGATTTCCTGCCGTCGGTCCGCCTTCCCTTTGCCCCGAACCAGAGCCAGTTCCACCTTCGCAAATCCCCTGTCATTAAAATACAGGCGCAACGGGACCAAGGTCAGTCCTTTTTGCCCTGCCAAACTCAGGAGCCGGTCAATCTGTTTTCTGTGAAGGAGCAACTTTCGGGGTCGGCGGGGGTCATAGTTTTTCTGCCAGACGGGATCATAGGGAGCAATGTTCAAGTTGTAAAGGTAAAGTTCCCTTCGCAAGCCCTTAGCGTAGGCATCGGCAAGAGACACCCGACCCAATCGGATGGCTTTGACCTCCGGTCCCGTTAGGCATAATCCTGCCTCCACCGTCTCCAGGACCTGATATTGGTGACGGGCTTTCCTGTTGACGGCGACTTCCTTTAATGCCATCGGGCGAACCCTTAAGGGCGAGCCGTAGAGACACTACTTTTGACCGGACGGCGCAGGGGCACTCGGATGCCCTTCTGCTGGGCAATCTCCTGCAATGCCCGGGCAGCCCGGTAAGCAGCGCTGCTGACTTCCTTAATCCCTGCCGATGCCAGTCTCCTCAAGGCATCAATCGCCCGAGGGTCGCCCAGGCTCTCAAGGGCTTGAATGGCTCCGAGGGCGACCTGGGGATGGGGATCAAAGAGACATCTCATCAACGGCAGCAAGGCCTGCAGGCTACCCATTTGTTTGAGCGCCTGAATGGCGTGGTAGCGGACGCTCCACTCTTTATCTTGAAGGGCGCGACAGAGGGGTTCCACAATGTCGTCGCCGCCCAATTCCGCCAGCCCTTGCACTGCTGTCAATCGGATCAGCCAATCGGAATCGTCCAAGGCGTTGATGAGGAAAGGCTTGGCTTTTTCTCTGCCGACCTTGACGAGGGCTTTAAGGACCTGAAACCGAACTTCCTGACTGGGGTCCCGAAAAAGGTTCTGCAACGGTTCAAAAAGACTCTTGCTGGGAAACTGAGAGAGGGCGGTGATGGCTGATTGCCGGACGAACGGGTCGGGATCTTTAAGGGCACTGACCAGCTCCTTCAAGGCTCTCCGGTCGCCCATTGATCCCAAAACCTCCGCGGCGACTTGACGAATGGTCAGGTTGTCCGTCTTCAATGCCTTGACCAAGGCGGGAACCGCCGGCTTTCCAATACTGAGAAGAGAGTCGCGGATCAACTTCCTCATTTCGGTCCCGTCTCTGGCTAAAACCTCCAAAAGCACGGGCACGCCCCGAGGATCCTTCAGTTTTCCTAACGCCTCAATGGCAGTCCGATGAAATTCCTGGCTTCCCGATGACGCTTGCTCCGTCAAAAGTTTGTAGGCGCGAACGCTCCCAATTTCCCCCAAGGCTTCCAAGATTAGCCGTTGCATCTCGGGAACTTCCTTCGGGAACCGGTTCAGCAGAGCGGGTGCCGCTTCTCGGGCACCGATATGCCCGAGAATTTGAATAGCCCAGCGCCTCATTGAGAGATCTTCCGAGTCCACTAATTTCAGCAGTTCGGGCACCGACGGCTTTCCAATTTGGGTGAGGCTCTTGGCAGCGGCTCGTTGGACCGTCAGGCTGGAGTCAGACAAAGTCGCCACCAGAGTCGGGACGGCGGTTGCCGCTTTGAGTTCCCCAAGAGCCATTGCCGCCACCAGCCGCACTAAATAGTGGGGACTTTTCGCCAAGGCTTCCGTCAGTGGTTCTGTAATTTCTTCAGCCGGTAAAGCGAGAATTTGTTTAACTCCCTCGTCAGGGGTAACTTCCGAACGCCCTTCCAGGCGCTTCAAAATTCTCTGCAGTTGCTGGCGGGCAGTGACCATCCTGACCTCCTTTGTCCTATTATGTCCGCAACCATAACAATTTTAACTTTATATGAAAGAAATGTCAAGGGTTGGGATGAGTGTCCGTCAGAAAATTCCCCTTTTTGTTAATTCATCAAAAACGCTCAGAAAGGCTCGGACCGTCGCCTCGTCAAAAAGCACAAACCGGACAACTTTCACACTGGACGATGGTTTCTTTTCCCAATAGGCTTTGGTGGTCGTCAGAAGGACTTGGGCACATCGCTCCTTTGGAAACCCGAAGATGCCGGCACTGATGGCGGGAAGGGAAAGGGAAGAGACCTTTCTTTCCTCTGCTGCGCTCAGGCTGTTCTCCAACGCTGCCGATAAAAGGCGGTCCGCCTCTTCCGGTGCGTATTCTGCCCAGACGGGTCCGACGGCGTGAATGACCCACTTGGCTTTCAAATTTCCACCGGTCGTCACGGCTACTTGACCTGTCGGAACAGGACCGTGCTGACGAACCCAGTTTTCGCTCTCCCTAATCAAGGCTTCTCCCGCTGCCCGCGCAATCGCTGCCGCCACGCCCCCTCCGTGCGCCAAGTGAGAATTGGCGGCATTGACGATGGCATCCGTTTCTTCCTTGGTGATGTCGCCCTGAACGATTTGGAGCTGCCGACCGTTAATTGTTTTTTCTCTCAAAATCTCTCCCATCATCCTCACCTTTCATATTTTTGCCATCGTCTTTTCGCTACCCCTTTCCCCAACCTGATGATAAATTGCCTTTTACAAGGAGGGATAGAGGCAATGAAAGCGATCCTCTATCGGGACTGGGAGGACTTGGTTGTTACGGAAGTTCCCGAACCGGTTCCCAACCCCAATGAGGTGTTGATTCGGGTTGGGCACTGTGGGATTTGCGGGTCTGAATTGGAGTGCGTCGCTCAGCGTCATCCGAGGAGACAGCCGCCCTTAATTTTGGGTCACGAGTTTGCTGGTGAGATTGTTGCCGTCGGCTCGGAAGTTCAGAGGCTGTCGGTTGGACAGAGGGTTGCCGTTCATCCTTTTGTGGTCTGTCGCCAATGCCGTTACTGTCGCCAAGGAAAGACGAACTTGTGCGAGAAAAAGAAACTGATGAGTATGCATATCGCTGGTGCTTTTGCTGAATTGGTCGTTGCCCCTGAAGAGAACTGTTATCCCCTTCCCGACGGTGTGCCGACTTCTGTGGGGGCAATGGCGGAGCCGGTTGCGAATGCAGTCCACGCCGTTCGCCTCGCCCAACATATTTTGCCTCACCGCGTTATCGTTTTCGGGGCGGGTCCCATTGGACTGGTCTGTGCTCAAGTCGCACGCCTAATGGGTGCCCTTTTTCTTGCTATTGTTGAGATCGTTCCGTCTCGTTTGGAAGTTGCCCGTCGTCTTGCCGATGCAGTTATCAACCCCTCTTCTGAGGATTTGCTAACGGCGGTTCGTGAGATGACTGACGGTTCTGGTTTTGACCTGGCAATGGACGCCGTCGGTAAGTCGGTGACGCGCCGCCAGTCCATAGAAGTGATCAAGCCCACCGGCACGGCGGTGTGGGTCGGACTTCACGATGATGAGACCCAACTGTCCGGAATGGGGGTTGTTTTTGGCGAAAAGACCCTTCAGGGCAGTTACGCCTACACCGAAGAGGACTTTGCCACCGCTGTGGAGATCGTCTCTTCTGCCCGAATAGATGTCCAGTCCTGGGTTCAGGAATTTCCCCTAACAGAAGGAGTGGACATTTTTTGGCGGCTGGCTCGGGGGCAGGCGCCGGAGATCGTCAAGGCGATTTTAAGAGCGACCCCCAATTAAGAGATTTTTTTCGTTTGGGCATCCGAAACCACCTTCATCGCCGAAAGGGTGATGAGGGGATAAAAGAGGACGGCGAAGGGCGTTTGGGGTCCCGTATCGTTGAAGATGAGACCGCCAAGAGCAAGCCCTATCAGGGTTTTCAGCCGAAAATCGCTCCCGAGCCGATACCAGAAAGCCAATAGCAAGGTTAAAGTAGCAAGTAACCCTGCATCCCAGTGGGCAGCGCGAAAGACCCGAAGGGAAATGGAGACTTTTCGGTAGATCATCGGCCAAATGGTCTGTCCAGGGTCAGCAAAAACATCTCGCAGAAAACGACCCAAATGGGTCATCGGCTCGGGACGAGAGACCTCAATGGCGACCAGGACGGAAAGAATGGCAATGGGGATTAAAAGGGCTGCCAAGGTCCATTTAAAGCCCTTCCGAGCGCTTACGAAGGCAACAAAACCCGAACAAGCCATTAAGGCACCCCCCACATTGGCGCCGAAAAAGGGCAGTCCACACAGGAGCGCTCCGACGATCAAAAGGAGACCGCTGGCGACGACCGAAGGGTGCAAGAATCCTGCCGAAAGTAAAGAGCCGACGAGAAGTCCCGCCCCTGCATTGCCCAGTCCATAAAAGCGGGCGGCAAGGAAACTGGAATTGCCAAAAGGCGTGTCGGTGCTCAGCAGTCCCCGCAAGGCAGCATCTATGACCCAAATGAAACACCAGGCGATCACCAGCAATGAAAGCAACCGAGGGGAGGTGACGAAAAACGGAGCGATGATCATCAAGACCGGTAGGACTGCCAGCAATAGCCAGTAAAAGGAGACAGTTATTAGGAAAAAGTTGAGGAGGAGGCTGGATAGATGAGTAGCAGCGGGAAAGGATCCGAGGAGCAACAGCCAGCGCAACCAGCCATCAGTCGCCGTGCCGCTGGTGGCAATAAGGAAGGCTGTCAGCAGGAAAAAAAAGGCAGTTGCCCAGCCCCAGACGGTTAACACACTGGGGCGAAGGAAACCATCGTTCAGGCGAACCGAATGTGCCAAACCGGATAGGTAGAGTCTTTTCTCGTTCAAATCCTTAGGGTAAGGAACGCTCAACAGAGGGGTCCCGTGGATGGGTTGAGAGGGCGTTGCCCCAAAGAAATGAAGCAAAGTCGCTGTGACATCGGGCAGGGTCACGATTCCGTAACGATGAGTGGAAAGGGATCGCAACAATCCACCCGAATGGAACCCTTTCCCTAAGACCCAAACGGGCAGTAAAGAGCCTTCCAGACCTTCTCGGGGAGCGTAGGAGACAACAATCAGGAGGTCTCGGTCGGGGCGAAGGAATTGGCGGGTTATCCCCAGAATGCGGAAGGTGTGGGTAACGGCTAAAGGAAAGAGCCTCTCTGACTCACAGGCGAGGGCGCGGGCGTCGTCACCTGGTGCCAGCACTAAAAGGTCCCCATAGTCCCAAGCGGTCCGCAGGCTGGCTTCCCAACGCTTTTCATCGGCACGGACTCCAAACGGATAGTTCGGGTCCTTTTTCAGCAGCTTCCGCCCGGCGAAACCGGCACCGACGCCGATATCGTTTAGTCCAGCCAAGAGAGCCGGTCTGTCCACAACGAACCGACCCGTTTCCGCATCTAAGATGTCTTGGCAGCCGATGGTCATCACTTGAAGTCCCTTCTGACTCAACGAGCCTGCCAATAATCCGAGGGGAACAGTCTTCATCTGAAAGGACTGATTTCTTCGGGAAAGATAGGGGAGATAGGGATTCAAAAGAGTCTTGAGATGGTCCGGTGCAAGGAAAGGGGGCATTCCGACGGATCTTTGGTAAGCAGCGAAGGCTGTTGTTCCCTCCCAAACCTCATCCTGTTCCAAGACCCTACCGATGCGACCGTCACCAAAGGCTTTCATTCCCGCAGAAAGGGTTGCCAGGGACCGGTACCGATCGGCTCCGCCAAAACCCATCGTCGCCACCAACCCCCCAGCCGCCTTCCTTTCCAGCCACAAAGCGACCGGACCATAGAGAGCAAGACCCTGGCGCAGGTCTTGCCCCGTCAGTCCCTCCATTAAGAACAGGATCGCCTTGGGAGCGTCGGTCGGTCTGGGTTTTAATCGGGGAAGGATTCGCTCAAAACCAACCGGCTCTTCTGATGGCAAGGCAAATGCCCCGGGCTGTCCTGATGCGGTGGCGTTGAAGAAAACGCCCACCAAAGCCCCCGCTATGAGGAGGGAAGCCCAATCCCTTATGTGCTTCCCACACCACCTCCCAAACCATTTTGGTGAGATCATCATCATTCTTCCTTGAGTTGGTTTATAAGAATCTTTTCACTGCATTGTGTCAAGTTTGATGTTATCGGGAAGAAGGCAACGGTTATGCTGAGCAAACCCGTCGTCCTGTGGGGCTTTATGGGTAGTGGGAAAACCACCATTGGTCAGGAACTGGCAAAACGGCTCTCTTGGTCCTTTACCGACACCGATGAACTGATTCAACAGCGCAAGGGAAAGACCATTCCCGAAATCTTTGCCCAAGAAGGGGAGCCGACCTTTCGCCGGTGGGAGGCGGAGATCCTGCAGGAGGTTCTCAAGGAAGGTCGCCAAGTCATCGCTGTTGGCGGTGGAGCGCCTGCCAATCCCGACAATCTTCATCGTCTCAAAAACAGCGCATTTAATGTTTACCTTTTCGTGGCACCAGAAGTCCTTTACGAGCGCCTCACAGCGGTCACCGATAGACCGTTGCTGATGGGCAGTTCGGACCGCTACGGGACTATCGTCACTCTATTGAAATCCCGTTCGCCCTACTACCAAACGGCAGACTTGATGCTTGTATGTGGGCGCCGATCACCGGAGGACATCGCCGATCAGATTGCCGATTGGGTGCGAGCCCTGAACGATGAGGATCGGGTCATCACCATCCCTCTTGACAGTCGCTCGCATCCTGTTGTTATTGGTGAAAGGGTCCTTGGACGGGCGGGAAGCCTCTTTAAGGCACAGCGCCTTTTTGGTCCGTTCGCTCTCATTGAGGACGGTGCCGTTTCGGAACTATTTGGGGGGACTTTGGAGGAAAGCCTTGCGCCCTTGGGTCGGGTCATCCGCCAGTCAATCAAATCCGGAGAAGAAAGCAAAACACCTCAGGAAGCCATCCGCTTATGGTCGTGGCTGGCGAAAGAAGGATTGGGGCGCGACGCCACGATCGTTGCTGTCGGCGGGGGCGCCTGCGGCGATCTTTCGGCTTTCGTTGCCGCTACTTTTCTAAGAGGAGTTGCGCTGGTTCAAGTGCCGACGACTCTTTTGGCGATGGTGGACAGCGCCATCGGTGGGAAAGCGGCTGTGGACCTGCCAGAGGGAAAAAATCTGGTGGGTGCCTTTCATCAGCCCCGCCTGATCCTTTCGGATCTAACGACCCTGCAATCTCTTCCCCCTCGCTCCTACCGAGCCGGTCTTGCCGAGGTCGTCAAATACGGGATGATCGCAGATCCCGACCTGCTTCAGTATCTTTTCCAGCACTCCGATGCCGTTGGGAACCAGTCGACTCGTGCCCTCTCGTCTTTGGTCGCCCGATGCGTCGCCATCAAGGGTTCCATCGTCGCTGCTGACGAGAAAGAGGAGAGCGGTGTCCGGATGATCTTAAATTACGGTCATACCTTCGGGCATGCTCTGGAAGCCGCCACGGGCTTTTCCCTCCTCCATGGTGAGGCAATTGCCCTTGGAATGATGGCGGAGGCTTACCTATCCTGGCGACTTGGTCTTTGTAGACGCTCTGTCGTTGAGGCTCAATACGATCTCCTTACCCTCCTCGGCTTGCCGACCCATATCGCTCAATTATCCGTCCCTCCCCCCGATTTTCAGACCCTCAACGACTTTTTCCGCCGAGACAAGAAAAAGAAGGGCGACCAGGTCCGACTGGTTCTTCTGACCGACATCGGTCACCCGTTCCTTTTCTCCGATCCCATTGACCATTCCCTCTTAAGTGAGGCGTGGTCTTTTATCCTATCGGGCAAATGAAAGCCCGGACCACCGCCAGCGAGGCGCTTGTCGCTCGGGACGATGGCAGATCCCTGGGTCCTGCTGACCAACCACCTTGCGCTTCTGCTCCTTAACTTATTTAGAAAAAGATGGAAGTGTCAAACTTGTCCTGGGAGAATCAGCAACAATGGTGAGACGATGGACCCGGAGAAGAAAATGGTTTATCGGCTTATTGATTTTGGCATTAGCAGGAGGGGCTGGCTGGTGGCGAATCCGATCGGCTGGAGGAGCGCCCGCCCGATTCGCTCTGGTCAGAAGGGGAACGTTGGTCATTGCCATCAAGGAGACGGGCACCATTGAACCTTGGGTTAAGGTCTCGTTAAAGTCCAAAGTTTCGGGACGGGTGATGGCACTCTATGTTCGGGAGGGAGATTTAGTCAGAAAGGGTCAGGTCGTTGCTCTGATAGACCCGACGGAGATTCGTCGGCAGGTGAACCAGTTGGAGGCGGATCTGGAAGCGGCAAGGGCTCGGTTGTCCCAAGCACGACTCAACTGGTCGTTAGAGAGAACCCGAGTGGAGCGAGACATTGAATTGGCATACAGCGAGATGCTGGCGGCACGCAGTCAATGGGAAAAGGTTCGGGCTGGCTATCGCCCAGAGGAAATTGCTGAGGCTCAGGCGGAAGTAGAGCGAATGAGGGTGCTCTACGAAGAGGCGGTCCGAGAGTATGAAAGACAGAAGAAACTTTACGAGGCAGGACTCATTGCCCGAAAACAGGCGGAGGAAGATTTGAGAGCTGCAGAAGCCAATCTGCAGAAACTGCTCAGCGGAGGGCGACCGGAAGAAGTCGCAGCAGCGGTGGCGGAAAGGATCCGTGCTCAAGCCCTTGTGCAAGAGGCTCAAGCGAACCTGAAAAACGCAAAAGAAAACTACGAGAGGAAGCAGCGCCTTTATGAGAAAGGCTTTGTCTCGCGTCAAGAGGTGGACAATGCGGAAACCACTTATCGGTCAGCGGAAGCCCGACTGGAGGCGGCTTTGCAGGAACTGGAGGCGTCCCAGCAACGAGAGGCGATGATCCGCCGAGCGCGCCCAGAGGACATTGCAGCGGCTCAAGCCCAGGTGCAGAAGGCTCGTCTGGCTTTGGAAACGGCACTGGTGACGGAGCACAAGAACCTGGATGCCGCTGCGAGCCGACAGCAGGCAGCCTTGAAGGAATATCAGAGGGCTCAGGAACGGCTGCGCCTTCTCAAGTCCGGTTCCCGACCTGAGGACATAAGGAATGCCGAGGCGCAATTTAAGCGAGCGGAGGCTGCTTGGAAAAGGGCTCTCCTTAGGCGCACCGAGTGGGAGGCTTTGAAGGAAGAGATTCGGGTTGCCGAGTCTCAAGTGCGCCGGTTGGAAGAGCAGAAAGCCAACTTGGAGACCCAATTGGCGGACACCGTCATCCGATCGCCCATCGCAGGGGTCGTCGTCCGACGATCGGTGGAAGTCGGGGAACTGGTGGCATCCGCCATCTCCGCATTCGCGCAAGGCACGGAAATGATGCTGATCGCCGATCTATCCCGTCTAGTTGTCAAAGTCCGGCTCAACGAGGTGGACGTAGCCAAGGTCCAACTGGGACAAAAAGCGGAGATTCGTCTGGAAGCCATTCCGGAAAAGACTTTTACTGGAGTCATTACAAAAATCGCTCCCGCTGCTCTTTCGCGGATGGAGGCAGCCGGCAATCCGCAACCGGGTCAGGACAGCCAGGTCAGTTGGTTTGATGTGGAGATTCTTTTGCAGGAGTCCCATCCTCATCTGCGACTGGGAATGAGTGCGAATGTGGATATCATTTCCGAGAGACTCCCCAACAGCCTTCTTTTGCCGATTGATGCGCTGATGGAAGAGGATGGGCGGACCAGCGCTCTCGTGGTCACCGATGAGGCGATTCGTCAAAAGGTGGTCCAATCCTTTCTGGCGGGTCGCTTGGACGAACTGACCATCCCTCAAAACCGGGTGCCGACCCGAAAAGTTTCGGTCCGGATCGGGCGCAAAAACGAGGCTCAAGTTCAAATCCTTAGCGGTCTGACGGAGGGCGATGTGCTGCTGATCCGACCACCCAAACGGCGGGTCTTCCGAATTCAGCCGCAAGAATCCGATGAGGAAGAAGAGCAATGATGGTGGAAACCATTAGGGAAGCCCTCCGGAACATTCGGTCCCACAAATTGCGGTCCTTTCTTAGCGTTTTGGGGGTCATGATCGGTGTCGGGTCTGTGGTGATTATGATCTCTATCATAGAGGGGGCGCGGGCGCGGGTCGTTGAGGAGTTTGAGGAACTGGGCTCCAACCTCATTTTCGTTGTCTATGAGCGACGCGGTCCGGGGGAGTGGCCGGTAGGCGATGAGGAAGAGGATGGCGCCAAACGCATTGAGTCGTTGACTTTGGACGATGCCGCGGCGTTAAAGGTAGCCTGTCCGTCAGTGGGAGCAGTGGCACCCCAAATTCAAATCCCTACCCGTGCCTTTCGGATGGGTCGCTCCCGAAGGGTCCAGTTGATCGGGATAACCGATGAGGCGAACAGGGTCCAGCGCATTGAGGTGGTTCGGGGTCGTCCCCTCAACGAAACGGATGTTACCGAGTGGAAAAAGGTCTGCCTGATCGGGGCAAGGGTGGCAGAAAGGCTCTTCGGTGACGAAGATCCTTTGGGTCAGGAGATTCGGGTTCACGGGCTTCGGCTGACCGTCGTCGGAGTCCTCAAGAAGGTCGGTCAGGTGATGGGGGAGCAACGGGATGACTTTGTCTACACCGTTTTGCCCGTTGTCCTCCAATACATCACGGGCAACAAGAATGTAAGCGCTATCCTGGCACGGGCAGTCACTCCCGAGAAAGTGGAACAGGCTGCTGACGAGATCTGGATGGCTTTGAGGCGGCGCTATGGCGATCTGCCCGGGCTGCGGGTAGATACCCAAAGCCGTGTCCTGGAGGCGATCGGCAGAATCTTGGCCGTCTTTGGTGCTCTCTTCGGAGGGATCGGTGGTCTCGCTCTCTTGGTCGGTGGGATCGGTATTATGAACATTATGTTAGTCTCCGTCACCGAAAGGATCAGGGAAATCGGAATTCGCAAAGCCGTCGGGGCTAGAAACGAGGACATCCTTTGGCAGTTTCTGATTGAGTCAATGACTTTAAGTGGCGTCGGTGGAATAATGGGAGCCATCTTCGGTTGGCTCCTGAGCACCGGTATCGGTGCCGCCCTTAAGGAGCAGATGCCGACCTATGTTCCCCCCTGGGCAGTCTTGCTGGCTTTTTCTTTTGCCTTGCTGGTCGGTCTTTTCTTCGGAATCTATCCCGCCCTTCGGGCTGCCCGACTGGCACCCGTTGAATGTCTGCGATATGAGTAGAAAGCGCCCCACGATCCCCTGAGGCGGTGAGTCCCTTGGTAACGGTCTTCCTTGACCGAGTCCGTAAGAGTCTGGACGGAACCTTAGTGCTTACCGAGGTGACTCTTGAGATCAAAGCGGGGGAGTTTTTCTTCATTCTCGGTCCCAGCGGTTCGGGGAAGACCACTCTTTTGCGACTGTTAGCCGGGTTCATCCGTCCTGATTTCGGTCGGATCTACTTTGGCGATCGGGATGTGACCGATTTGCCGCCCCACCGGCGAGAGGTGGCATTGGTTTTTCAAAACTACGCTCTGTTCCCCCATATGACCGTCTGGGGGAATGTCGCCTATGGATTGCGGATGAGAAAACTTTCCAAAAAAGTCATCAGAGAACGGGTGGCGGAGGCTTTGGAATTAGTTCAGTTAGCAGACTTGGCGAATCGGTATCCGTCCCAACTGAGTGGTGGACAGCAACAGAGAGTGGCTCTGGCTCGTGCTATTGCCGTCCAGCCTCAGGTCCTCCTTCTGGATGAGCCGTTGTCTAACCTGGACGTTCAACTCCGGTTGGAGATGAGGGGCGAATTGAAAAGGCTCCAGCGCCGCCTCAACATCACGACCCTTTTTGTCACCCACGATCAGAAAGAGGCTCTCTCAATGGCGGACCGGCTGGCTGTGTTGAATTCTGGTCGGATTCTTCAAGTTGGAACCCCAACGGAACTGTATCGCTTCCCGAAGGATCCCTTCGTCGCCCAATTCCTCGGTGATGCCAATGTCTGGGAGGGAACGGTTCTGTCGCAAAATGCCGATGGGGTCCAGATCCAGACTGCTGTCGGGATTCTGACTTGTTCCCCTCCCGACTTCCCCGTTCAGGTCGGTCAGTCCCTCTTCGTTATGGTCCGACCGGAAGATCTTCAAGTGATCACTTCTGACCAGTTGTCCTCAAGGTCCAACCTTATTACCGGCTCCCTTACGAATGTCACCTATCTGGGAGAGGCGACAGAACTGACGGTCCAATCCGGCGGGACGACGATTAAGGTCCTGCACTGGAAGGTGTGGAACGGAGTTGAGAGAGGGACGCTCACCCTCGTCGTTGCCCCAAAAGACCTTCGCCTCATCCCTCCTAACTCCCCTGACGGGTCTTAGCCGTCGCTATGCCCCCTCGCTCCTTCTGCTGGGACTGGCGGTCCTTATCGTTTTTGTTGCCTTCCTGTTTTATCCCATTTTCTTCCTCCTGATCGGTGCTTTGAAGGATCCCCAAGGTTGGACACTCGGCTATTTTCTCACTCTCTTCAGAGATCCTGAACTGGCGGAAGCGGTCCAGATCAGCCTTTTGTTGGCATCGGCAACCACCGTCCTGACTCTGCTGGTGGCAGTGCCCGTCGCTTTTTTCCTGGTTCGCTATCGGATCCTTGGGAGGAGTTTGCTTTCCCTATTGATCCTGGGTCCGATGATCCTCCCACCCTTCGTCGGTGCCATCGCCGTTCGGCACCTTCTCGCTCGGGCGGGTCCCCTCAACCAGGTTCTCATTGCCCTTCATATCCTGGACCCTCAGGACCCTAACTCGTGGATCTCTTGGCTGGATTATCCCTTCTGGATGACGGTGATCCTTCAGGTGCTGCACTTTTTCCCAATTGCCTATTTGAACATCGCTGCGGCTCTTTCCCGTCTGGATCCGACGATAGAGGAAGCGGCTCGGTCTCTCGGAGCCAGCGGTTGGCGCCTCATTCGGACCGTGACCTTGCCCCTGATTTCGCCCGGTCTGTTCGCCGCAGCCAGTTTGCTTTTCATCCTGTCCTTTACGGACTTGGGAACACCCCTTGTCCTTCATTACCACAAGGTCGTTTCGGTGCGAATCTTTCATTTGGTAGAAACTGCCGTTGAAAACCCGCCTGGCTACGCCTTGGTCCTTCTGGTGATGATCATCAGTGTCGTTGCCTTCCTCGTTGCCAAAAGGTTGATGGAAAGGGTCCCGATCCAGACCCTTCCTTCCGGACGCAGTGTCAGCGATGAGAAAGACCTTCCCCCCGCCCTGCGCTGGGCATTGCCCGCAATCGTCTTTTGTCTCATATTCGTCAGCCTGATCCCCCACATTGCTGTCCTTTTAACCGCCCTGTCGGACCGATGGGCGATGACCATCCTGCCGGATGTCTGGACTTTCCGTCATTTCCAAGCCCTGATGGAACGACCCCTCACCCTTCAAAGCATTCAGAACAGCCTTTTCTACAGCACTTTCAGCACCCTACTGGACCTGGTCTTGGGTCTTGCGATCGCTTATTTGGCGGTTAGACGGTCCATACCGTTTGCCCACTGGTTGGACTCGCTGGCAATGCTTCCTCTGGCTATCCCTGGATTAGTGGTCGCTTTCGGTTATGTAGCTGCCTTCTCCAACACGGTCCTGGACCCGCGAAAGAACCCGTCGGTGTTATTGATCATCGCCTATGCGATCCGGCGACTCCCTTATATGGTTCGGGCGTGCTCTGCCGGTCTGCGACAGGCAAGCGAGACTTTGGAAGAAGCCTCTCAGTCCCTCGGCGCCAGTCCTCTCAAGACCTTCTTTTGGATTACCCTTCCGCAAATCCTTCCCCACTTGATAGCAGGTGCGGTGATGGCTTTTGCCTTTGCGATGCTGGAAGTAGCGGACAGCCTGATCCTGGCTTTTGACGAGGCGCACTATCCGATGACCAAGGCGATTTATGCCCTCGCCAACCGACTGGGTGACGGACCGAGGATCGCTTCAGCGATGGGGGTCATCGGGATGGCGATCCTTGGTCTTTCCCTCTTCTTGTCCGTCAAGGTCAGCGGGCGAGCCGCTGGAGAAGCCTTTCGCTTGTAGCCACGATGGGCAATTAAGGGCGCTGATAGGCGCTCATATGGACAGGCGCTGCTGCCGCAGGAGCACCAGGGGCGATCGGTGCCGCCATTTCTATCCCAACCACACGCCCCGACTCGACCTTCGTTACAAACCCTTGATTGGAGCGTCGGGTTGCCACTCTCCTTCCGGTAAGAGCCCTTTTCAAAAAGTCTTGGGCTTCGCTAATGCGGGGTGTCCTGCTGATCGCCGGTCGCCCTTCTGCCATCTCTTGCACGACGGCTGCCGAAAGAAGCCGATCAAGGGACTTTTGCAGCAAAGAATGATTGGCGAACAGGTCCATCCAGCGAATCTGCCCGTTGATGGCAACGATCAGACCACAGGTTCTCCTATCGCTCGCAAGCGCTCTTTTTAGGCGACGGATCTTCTGACGAATGGCTTTTCGGACGCCAGGGCTGTCCAGCACATTGCGGTAACTGGTCCCTCTTCTCATCAGACCGGGCACCATTCTTTGAACCCGTTCGGTTTCCTCCCAAACGGCGGACTGGCTTTCATCCCATTGGGCTTTCAGTCTCACCTGGGGAGCCACCAGTGCATCGGAAGCCATAAACTTCATTCCCGACTCGCTTGGTGCCCAGCGCCCTGGCTCCACGCAGAAGACGGCGACCTTGACGGTCTTTCGGGGCGGTATCAGCGTGTCGTCCTTGACGATTCGGTCCTGCTTGCCTCCTAAGAGGACTTCCCCCGCCATTAGAAAGAGGGTCTT